>NZ_CP022707.1:2482500-2782500 GCF_025340265.1 Novosphingobium sp. 9 | reverse complement strand
GGCGGTGGAAAGCGCGATGGTGTCACGGCTGAACAGCGACAGTTCCATGCCGTCGAACCCCTGCGTCACGCCGTCGCACATCGCCGGAACGCCGCCTGCGACCTGTGCCGTGGCGCCCACTTCGCGGGCGAACAGCTTCATCTGCTCAGGGTAGCGGCCATAGGGCTGATGGGCGCTGAGCATGTCGTTGTAGGCGGTGACGATGCCCAGGTTCGGCGCGCGTCCGGCGGCGAGCGAAGGCTTGTCCTCGCCCGAGGCGGCAAAACCGTGCGCCAGGTTCGAGCATGAGAGGAAGTTGCGGTCTGCATGGCGATCGCTTTCCCGCGCCATCAGCTCAAGATAGCGGGTGCGGCTGGGCTTGGAACGCTCGATGATGCGATCGGTCACGCGCGAAAGGGCAGGGGCGAGATTGGTCATGCCTGGGTACTCCAGTATCCTGTGTCATCCCCCTGTCCCCGGGGGCTGTCGTTCCGGCGGGGCCGGTCTGCAATCGAGCCGATGCGCCTTGCGCCGCATCGGTGGTGCCGCGCTGCCGGAGGGGCAACGCGGCGGGAAGGCGGGATCACGCCCGTTCGGTATCCCGTCCGGTCACTCCTGCCCCATCATTCCTGCCACGTCACGCCGTCGCGCTCGGCGAGGGCGATGGCGGCAGACGGGCCCCAGCTTCCGGCGGTATAAGGCTTGGGCTCCTGCGACTGTTCCTCCCAGACGGCGCGGATCGCGTCGATCCAGTCCCACTGGGCTTCCACTTCGTCGCGGCGCACGAACAGCGTCTGGTTGCCTTCGATCAGGTCCAGCAGCAGGCGTTCGTAGGCGATGCGGCGCTGCGGACCGGCGAAGGCATCGGGCATGGTGATCGCCAGCGGCACCGAGCGCAGGCCCACGCCGTCGCGGTCGAGACCCGGCACCTTGGCCATCAGCGAGAGCGTCACGTTCTCTTCGGGCTGGATGCCGATGACGAGGCGGTTGGGCACCGTGCGGGCGCCGCGCCCGGTGAAGATCGAGTGCGGCACGTCGCGGAACTGGATGGTGAT
This sequence comes from Novosphingobium sp. 9, assembly GCF_025340265.1. NCBI lineage: Bacteria > Pseudomonadati > Pseudomonadota > Alphaproteobacteria > Sphingomonadales > Sphingomonadaceae > Novosphingobium > Novosphingobium sp. 9. The sequence goes on along the minus strand of NZ_CP022707.1, from coordinate 2,781,466 downwards.
CTCGGTCGTGCGGCGCGGCAGGCGCTTGCCGGTGCGCAAGTAGAACGGCACCCCGTGCCAGCGCCAGTTGTCGACATGCGCCTTGATCGCGACGAACGTCTCGGTGTTGGAATCCTTGCCCAGCTCGTCGTCGTAGCCGGGCACCGCCTTGCCGCCGATCGCGCCAGAGCGGTACTGCCCGGTCACGGTCTCGGACGCCTGGACCTTGCGCAGCGAGTGCAGGACTTTCACCTTCTCGTTGCGCACGGCGGTGGCATCGTAGGATACCGGCGGCTCCATCGCGACGAGCGCCAGCAGCTGGAGCATATGGTTCTGCACCATGTCGCGCAGGGCGCCGCTGTCGTCGTAATAGGCGACACGCGATTCGAGGCCCACCGTCTCGGCGATGGTGATCTGGACGTGTTCGATGTGCGCGGCATTCCACAGCGGCTCGAACATGATGTTGGCAAAGCGCAGCGCCAGCAGGTTCTGGACGGTTTCCTTGCCCAGATAGTGGTCGATGCGGAAGATGCGGTCTTCCGGAAACGCGGCGGCAACGGCGTCGTTGATGACCTTCGAGGAGGCCAGATCGGTGCCAAGCGGCTTTTCCAGGCCGATGCGGGTGTTGGGACCTGCCAAGCCGCTGCTCTGCAAGCCGTGGATGGTCGCCTCGAACAGGCTGGGCGCGGTCGACAGGAAGATCGACAGGCCTTCCTTGGGCGTGCCGACCTTTTCGGCCAGCGCCTTGAAGCCATCGAGGTCGGTGGCGTCGAGCGGCTGGTAGGTCAGGCGGTTCAGGAAGGTCGCCATGCTGCCGCGACGGTCTGCGGGCAGGAACTTCTCCAGCGACTGGCGGGCGAAGTTGCGGAACTCCGCATCGCTCATTTCCGAACGCGCGGTGCCGATGATCTGGATCTCGGGGTTCAGCAGCCCTTCTGCGTCGAGCGCGCAGAGCGAGGGGAGCAGCATGCGGCTCGACAGGTCGCCGGTGGCACCGAAAAGAAGCAGGCGATCCGAAGTGAATTTCGACACAGGGCTACACTACCACCAATCTCGTCGGAACGGCAGCGCCTGCTGCTTCCTCTCCCGACCCGGAACAATTCACGGGCATGCTGCGGCTCCCGACGCATTGAGTGCGTCGTGTGAGTCCATGCCCGACAGGCCTGCGCTGCTTACCCACATTGGGTCGCGATCCAAAGCAAGAAATTGACCATATGAATTCGTATACGAACAATTTCATGTCTGAATTGGTATTATTGGTTATATCTGGTATGATACCAAGCGTCAATCGCCTGTCATCATAGTGCCACGATGGACCTCTTTCCTTGCCCCTTCATATGGTGCGCGGCGCACGCTGTGCTAGGGCGCGTGTGTGACAGGGGAGCGGTTCGGCTCCGCGGACAGGACAAGGCGTGATTGTGATGGCCGTTGAAGGCGTGAACCTGCTTGATCACCTCCAGACCCCGGCGCTCGTGACGTCGCGCGGGATGGTGCGCTTTGCCAATGCGGCGGCGCGCGGCGTGCTGGGCGGGCACATCATGGGGCAGGACGTGCGCATAGCCATCCGCGATCCGCGCGCGGTGGCGGTGATCCTCTCGGACGAGGGCGGACAGGCGCGGGTGCCGGGGCTTTCGACCGGCTCCAGTGTGTGGGAAGTCGATTGCCGGGTGATCGGCCCGGCGGAGCGGCTGGTCAGCCTCTACGATCTGTCCGAGCGGGTCAGCGTGGCGAAGTCGCATGCCGATTTCGTCGCCAATGCCAGCCACGAACTGCGCACGCCGCTGGCCAATGTGATCGGCTATTGCGAGACGCTGATGAACCCCAAGGCCGGGGGAGACGAAGCCTTGCGCGCGCGCTTCCTCGACACCATCCGCCACGAGGCGCAGCGCATGCAGGCGCTGATCTCCGATCTCATGTCGCTGTCGCGGATCGAGGCGGTGAAGCACGAGGCGCCGTCCGACCGGGTCGAGGTGATGGCGCTGGCACAGGAAGTGGTCGGCGAGTTTCGCGGCAGCGCGCAGGTCGATTTCGTGGCGCACAGCGCAGAGGCGCCGGTGACGGGCGATCGCGGTCAGCTGGGGCAGGTGCTGCGCAACCTGATCGACAACGCGCTGAAGTACGGCAAGGAGGGCGGCCCGGTCGAAGTGACGGTGGAGGCTGCGCGCACCGGCTGGGTGCTCGTTACCGTGCGCGACGAGGGCGAGGGGATCGCGCCCGAACATCTCCCGCGCATCACCGAAAGGTTCTATCGCGCTGATACCAGTCGCAGCCGCGCGGTGGGCGGGACCGGGCTTGGCCTGTCGATCGTCAAGCACATCGTCGAGCGTCATCGCGGCCGATTCGATGTCGACAGTCGGCCCGGACGCGGCACCACCGCCTCGTTGATGCTGCCGCTGCGCGAAGGGTGAGTTTCTTCTAACGCATTGGCATTGCAGGATGGCGTCCGGTCTCGGCGAGACCACGGTCGTCTTGCGTCATGCGCTGTGCCGGAGGTGTCACGTAACTGTCACGTGCTGGTCATATGAGCGTCTCCGAAGTGAAACGAAGTGTTCACGGAGAGCCTCGAAGCCATGTCGCGTTTCCTTTCGCCGTCCTGCCTTGCCCTGATCCTGGCCGCAGGCTGTCTCTCTCCGCAGCCCGCCTGCGCGCAAAGTGCCGGGCCAGCCGTGGCCTCGACCTCCGATGCGCCGAATGTGGAGCAGGACCTTGCCGCGATGCGCGCGCAGCTTCGCGCGATGAGCGAGAGGATCGATGATCTGGAAGCGCAGTTGCAGGACGCGCGGGCACAGGCTGCTGCGGTTCCGCCTGTCGCCGTCCAAACGCCGACCGCTGCCCCGGTTCCAGCCCCGGCGCCTGTTCCCGCCGCAGCAACGGCCACCACTGTCGTCTGGAAAGGGGCGCCGCAGCTTTCGACCGCCGATGGCTGGAGTTTCAAGCCGCGCGGGCGCGTGCAGGTGGACATGGCCTCGATCAATGCGCCGAACGGCCTTTCGGGCGACGCCAATCGCCAGATGGGCACGGGCGTCGAACTGCGACGACTTTATTTCGGGGTGGACGGCACGATGCCCGGCGGCTTCGGCTATCGCGTGGAGGCTGACTTCGCCGCTTCGACCGTACTGCTGACCGATGTCTATCTCACCTATGATGTCACGAAGGACGTGCGGGTGACGGTGGGCCAGCACAAGCCGTTCTGGGGGCTGGAGGAACTGGCCTCCGATCTCAACCTGACGCTGATGGAGCGCTCGACCTTCGGGCAGGCCTTCAACTTCGAGCGTCGGGTGGGCGCCAGCGTGCAGTATCGCCACGGTATCGTGCTGGCGCAGGGCGGAGTGTTCGGTGACGATGCGCAGGCCCTGAACAGCGATTACGACAAGAACTGGAGCCTCGACGGGCGGCTGGTGCTGATGCCGCGACTGGCAGGGGGCACGCTGCACCTGGGGGGCTCGGTGCATTTCAACCATGCCGCAGCCTTCAATGCCACGATCACCGACCGGGTGCGCCCCTTCGCGCACACCACCGATATCCGTCTGATCACCACCGGCGCCATTCCCGCCAGCGGCGAGCGGGGCCTTGCACTGGAAGGCGCCTATATCGCCGGGCGCTTTCACGCGACGGCGGAAAGCTACTGGCAGACGGTACACCGCAGCGATGGCGCCGATCCCACCTTCACCGGCGGCTATGCCGAAGTCGGCTATCTGCTGACGAAGGACGAGACCGCCTACAAGGACGGCATCTACGAGCGCATCCGCCCGAAGCACGGGCTCGACAAGGGCGGCCTTGGTGCGATCCAGATCAACACCCGCTACGACTGGCTCGACCTCGACAGTGCCGGCATCCATGGCGGACGGCAGAAAACCGCCAGTCTTTCGGCAGTCTGGATACTGACCGACTATGTGCGGATGCTGGCCGACTATGGCCACGTCTGGGTCAACGGCAGCGCCTATACGACGCCGACCGGCAGCGCGGACTATGAACTCGATGTGGTCGGCATGCGGGCGCAATATGACTTCTGAGGTCAGCAGGCCGGAGATCGCCCGGCGCCTGTCGCGTTTCAGTCATGGAAGTGACATGATCCGGGGCTAGGGCACGGATGCAGGCTTTGGCTGGACGCGGCGACGCGAGCGGTATCTACATCGCTTTCGGGACCTGCCGGATTATGCAAATGCCGGGGCGGGCAGAACCCGCCTCTTGGGGAACGGAAATATGGTTGAGCACACCGTCAAGGCCTTCGACACCGAGATCGGGCAGCTTCGCGGCCTCGTCGCCGAGATGGGCGGGCTTGCCGAAGTGGCGATCCGCGATGCGATCATCGCGCTGACCCGGCATGACGACGAGCTTGCCGCGCAAGTGGTCGCGCAGGATGCGCGCATCGATGCGCTGGAGGCTGAGGTCGACCGGCTGGCGGTGCGCACCATCGCGCTGCGCGCGCCGATGGCGGACGATTTGCGCGACGTGATCGCCGCGCTCAAGATCTCCGGCGTGATCGAGCGCATCGGCGACTATGCCAAGAACATCGCCAAGCGTGTCGATGGGCTGGAGCGCCGGGCGATGATCGAGCCGATCCAGCTGGTGCCGATGATGGCCGAGATCGCCGAATCGATGGTCCGCGACGTGCTCAACGCCTACGGATCGCGCGATGCCATGCTCAGCGTCGAGGTGATCCGCCGCGACCAGAAGCTCGATCAGTTCTACAACACGCTGTTCCGCTCGCTGCTGACCCACATGATGGAGAACCCGGCGACGATCACCAGCGCCGCGCAACTGCTGTTCATCGCCCGCAACCTGGAACGCATCGGCGATCACGCCACCAACGTTGCCGAGATGGTCTATTTCGCCGCGACCGGGGAATACTGCACCGAGCGCGACAGTCTCACCGACGATACCGGAGCCGCTCTACCATGAACCCTTCGATTCTCGTCGTCGAGGACGACCGCGCGCTGTGCGAACTGCTCAGCTGGAACCTCAGCGCAGAGGGCTATCAGGTGCGCACCACCGGCGATGGCGAAGAAGCGCTGCTGATGGTCGCCGAGCAGGCACCCGATGCCATCGTGCTCGACTGGATGATCGATCACGTCCCCGGCATCGAGGTCTGCCGCCAGCTGCGCAAGGACCGCGAGACCGCGCAGATCCCGATCATGATGCTGACCGCGCGCGGCGAGGAAGAGGACATGATCCGCGGCCTCAAGACCGGCGCCGACGATTACATGACCAAGCCGTTCTCCCGCGCGAACTGCTCGCCCGTGTCGAGGCGCTGCTGCGCCGCGCCCGTCCTTCGCTGGCCGGATCGGTGCTGCAATGGGGCGATATCGAGCTGGACGCGACCAGCCACCGCGTGCGGCGCGGCGGTGAGCCGCTGCACCTCGGCCCCACCGAGTTCCGCCTGCTGCGCTACTTCATGGAGCGCCCCAACCGCGTGGTCTCGCGCCAGCAGATCCTCGACGGCGTGTGGGGCATGGACAGCGACATCGACGAGCGCACCGTCGACGTCCACATCCGCCGCCTGCGCAAGGCCATCAACCGCGACGGCGACACCGACCCCATCCGCACCGTCCGCGCCGCCGGTTACGCGATGGACGTGAACTGAGGGGGGGTGATAGGAGACTGTCGGGTTCGGAAGTTCGTCGCATAAGTTGTCGCAGCAGGACCGGGCATCCAGCACTTCGTCATTCCCGCGAAGGCGGGAATCCAGTCAGCGCAGCGCTTCGAAACCAAGATCGCTGGCGAGATCGCGCCATTGCGGATTTCCTTCCTCGATCAGCCGCAGTTTCCAGCCCCGGTTCCATGCCTTGATCCGTTTCTCCCGCTGGATCGCGTGCTCCATCGTCGCATGCATTTCGAACCACACCAGCAGTTTGATTCCATAGCGGGCACTGAAGCCGCCGAAATGCTCGCTGCGATGCTGGGCAATGCGCTGGATCAGGTTCGACGTGGTGCCGGTGTACAGCGTACCGTTTCGCGCCGACGCGAGAATATAGACGGCGGGCGCGAAGGTGTCCTTCATCGCAAGGTTGCTACTGGATTCCCGCCTTCGCGGGAATGACGAAGGGGGTGAACATTCTGCAAGCCTGCATGGCGCGCAGCAGACTGATGCTTGCGGCATGGCAGGTCTCAGGTGTCCTCCCTCAAGCCGCGTCGCGCAAGGCTTCCCTGGCGCCGTCGACCGCCTCGCGGATGGCGGCGAGGAACTGGTCGGTGGCGCGTTCCCACGAATAGAGCGCGCCGAGCGCGGCGGCGTCGCGGCGCCGGGCGGTGAGGGCGGTGCGGATCGCGGTGGCGAGGTCTTCGTGGACCGCGCCTGCGGGCTCAGGCAGGGCAGCGTCGATGCCGCAGCCGTCTGGCCCCAGAATATCGATCGGGCCGGTCACGGGATAGGCGGCGACCGGCGTGCCGCAGGCAAGGGCCTCGATCACCACGAGGCCGAAGGTATCTGTGCGGCTGGGGAACACGAAGCAGTCGGCGGCGCGATAGGCGCTGGCGAGCGCCTCGCCGGTCAGCGGTCCGGTGAACAGCACATGCGGATAGCGGCGGCGCAAGGTGTCGAGCGCGGGGCCGTCGCCCACCACCACCTTGCTGCCGGGCACGTCGGCGTCGAGGAACGCCTCAAGGTTCTTTTCGGGCGCGACGCGGCCGACGTTGAGCAGCACCGGCCCCGGCAGCGCGGCCATCGCCGGGTGGTGCGGACCTTCGGGGGTGAACAGCGTCTGGTCGATGCCCCGGCTCCAGCGGCGGGTATGGGTGATCCCCCGGCCTGCCAGTTCGTCCGACAGGCTGGGGGTGGAGACCAGCACCGCGCGGCTGGCGGCGTGGAAGCGCTCCAGGATCGGCCAGAAGTATTCCGCGCTCAGCCCCGTGCGCACGGCGGCATATTCGGGAAAGCGGGTGTGGAACGCCGAGGTGAACGGCACCCCGCGCGACAGGCACCAGCCGCGCGCGGCCCAGCCGATCGGGCCTTCGGTGGCGATGTGGACGATCTCAGGCGCGGCGCGGTCGAGCATGCGGCGCACCCCGAAGCGCGGGGCCAGTGCCATGCGGATCGAGGCATAGCCGGGCATCGGCACCGTCCAGAACCGGTCCGGCGCGATCAGCTCGACCTCGTGCCCGCGCGCGGTCACTTCATCGAGCGTGGCGCCGAGCGAGCGGACGACGCCGTTGACCTGCGGCAGCCACGCATCGGTCGCAAGGGCCAGCTTCACGCGTCGGCCTTCTCGCGCGTGGTCGAAGCGGCTTCGGCGCTGTCATGGAGCGGCACCGTGCGCCCGCCGGTCTCGGCGATCCAGTCGATGATCGAAAGGTGGCCGGTGAAGTCTTCGGCCAGCGCCGTGCAGCTCTCCACCCAGTCGCCATCGTTGTAATAGGTGATCCCGGCGAATTCGCGGATCTCGGCGCAGTGGATATGGCCGCAGACCACGCCGTCGAAGCCGCGCTGCGTGGCTTCGAGCGCCACGGCTTCCTCGAAGCTGGAGATGAACGAGACGGCGTTCTTCACCCGCTTCTTGAGGTAGGCCGACAGCGACCAGTAGGGCATGTGGAAGCGGCGGCGCACCGCGTTGAACACGATGTTGGCGCGCAGCAGCATGGTGTAGGCCTGATCGCCCAGGAACGCGAGCCACTTGTGGTAGAGCACCACGCCGTCGAAGGCATCGCCGTGCGTCACCAGCAGGCGGCGGCCGTCGGCGGTCAGGTGCTCGGCCTCCAGCGCCAGTTCGACGCCGCCGAAGGTCATGCCCGCATAGTCGCGCAGCATCTCGTCATGGTTGCCCGCGACGAGCACGACGCGGGTGCCGCGATGCGCCATCTTGAGGATGCGGCGGATCACCTCGTTGTGGGCATCGGGCCAGTACCAGCCCTTGCGCAGGCGCCAGCCGTCGATGATGTCGCCCACCAGATAGAGCGTCTCGCACTCGATCGAGCGCAGGAAATCGACCAGCATCTCGGCATTGCAGCCGCGCGTGCCGAGGTGGACGTCGGAGATCCACACGGTGCGGTACTTGCGCTTGGGCCGGAAGCCGCGCGGCTCGGGAAGGTCGAGCCATTCGGGGATGCGCCCGATGGGAATGCCGGAGCCGAATCCGGTCTTGGTGGGAAGATCGTTGGTGGTGGTCAGGCCGGTCCTTGCGACCTGCTCTGCGCGTGCGATGTGCTTCGTCGCCATGCCTCGGACTCCATCTACGTCCAGTTCGGTGTCTTTTACGCTCCGGCAATGGCGCGGCGGTGACGTTTGCGTGGCATTTCCAAGACAGCGACGGGTGCAAAGGGGTGTGCGGTGGGCGTGCAGAGGGCGTTTTTCTCGCAGACGCGGCATCGTCGGAAAAGAGACGCCGTTTTGTCACCCGTTCGTCATGAACAGGCGGCAAGACACGCGCAGAACCGCAGACGTCAGCCGTTCAGGGGCGCGTTTCAGGGGTAAAAGGCATATGCGACGGATCGACATCCTTCTGGCCAGCGAATTGCAGGGCGGCCTTGCCTCGTTCCGGCATGACGACATCGAAGTGGTGTTCCACCGCTGGACCAGCCAGAGCGAACTGCCGCTGCTGGACGGGGCGCTGTGGGTGTTCATCGACTGGGTGCTGCCCGACATGTCGGGGCTGGAGCTGTGCCGCCGCCTGCGCGCCGATGCGCTGACCGCACATGCCCATGTGACGATGGTGCTCGAAGAGGACAATGTCGAGGATCGCAAGCGTGCGCTGCGCATGGGGGCGGACGATTACGTCACCGGCCCCTTGACGCGCAACGTGCTGCTGGACCGCGTGCTGGGTGTCAGCCCGGTCGAGCAGGACGTGGCGGGGACGCGGGTCGTCGGGCAGGGCGAGCTGACGGTGGACGTCTCGGCCTTTCAGGCGCGCTGGCAGGGGCGCCCGATCGCTCTGATGCCCAACGAACTGCGCCTGCTGCGTTATTTCATCGAGCATCCGGGGCGGGTGTTCAGCCGCGCCCAGCTGATCGCCGCGCTGGGCAAGCAGGAACCGGCACTGGACGAGCGGACCGTCGATGTCTGGGTCGGCCGCCTGCGCCGGGCCTTGCGCGGGGCAGGGGCGGGCAATCCGCTGCGCACCGTGCGTTCGCTCGGCTACGTCTTCGATATCGCCTGATGGAAGGGGATGCGGGAGAGGCTCCTCTCCCGCACCGGCCCCTACCTCAGAGCCAGCCTGCCGCGACGGCGAGCGCCCAGATGCCGTTGGCGATCAGCAGCAGCGCCGCGAGCACGCGCATCACGTTCAGCGGTACGACCTTCAGCACCGCCTGACCCATGAACACCGCAGGCACGTTGGCGATCATCATGCCCAGCGTGCTGCCCGCCATGACCGGCAGCACGGCATGGAACTGCGCGCCCAGCGCGATCGTGGCGATCTGGGTCTTGTCGCCCATCTCGACGAGGAAGAAGGCGATGGCAGTCGCCATCAGCGGCCCGAGGCGCCCGGCCCTGGGTTCGCCCTCGTCGTCGTCCAGCTTGTCCGGCACCAGCGTCCAGGCGCCCATCACCAGGAACCCGATGGCGATGGCATAGCGGAACCACGCCGCGTCCAGAATACCGGCCACCTGCTCGCCCACCAGCGCGGCAAGGAAGTGGTTCGCCAGCGTGGCGAGCAGGATGCCGCCGACAACGGCCCAGGGCTTCTTGAAACGGGTGGCCAGGACGATGGCCAGCAGCTGCGTCTTATCGCCGATTTCGGCCAGCGCGACCACGGCGGTCGAGGTCAGGAACGGTTCGAGGATCATGGTTTATCCGGGGGCCGGGCAGGAGGCGAACAGACGAACGGCATCGCGCCTCCCGCCCGGCCGGACGTGGGTACGCAACGCCATTCGGTCTCGCCTGAAAGGACCGAAATCCTTCCTCCCGCCGCCACGGCCTCTCGACCGAGTATGTTGACGCACGGGCCTTCGCACGAATGCGGGGCGGCTACTCCCCAAATGACATCGCGCGCTTAGCGGCCTTGCCGCACCGGCGCAAACGAAAAAGGGCCCCGTCGCATATGCGGCGGAGCCCCTTTTGCGGCGGTGAGGGCAGCGATCAGAGCGTGAGCGAGATCGAGGCGTTGAACACGCGGCCCAGATCGTAGGTGTTGAAGTTCACCCGGCCATCGTCAAACTGCTGGTATTCCAGATGCTTGCGCCCGGTGAGGTTGCGCCCCTCCAGCTTCAGTTCGATCTGCTTGCCGGCAATCTCGATCCCCTGACGGATCACGAGGTCCAGCGTGAAGCCGGGATCTTCCACCACGTCGGGCTGCGCGGTGCCGTAGAGGCCGCGCGTCACCACGCGCTTGCTGGCGTAGTTCAGCAGCAGGGTCTGCTGCGAGAGGTGGTCGGTATCTTCCAGCCCCAGTTGCAGGTTGGCGAGGTGCCTGGACTGCCCCGCCATCGGCGCGCCGTTGCGGAAGTAGGTGCTCGCAAGGTCGGTGCCCACGTTGTAGATCTGCGTGGTATCGGTGCTGTTCACCTTCAGCTCGGACTTCGAGTAGGTGTAGTTGCCGATCACCACCGCGCGGCGGGTGGCGAAGAAGCCGCCCCACTTGTCCAGCGGCAGATACTTCTGCACTTCGAACTCGGCACCGTAGAGATTGGCCTTCGGCGCGTTCGCGTAGGACGTGATGAACTGCTCGTTGTCCGTCACGAAGCTTTCGATCGGGTTGTCGATGCGCTTGAAGAAGGCGCCCACCGAAACGCGCTGCTGCGGGGCGAAGTACCACTCGAACCGCGCCTCGGCGTTGTAGAGCTGGCTGTCCTTGAGCAGCGGGTTGCCGCGATAGGTCTGGTTGGTCTCGGGATCGTAGAACGGCTGGAAGATCAGCTCGCGGAACTGCGGGCGGCCGATCGTCTTGGAGGCGGCAAGGCGCACCTGCATGCCGGGCTCGACTTCCCAGGTCAGCGTGGCGGCGGGCAGGAAATATTCGTTCTTCAGCGCGTTGGCGACATTGGCCGTGCCCGCGATCGGCATGACCGTGGTGGTCTCCTTCGCGTATTCCCAGCGCACACCGGCATCGAAGCTGAGCGCATCGCTGACCGCGCCGTCCAGCTTGCCGTAGAACGCGTGGTTGACCAGCGAGGCCTGGAACCGGGCGGTGCCGGTCTCGGTCTCGCTGAACGACATCAGGTAGTTTTCGCCCGCATCGTTCAGGTACAGCGTGCCCGGCTGGAACAGCACGTCGGGCCGCAGCGTGCCCAGCGCATAGATCAGGTCCTGATCGCCGGTGACGCGGTAGTTGAAGTTGCGGCGGGTGTTGTCGCGCTGGTTGTACTGGAAGGCATAGCCCACGCTTCCGGTCCAGCCGGGCGAGAAGGTGTGCGTAACGTCGCCGCCCGCCGACCACACGTTCTCGTTGAGGCGCGAGAAGGTGACGGACGTGGGGTTGGCAACGCCATAGCCCGGCGTGCTGATGAAGGTGTCACCATAGGGATCGACCGAGGTGTCCAGATTGGTCCGGTAGTATTCGGTCTGGATCTCGTAAGGGGCGAGCCGCTTGGAGTTCGCATAGCCGCCGCGCAGATCGATCTCGGTATCGGGATCGGGCTTGAGTTCGGCGGTGATCTGGGTGTCGATCAGCTGGCGCTCGTACCACGCGGTGTTCTGTTCCAGCAGATCGGTGGTATCCGAATAGGACGGCTCGCGACCCAGGCTGAGGCGCGCGTTCTTGTCGGTGTCGTGGATGTAGAGGTTGGTCCAGCGGATGCTGTTGCTGCCCCACTCCAGCCCGAGGCCGAGCATCGCATTGCCGACGATGCGGTTGTCGGTCTGCACGGTGCGGAAGTTCGAGAACATCGCGCTCTCGTTCGCGGTCGTCACCGAGGTGCGCTGTTGCAGGGTGTCGCGGGTCTGCGTCTTGTTGGAATAGCCTGCCGCCGCGATCACGCCCAGCGTCGCGCCGCCGAGGTCGAGAGAGGTGCCTGCGGTGATGTTCGCCGAGAAGTTGGGCTGCTGGTGATCGACGCGCTGCACCACGGCATTGCGGCTGGTGATCAGGCTGCCGCCGATCTGCTTGGCGAGATCGCTGCTGGGGTCGATCACGGTGTTGCTGTTGAAGTAATCGCGCAGCGTGGTCGGGATCGAGCGGTTGCCGTTGTCGAAGCCCGTCCAGTCGGTCTTCGACCCGTAATAGGTGTAGCCCATCTTGTTGGTGCTCTCGGTATCCCAGCCGATGCCGCCGCCGATGGTCAGGAAGCTTTCCGTCGGGATCGCCTTGGTCGTCAGGTTGATGACGCCGCCGCCGAATTCACCGGGGAAGTTCACCGAATAGCTCTTCTGCACCATCGACGATGCGATCAGCGAGGTCGGGAACAGGTCCATCGGGACCACGCGCTTGAGCGGCTCGGGGCTGGGGAGCGGCGAGCCGTTGAGCAGGGCCAGCGAATAGCGATCGCCAAGGCCGCGCACATAGACATAGCCGTTGCCGATCACCGACAGGCCGGTGACGCGGCCCAGAGCGCCGGCGATGTCGCCTTCGCCGGTGCGGGCGATCTGTTCGGACGAAAGCACCGAGACCACTTCGGTCGAGGAGCGCATCACATCGCGCGAGCGGGTGCCGGTGACGATGATCGCGCCGCCCGGAATCGAGACGTCGGGCGCCTCTTCCTCGTCTGCGGGAACGGCATCGGCGGCCTGTCCGGCCTGAGGTGCTGTGGTGGGTGCGGGCGCGTTGGTGAGAGCACCGTCCTGCGCCCAGGCGACGGCGGGCGTCAGCGTGGTCGTGGACAGCAGCAGAAGCGATACAAGCCGTGGCTTGATCATGGGTGATCCCCCTGGAAATCGTTTTGAATGTGCAAAGGGGCGGCCACGCAGGACCGCCCCTTCCCATGTCGAGATGGGCGGCCGATCAGGTGGTCGGCAGCGCGGTGCAGTTGGTGCTCGAACCGAACTGGCCGGTAGCGTTGTTGCAGGTCCAGCCGGTGTACCAGGTGTCGCTGCTGCCCGAGACGGCGCCGATGTAGCTGACTTGCGTGAAGTAGCTGGAGAGGCTGGTGATGCCGGTGTACCCGGCAACGCCGCTCTCGTTGGAACCGTTGATGAAGACGGTGCCGTTGCTGTTCAGGTTGGTCAGCGTCGAGGTGAGCGAGGCGTTGTTGTTGGTATCGCCCGAGGCGGTGAACATCGCCTGCGCCTGTGCGGCGGTATAGGTGCCCGAACCCAGGAACTGGCCGCTGCTGGCGCAGGTCAGCACCATCGAATAGGCGTTGTAGGTGGCCGGGCTCGACCCGTTGGTGCTCGACCCGTTGACGCGGATGCACTCGTTGTTGGGCGTGTCGATCACGGTGTTGACGAACGTCACGTCCGAGTTGCCGCGCACCAGGATCGACGCCTTGTCGTTCGATTCGTTGTTGGTGCTCACGCTCTTCTGGACGCCGGTGAAGTTGGCGATCTGGATCTTCGAGCGGGGGCTGTTGTCCTCGGCGCCGTCGGAGTCGATCTCGAACAGCGAGTCGCCGCCCGCATCGCGCTGGAGCAGCAGGCCGTACTGGAAGTTGGCCTGGACGCCGGTGTCCAGGTCGAGGCTGTCATCGTCGGCGTTGACCGCGATGTAGTGCTTGAAGTTCACCGCGCCGCCGAAGAATTCCGCGCCGTCGTCCGAGCTGTTGACCGACTGGAAGTATTCCAGCGTGGTGCCGGTGCCGATACCTTCGCCGGTCAGCGACTGCAGTTCCTTGCCGTTGCTCAGGATGTAGCCCGAATAGCGGATCTGCACGTACTTCAGCGAACCTGCGTTGTAGGTGTTGTCGGCGCCGCCGAAGATCGCCGGGTTGACCGAGCCTTCGGTGTCGCGCTGGCAGTTGCCCACGGTGGTCGAACCGTAGTTGCAGTCCGTCACCTTGCCACGGCCCAGCAGCACCACGCCGCCCCACTGGCCTTGCGAGGTATCGTCGTTCTGGCCGATCACGTTGGCGCGGCTGGTGAAGATGATCGGCGCGGCGGCGGTGCCCACGGCGCTGATCTTGTTGCCGCGGTTGACCGCCAGCCAGGCCGGTTCGGAGCTGTTCTCGCCATAGACGATCACGCCCGGATCGATGGTCAGCGTGACGTTGGTATCGGCGCTGAGCGAGGTCTTGCCCGCAGCGATACAGCTCTGGGTGGTGGTGGCGAAGGCCGCTGCCGAAGTCGGGGCCGAGAAGCCGCCGTCGCAGCCGACGTCGACGCGGCCGTTCATGCGGTACAGGACGCCCGCCACCTTGGGCAGGCTGGAGCTGACATCGACCAGCGCGGGCAGCGTGCAGACGCGCCACGAGCCTTCGGGGCCGGAGATGGTGCCGCTGTCGGTCAGGCCGCCAGTGGCGTTGAAGGTCGGGCAGCCGGCAGCCGCTGTGACAGTGCCCGCCGTGGGCGTGGGGGTCGGCGTCGGGGTGGGGGTCGGGTTGTTGATGACGATGCTGCCCGAACCGGGCGAGGAGATGTCGTCGGCGCCGCAACCGGCAAGGGCAAGAGCGCTGCAACCCAGCAGCAGCAGTCCGTTGATCTTCTTCACGTGGTGTCCCCCTGTAGGCAGATGTCTGAAGGCAGGTGTGACAGGGGACGTTGTCGCCGGCCCCCCGTTGGACGCCGATGTAGGTTCGGGGGTGACATTATGTTGGCGTTATGATGACGAAAAACGAAATAAATACGACTGTATAATGACTATTATGACCAAACGGCCGGGTGCGTGGTCTGACGAGGGCGGTTTCGGGATGGGTCGAGTACTCCGGACTCGCAAATATCGCTCGATGCACATCATGATTGCAGTTTCATGACACTTTTGTCTTTTCCTTGATTGTTGCGCCGGAGGCGGGAATTCTCGAGTTCGTGAAAACAGAGTCGAAGGGAGATTGCCGTCATGTCCGTCACCGCCTTGCTTCTGGCTGCCTCGCTTGCCGCGCCTGCCGTTCCCAGCGGTCCGGTGGATGATGGCGTGAGCCGGGTCGATGTTGCCTATACCGCGCTGTCCCGCGGTGATGCGCAGGCGGCGCTGCGCCGGTTGCAGGCCGCAGGCGCCGATGACTCGCGCGATCCGGTGGTGCTCATCAACCTTGCGGCTGCCTATGCCGGGACCGGGCAGGGCGCCCGCGCCATGCAGGCCTACAAGGCCGCCATCGCCTCGCGTGAGCGCTACGATATCGAGCTTGCGGACGGCACCTGGGCGGACTCGCGCGATGTCGCCCGCGCAGGGCTGGGCCGTCTGTCCAGAACGGTGGCCGCGCGCTGATTTCCGGGTGTTTGACGGCGGTGGCAGGTGGCAGCGGGAAGTGAGTATGCCGCCATGGGCCTAGCCCGATCGCGGCAGCTGCCGTCACAGTCTGTCGCATTGGCCGTCATCTCGTCACACTCGTGTCATGTGAATCGCGCACTTCGCCCTCAGACGGAGGGCACACGTGATTCGACACAACTCAGTAGGGCGACGCAACTGGCGCGCACCGATGGCGGCGCTTGGCGGCATGATCGCCGCACTGGCGCCTCAGCTTGCCGCGGCGCAGGCCGTTCAGGGGAGCGATCCCGCCGGTAGCGGCCCGATTGTGGCGGCGCTCGGCTGGCTTCAGGGCACGCTGCTGGGCCATGTGGCGACGGCGGTGGCGGTCATGGCGGTGGCGGCGGTCGGCTTCATGATGCTCACGGGGCGGATGAACTGGCGCTTCGGCGCGACGGTCATCATCGGCTGTTTCGTGCTGTTCGGCGCCGGGGCGATCGTCACCGGCATCCAGACGGCAGCGGGCTGAGCCATGGCGCTTGCCCGCCATCCGGTGCACCGCGCGCTGACGCGGCCGCAGATGTTCGCGGGCGTGACCTACAGCTTCTTCATCATCAACGGCGCGCTGACGACCGAGGTGTTCCTGATCACCAAGAGCTTCTGGGCGCTGCCCGCCGCTCTGGCGATCCACATCGGCGGCTATCTGGCGTGCCTTCGCGAACCACGCGTGTTCGACTTGTGGATCGCCCGGGTCAGCAAGTGCCCGCGCGTGCGCAACTGGCAGCGCTGGGGCTGCAACAGCTACGCGCCCTGATCGCGGTAAAGGTCGCCGGTGCAAGACAGGGGCGGGGGATTTGACACCATGACACGGCAGAGCGGGAAAAAGGGCCTGGCGAGCCTCACCGGATGGGCAGGCAAGGAAGCCATGGCGGGCGACCGGCTGCCCTATCGTTCGCTGCTGGACGAGAATGTCGTGCTGCTGCGCGATGGTTCGGTCATGCTCTCGCTGGCCGTGCCGGGGCTCTCGTTCGAGACGGCGGACAGCGACGAGCTGAACGCGCATCTCGCCGCGCGCGAGGTGCTGCTGCGATCGGCGCTCGACGCCCGCTTCGTGCTCTATCACCATGTCATCCGCCGCCGGGTCGAGATCGAGCTGGACGGCGCCTTCGACGATCCGCTGGCCGCGCATATCGATGCGCGCTGGCGGGCGCGCACCGCCTCGGGCGCACTGTTCGTCAACGACCAGTTCGTGACGCTGGTGCGCCGCCCCGCGCGCGGCAAGGCGGGCTGGGCGGACAGGCTTTCGCGCGCGTGGAGCCGCAAGGGACAGGCGGAGGCAGAGGCCGATCCCGCCGATATCCGCGCCTTGCGCGCAGCGGCGAGCGCGATGGTCGCCTCGCTCGGTGCATACGGCGCGCGCCTGCTGGGCGATTACGAGGGGGCCTCGGGCACCTGTTCGGAAGTGCTCGAACTGCTGAGCGCGCTTTATAATGGCGAGATGCGCCCGGTCCGTCGCGCCGCCGCAGAGGTCGACGTGGGCCAGATGCTGCCCTATCGTCGGGTCAATTTCGGCCTCGATGCGATCGAGCTGAAAGGCGCAGGCGGCGCGGGATTCGGCTCGATCGTCTCCTTGAAGGAATACCCGGATTCGACTGGCCCCGGCCTTACCGACCCGCTGCTGCGCCTGCCCTGCGAACTGGTGCTGACCGAGACCTATGCGCCGTCCGACCGCCAGATTGCCCGCGAGCGTATCGACCTGTCGCTGCGCCGCCTGCGCTCGGCTGACGAGGAAGCCGTGGCCGAGCGGCGCGAAATGGGCGCGGCGCGCGATGCGCTGGGCACGGGTTCGGTCGGTTTCGGCGATCATCACTTGTCGGTGCTGGTCCGCTCGCCCTCGCTGGCGGCGCTCGACGATCTGACCGCGATGTGCGCCGCCGCGTTGGCCGATGCCGGGGCTGTCGCCGTACGCGAGGAAGGCAATCTGGAGCCGTGTTTCTGGGGCCAGCTGCCGGGCAACGAGAGCTTCCTGGTGCGCCGGGCGATGATCTCCAGCGCCAACATGGCCTGCTTCGGCTCGCTCCACGGCTTTGCCATGGGGCAGGCGCACGACAACCACTGGGGCGATGCGGTGACGCTGCTGGCGACCACCAGCGCGACGCCGTTCTTCTTCAACTTTCATCAGGGTGATCTGGGCAACTTCACCGTCATCGGTCCGTCGGGTTCCGGCAAGACGGTGGTCATGAACTTTCTGGCCGCGCAGGCGCAGAAGTTCCGCCCGCGCACCATACTGTTCGACAAGGATCGCGGCGCCGAAGTGTTCCTGCGCGGCATTGGCGGCACTTATAGCCGCATCGCCGCCGGGCATCCCACCGGCTTCAACCCGCTCGCGCTGCCCGATACGCCCGCCAACCGCGCCTTCCTGCGCGACTGGCTGGGGGTGCTGCTGAACGCCGAGGGGCCCGAGGAACTGGCGACGATCGCGCAGGCCGTCGATGCCGCCTATCACAACGATCCTGCGCTGCGCCGCCTGTCGTACTTCCGCGAGCTGCTGGCCGGATCGCGCCGCCCGCAGCCGGGCGATCTCGCCTCGCGTCTCGATGCGTGGATCGCGCAAGGGCCGAACGGGAGCGGCGAGCACGCCTGGCTGTTCGACAACCAGCACGATCGCCTCGACCTGTCGACCCGCGTGCTCGGCTTCGACATGACCGCGCT
This sequence comes from Novosphingobium sp. 9, assembly GCF_025340265.1. Classification (NCBI taxonomy): domain Bacteria; kingdom Pseudomonadati; phylum Pseudomonadota; class Alphaproteobacteria; order Sphingomonadales; family Sphingomonadaceae; genus Novosphingobium; species Novosphingobium sp. 9. The sequence continues at coordinate 2,763,635 of NZ_CP022707.1, read as the reverse complement.
GCTCGAAAGCCCGCGCCTGCGCACGCCGGTGATGATGTACCTGTTCCACCGCATCGACGAGCGGCTGGACGGCGAACCGACGATGATCCTGATTGACGAGGGCTGGAAGGCGCTGGACGACGAGGTGTTCGCCGCGCGCATCCGCGACTGGCTCAAGACCCTGCGCAAGCGCAACGCGCTGGTCGGGTTTGCCACGCAATCGGCGCGCGATGCGCTGGATTCGAAGATCGCGACGGCGCTGGTCGAACAGACCGCGACGATGGTGTTCATGCCCAATTCGCGGGCGCGGGCAGAGGATTACTGCGAGGGCTTCGGCCTGACCGGGCACGAGCTGGACGTGATCCGCACGCTGCCCGCGCATTCGCGCTGCTTCCTGATCCGCCAGTCCGATGCCTCGGTGGTGGTGCGCCTCGACCTGTCGGGCATGCCCGAGGTGCTGACGGTGCTGTCGGGCCGCGAGAGCACGGTGCGCAGGCTCGATGCCCTGCGCGAACGCTGCGGCGATGCCCCGGCGAACTGGTATCCGCTGCTCACGGGGCAGGAATGGCCGGGCGAGAGCACGCAGGATGGCGACGTCTGGATCGAAGAGGCGGCGGAGTAACCGCGATGGCGGACTGCAAGCCCCTGATCGAGGTCGCGTCCACCGGGGTCGGCCCGGCCCTGCGCGCGGTCGATTGCGTGTCGGGCGAGACCACCGCCGCTGCCTTTGGCCGCCTGTTCGGGGCGCATGGCTCGATGGCGCCGGTGCTGACGATCCTGCTGACGCTCTACATCGCCTTCTTCGCCTTTTCGCTGATCACCGGACGCTCGCGCATCGGCATTTCCGCGCTCACCCCGCGCATGCTGACGCTGGGTCTGGTGCTGACCTTCGCGACGAGCTGGCTGGCGTACCAGACCCTGTTCTGGAACCTTGCCGTGGGCGGGCCGGACTGGATCGCCTCGCTGCTGACCGACACGCGCGGCTCGGCAATCCAGATGTTCGGAGACCGGATCGACATCGTGTTCGATGCGGTGGCGCAGATCGCGCAGGGGCAGCAACCGCAAGGCGCGGACGGGGCGGCAGCGGGCGCGCCCGCCGCTGCTTCTGCTGCGGCAAGCGGCGGCGCGGGCGGGCTCATCACGCCGGAGACGATCCTGTGGGCGGGCGCCATCGAGCTGCTGCTCGGCACCGTGGGCGTGCTGCTGACCGCGCGGATCGCGCTGGCGATCCTGATGGCGCTGGGGCCGGTGTTCGTGGTGATGGCGCTGTTCGGCGGCACGCGCGGGCTGACCGCCGGGTGGCTGCGCGGCGTGGTGCTGACCGCGATCACCCCGCTGTTCGTGGTGCTGGGCGGGATGGTCTCGCTCGAACTGCTGGTGCCGATCATCTCGGCACTGGCGACGAATGCGCAGATGGGCGGGATCGACGCGCGCTCGGCCATGGCCTTCTTCCTCGTCGCCTCGGTCCACGTTGCGCTGATGGTGATGGTATTCAAGGTTGCCGGAACCATGGTGATGGGCTGGAACGTCTTCGGTCTGGCCCGCAGCGATGGCGAGCGGTCGGGCGGCGGCATCGACCTTGCCCGTCTGGCCGCAGCGAGCTCTGGTGCGGGGATCGCGCCTGCTTCGGGTGCGGGCGCTGCGACGGCAGTTCCCTCGCGCACATCCGCGATGGCAACGGCGGCGGCAACCCCGCAGGTCGTCGTCGAGGCGGGGCAGGGTGGTGGTGCTGCGACTGGCGGTGATCGCCGCACGCATATCACACAGGTTTCCGGCGGCGGCATCGAGCCGCTGACCCCGCGCGGCAGCGAGCAGCGGGCCAAGGGCATCGGCTCGCGCTTTCGCAGCCCTTCGAACGATACGGGGCGCAAGCCCTCCAGGGAGATTTCACGATGAACCGCGCTTTCGTTCTGGCTGTACCGGCGCTGGTCGGCGCGTGGACCGCAGCGCCCGCGCTGGCGTCGGACCCGCGCCTCGTCCAGCACCTCTACAACGATAACGAGGTCGTGCGGATCGCGGGCCATGCGGGCGTGCAGGCGACGATCCAGTTCGGCCCGAACGAGGCGATCGAGAACGTGGCCGTGGGCGATTCCGCCAGCTGGCAGATCACGCCCAACAAGCGCGCTGACCTGCTGTTCGTGAAGCCGATGGAAGCGGCGGCCCGCACCAACATGACGGTGGTGACGAACCGGCACACCTATTTCTTCGATCTCGTCGCCTCGCCCAAGGGCCAGCCGCTGTACCTGTTGCGCTTCGCCTACCGCGATGCCGATAAACCTTCTGTTCTGGGCGCACCGGTTCCGGGTGAGCAGGCGCCCAAGGTCGCGGCGCTGTCCTCGCAGGAGCAGGCGATCACCGGGGGCGATCTGGCGGCGATGCCCACCGATCCGGCGGCGCTGAACTATGCCTGGAAGCGTGTCGGCACGGCGAAGCTGTGGCCCTCGCGCGTGTGGGACGATGGCAGCTCCACCTACCTGCTCTGGCCCGACAAGAGCGCGGTGCCCGCGATCCTGATGCGCAACGAAAAGGGTGACGAAGGCCCGGTGAACTACGCCGTGCGCGATGCCACCATCGTCATTCCCGAAGTGCCGCGCGCGCTCGTGCTGCGGTCGGGCAAGGACATGGCGGAGTTGCAGAACACCGCGCCCGAACCGCCCCGGCATCATCTGCTGCGTCTCCCGCTGCGGCTCCCGTTCCCGCGCTTGCCAAGGACTGATCGCGATGGCTTCCAACCGTTCCTTCCGTGAGCGCGACAGTATGGCGCGAGATATCGACCCGCGCGAGAGCGACGGGGCGCAGATTATCGACCTCGCTACCCGTTCGGTGCTGCCTGCCGTCTCGCAGCGCCGCAAGGGCGATGGCGCGGGGCTTGGCCTGGGGGCGCTGATCGTCGCCGGGCTGGGCGGGTTGACGTTCTGGAGCCTGAGCGCTTCGAACGAGACCGCGCAGAAGGTGGCCCCGCCCGTCGTGCAGCCGGGGGTGTCGCCCGCCGCCGCGCCGCTGGTCGCCGCCCCGGTCAGCGCGCCGACACCGCAGCCTGCGCCCATCGCTGCACCGCTTCCCGCGCCCGCCCCGGCGCCGGTGCTGGCCAATGCGCCGGGTGCCGCACCTGCGCCCGCGCCGAACCCGGCCAATGCGCCGACGGTGGTGTTCGATGCCACGGCAGGCCGGGCCGGCGGTCCTGCCCCCGCCGTCGATGGCAAGGGCAAGCCGGTGGGCGCGGGTAACGACGATTTCGCCGCGCGGCTCGGCGCTGGCGGCACCGGCACGGCGAGCGCGGCGCGCAGCTTCGATCCGGCGACCACGGTGACGCAGGGCACGCTGATCCCCGCCGTGCTCGAAACCGCGATAGATACCGACGTGCCCGGCTATGTGCGCGCCATCGTCTCGACCGAAGTGCGCAGCTTCGACGGGCGCCACGTCCTGATCCCGCGCTCCTCGCGCCTGATCGGCCAGTACAAGAGCGGGCTGACCTCGGGCCAGAAGCGGGCCTATGTGATCTGGACCCGGCTGATCCGCCCGGACGGCGTCTCGGTCGACATCGGCTCGCCCGCGATTGCCTTCGGCGGCGAGACCGGGCTTCCCGGCAAGGTCAACAGCCACTTCTTCCAGCGCTTCGGCTCGGCCATGCTGCTCTCGGTGGTCGGCGGGCTTTCGACGCTGGCGAGCAGCGGATCGAACGTCATCATCAGCGGCGGCGGCACGTCGGCGGCGTCCACCGCGCTCCAGCAGAACGGCACGATCTCGCCCACCATCCGCGTGCGTCAGGGTGAGCCGATCCGCGTGTTCACCGCGCGCGATCTCGACTTCGCGCCAGTTCAGTGACGCCCGTGTCCGGCGACCTCCATCTGTTGCCGCGCGGTGACGTTCCGGTGCGCGATGCCCCGACCGCCGAAGTGGCCCGCAGCGTCTACCTCGACGCCTATCTCGCCCCGCTGCGCCCGTGGCTGAAGCGCGAGACGGTGACGGAAATCCTCGTCAATCGCCCCGGCGAGATCTGGGTCGAGGACGCGGCGCTGCCGGGCATGCAGAGCGTGGCGGTTCCGGCAATGGACAACCGCCTGCTCCAGCGTCTGGCCGAGCAGGTCGCGCGGATCAGCCATCAGGGCATCAACCGCGAGCATCCGCTGCTCGCCGCGACTTTACCCGCGTACGAAGGGCAGAGCGGTGCCCGTATCCAGCTGGTCGGCCCGCCTGCGACGCGCGCCAATTGGGCGATGGCGATCCGCCGCCATCGCCTGCTGGAACTGCCGCTCGACGCCTACGATCGCGGGCCGATCGCGGCGGTGGCAGAGGCGCCGATGCCCGATGCCATGGCCGAGCCGATCGCGTTCCTGCGCGAGGCGATCCGCCGCCGCCGCACCATCCTGATCTCGGGCGGTACGTCCACCGGCAAGACGACCTTCCTCAACGCCATGCTCGCCGAAATTCCGGCTGAGGAACGCGTGGTGGTGGTGGAAGATACCCCCGAGCTTCGCCTGCCGGGCGCCAACGGCGTCGGCCTGATCGCGGTGAAGGGGGAACTGGGCGAAGCGAAAGTCTCGGCCAACGACCTTCTTCAGGCGGCGCTGCGCCTGCGCCCGGATCGCATCGTGCTGGGCGAGTTGCGCGGCACCGAGACGGTCAGCTTCCTGCGCGCGATCAACACCGGGCATCCCGGCTCGTTCTCCACCGTCCACGCCAATACCCCGCGCGGCGCGCTGGAGCAGATCGCGCTGATGGCGATGCAGTCCAACATCGGCCTGACCCGCGCCGAGACGCTGGACTATGCCGCCAGCGTGATCGACGTGGTGGTCCAGCTCGACCGGCAGGGCGGCAAGCGTGGCATCGGCATGATCGCGCAGAGCCACACGCTGGTTTGACGGGATTTGGCGTCTGACGGCGTTTTCAGTGCCGTATGGGAACAATCCGGCCCCCGCCGGATCAATACCCATGATTTCCCATGCCGATATTCTCATCCGTCTGGCCGCAGCCGCTGCCATCGGCAGCCTCGTCGGGTTCGAGCGCGAGCGCCTGCTGTGGTCGGCGGGCATCCGCACCCACATGCTGGTGAGCGTGGGCGCGTGCCTGATCATGATCGTTTCGGCCTATGGTTTCCAGAACGCGACGCAGATGCCGCATGTCGTGCTCGACCCCTCTCGCGCGGCGGCACAGGTGGTCTCGGGCGTCGGCTTTCTGGGCGCGGGCTCGATCCTGCTGAAAGGCAACGTCGTGCGCGGGATGACCACGGCGGCGAGCATCTGGGCCGTCGCCGCGCTGGGGCTGGCGGCAGGCGGCGGGCTCTATTTCGCGGCCGGGGCGGCGACGATCATCATCCTGGTGATCCTGGCTGGCCTCAAGCCGATCGAGGAAGCCTACCGCGCCGCGTACAGAGCTGCACCGTGCGCCTGCATATCGAGCGCGGAAGCCTGCGCGAGGATGACCTCAAGCGCCTGCTGCGCGTGCGCGGGGGCCAGATCCGCCGGATCACGCAGAGCCTTGAGGAAGACGGGATGGAGCTTCAGACCGTCCACCTCGTGCGCGTCTCGCGCTCGGACATCAAGCAGGGCACCGACCGGCTGAAGGCGCAACCCGGCGTCCAGTCGGTGGAGGTCCATCGCAAGGGCGGGCACGGCGAATGACGCCGGGATGGCCGTCGCCCTGACGCATGCCCGCTTTTACATCCGCATCATCTAGTAGGAGCACTATGAAGAAGACGATTCTGGCCGCAGCGGCCATGGCCGGTATCTGGGCCGTGCAGGCGCAGGCAGACGTGCCGGGCAAGGACTGGATCAGCCACGCCCGCGTGATCAAGATGCTCGAAACGAAGGGCTATCAGGTCACCAAGATCGAGGCCGACGATGGTCATTGGGAAGGCGAGGCGGTGCGCAACCACCAGCACTTCGACTTCCACGTCGATCCCCATAGCGGCCAGATCACCAAGATGGAGCGTGACAACGACTGACACGCCCGATCGTCAGGACGGCGTTTCAGGCCAGCGGTTTCAGCTTAAGGGTTTCCCGGCGCCGTCCTGCGCCTTTGCAGCCAGGCCAAGCCGTTCGGCGAGGATCTTGAGATCCCTGGCGACGCTGGCGTTGTAGAGGGGGCGCATGCCTTCCGCCACGGTGAGCGTGAGCGTTTGCGCATCGCGCTCCAGCAGCGCCTCGGTCATCGCGGCGGGATTGCCGGTGGTGAGGCGGCGGCACAGGCGCACGGCAAGGCCCCAGACGATCGCACGGTCGAGGTCGGCCTGCGCCGCAAGGCGCAGGAACGGCGCGGGTACGGCGGTCTTGCCGGAATTGGCGAAGACGGTCATCGCCAGCATCCCGCGCCCGTGCATGTCGAGGCCGATCCAGCGCTTGCGCAGGGCCCAGGTCATCGCCTCCTCGGCGCGCAGGTTGGGCTCGGTACGCATCGCGGTCATCGCCAGCAGCGTGGCGGCCACGCGCATCTCGCCGTCCTCGGGGCGATCCTCGCAGGCAGGCGCACACCAGTTCGCGATTGCGCGGGCGCCGTCGATGGTGAGCACGTCCGATCCGGCGAAGGCGGCGACACCGGCCAGCAGCGGGTCCTCGGCCTGCACCGCTTCGGGGAGCGCGGCGTGCAGCAGCCCTTCGCGCAGGCCCCACGAAGAGAACACGAGGCGCGAGGGTTTCAGCTCGACGATCATCTGCGCCAGCAGCGCGGCGGCATCGGGCATCGAGGCGACGCGCGAGGCGGAAATCGTTGGATCGGGATGGGCAGGCGCGCCCTTGGCGTACTTGCGCGCGAACGTCAGCGCGGCCTCGGGATCGAGTTCGAAGCCGTGCGGATCGTCGACCGGCCAGTCCATGTCGGTCATCGTCTGGAGCGCGAGCGCGCGCCACGAACCGCCGACGATGTAGAGCTTCTGGCCCTGCGGGCGGTTCCAGCCGGTCTTCTTGAGGCCCTGGCGGATCGCGACGGCGAAGTGTGCGGCCCCGCCCTTGCGCAGGTCCGGCAGGCGCAGCGTTCCGAACGGCATGGTGACGCCGCCGGGGCGGACCTTGCCCTCGGCCAGTTCGACCAGTTCCAGACTGCCGCCGCCAAGGTCCGCCGCGATTCCGCGCGCGCCGGGAAACGCGGCGATGACGCCGGTGGCGCTGGCGCGGGCCTCTTCCTCGCCCGAGAGCAGGCGCGGTTCAAGGCCGAGCGCGCGCACGGCGCCGACGAATTGCGGGCCGTTCGAGGCATCGCGCGCCGCGGCAGTGGCCACGCACTGCACATCGTCCACGTTCATCAGCCGCAGCAGCGCGGCATAGCGGGCCAGTGCGCCGGTCGCGCTGGCGAAGGCCTTTTCGGGAATGGCGCCGGTCTTGTCGAGATCGCGACCGAGGCGGGCGTTGATCTTCTCGTTGTGCAGCGTCACCGGCGCGCGCGGCGGGCCGTCGTAGACGACCAGACGCACGGTGTTCGAGCCGATGTCGATGATGGCGCGCCGCGTGCTCATGCGCACTCCGCCTTACGACAGGGGGAGGAGAAGGAGGCCATGAAGCTGCCTGCTGCCGTTGGGCCTGATGCCGTGAGATCGCCTGTCATTGCAGCGCCTCGCTACCGCCTTCACGCCGGGGGCGCCATACCCCCGGTGTGCACTTGTCCACGAACCTTGGCGAAATGCGCCACCGGCACGCGCTGAAACGCACCGACGGCGGGCCGGGTTGCGCGCCGTTTTCAGATATTCCCGCGCCGCAGCGACAGCTTGGGCACCTTGCGCCCGCTCGCCAGCGCCGCCCCGCGCCCGGAAAGCGAGGGGTTGGTCATGAAATAGCGGTGCAGGTTGAACGGGTTCTCCACCGCGCCGACGCGGGCATAGCTGCCATCGGGATGCAGCACCCAGCTCTGTTCGGTGTCGAGCAGGTTGGCCAGCATCACCTGATCGAGCACCTGATCGTGGACGGTCTTGTTGGTGATCGGCAGCAGCACTTCCACCCGGCGGTCAAGGTTGCGGCTCATGCCGTCGGCCGAGGTGATGAACACGCGGGCGCGGCGGTTCGGCAGTTCCTCGCCATTGGCGAAGGCCCAGATGCGGCTGTGTTCCAGAAACCGCCCGATCACCGACTTCACGGTGATGTTCTCCGAAAGCCCCTCGATGCCGGGGCGCAGGCAGCAGATGCCGCGCACCACGCAGTCGATATCGACGCCCGCCCGGCTGGCGGCATAGAGCTTGTCGATCAGCCCCGGATCGGTCAGCGAATTGAGCTTGATCCAGATCGCGGCGGGCTTGCCCTCCTGCGCATTGGCGATCTCGTTGTCGATGCATTCGTAGAGCGTGGAGCGCAGCGAGATCGGCGAGATCGAGAGCAGTTCGGTGCGCGTCGGCTCGACATAGCCGGTGATGAAGTTGAACAGCCGCCCGACGTCGCGTCCCGCTGCCGGATCGGCGGTGAAGTACGACAGGTCGGTATAGATGCGCGCGGTCAGCGGGTGATAGTTGCCGGTGCCGAAGTGGCAGTAGGTGCGATAGCCATCGCCTTCGCGGCGCACCACCATCGAGGTCTTGGCATGGGTCTTCCAGTCGACGAAGCCGTAGATCACCTGAACGCCCGCACGCTCCAGCTGGCTGGCCCAGAGCAGGTTCTGCTCCTCGTCGAAGCGGGCCTTCAGTTCGACCACGGCGGTGACGGACTTGCCTTCCTCCGCCGCTGCGATCAGCGCCGAGATGATCGCCGACTGTTTCCCCGCGCGATAGAGCGTCTGCTTGATCGCCACCACGTCCGGGTCGCGCGCGGCCTGCCGCAGGAAGTCGATCACCACCTCGAAGCTTTCGTAGGGGTGCTGGACGACGATGTCCTTCTCGCGGATGGCGGCGAAGATCTCGCCGTCATGCTCGACGATGCGCTCGGGATAGCGCGGGGTGTACGGCTCGAACTTCAGTTCGGGCCGGTCCTCGTCGCAGATCGCCGAAAGGCCGTTGAAGCCGACCAGACCCTTGCTCTGCATGATCAGCGCGCGTTCGAGGCCCAGCTGCGCGCGCAGCAGCTCCTCTGCCGAGGCATCGAAATTGCCCTGCAACTGCAACGAGATCACCATGCCGCGGCGGCGGCGCTGGATCGCGGTGCGATAGTAGCGCACCAGATCCTCGGCATCTTCCTCGATCTCGATATCGGAATCGCGCAGGATGCGGAACACGCCGTGGCCGTGAATGCGGAAGCCCGGGAACAGCTCGGCGGCATTGCGCACGATCAGGTCCTCGATCGAGATCCACGCGGCCTGCTCGCCCGCCAGCCGGATATAGCGCGGCAGCGCGGCGGGGATCAGCACCATCTCCATCACCGGCGCCTCGTCGGCGATGCGGACCAGCGGGAACAGCACGCCGATGCCTTGGTTGGGCACGAAGGGGAAGGGGTGCGCCGGGTCGATCGCCTGCGGGGTGATCACCGCCATGACGTGTTCGAGGAAATATTCGCGCAGCCAGTGCGCGCGGTCGGCATCGAGTTCCTCGTCATCGCCGATGACGTGGATGCCCGCCTCTTCCAGCTCCTGCTTGAGCCCGGCCCAGCTGGCCTGCTGGATCTGCTCCAGCTCCAGCGCCTTTTCGTGGGTGAGCGCGATCGCCTGCGAGGGCGTGCGCCCGTCGAGCGAGATTTCCTCGATCGAGCGGCGCACCTGTCCGGCAAGGCCGGCGACGCGGACCATCAGGAACTCGTCGATATTGCTGCCCGAGATCGACAGGAAGCGCAGGCGTTCGAGCAGCGGGTAGTTCGGGTTGCTCGCCTCGGCCAGCACGCGCTCGTTGAAGGCCAGCCAGCTCAGCTCGCGGTTGAAGAACCGCTCGGGCCGGGAGGCGAGATCGTCGGGGGCGCTGTCCTGCACGGGGCGGGAGGCATCGGGCGTCTGCGGGGCAGCGCCGGCGGCAAGCAGTTCGTTCGTATCCACCATCGGCCCTCTTTCATGCCATCATGACGGCTTCGCGACAATCGTTCATCTGCGCAGGCGCTGGTTACAAAATGTGCCGGATCGGCGGTGTTCGGGAAACGAACGGCGTTGCAGTGCAGCACGGAATGGCGCAAGGTTGCGCGTGATGATCAAGGCCGCGCTGCACCATCTCACCCGGTATCGCTACTCCAAGCGGATACGCCTCGGCCCTCAGGTGATCCGGCTGCGCCCGGCGCCGCACAGCCGCACGGCGGTGCCCAACTACTCGCTCAAGATCAGCCCGCCCGAGCATTTCCTGAACTGGCAGCAGGACCCGCACGGCAACTGGCTGGCACGCGTGGTCTTCCCCGACCCGATCGACCATTTCGCGATCGAGGTAGACCTGCTGGCGGACCTCACCGTCATCAACCCGTTCGACTTCTTTGTTGAGCCGGACGCGGAAGAGTACCCCTTCGCCTATTCGGAGACGATGGCGGCCGATCTGGCGGCCTATTTCGAGCCCGAGACCGGCGGCCCGCTGTTCGAGGCGCTGGTCGCAAGCTATGCGGGCTACGAAGGGCGCACGGTCGACTTCCTCGTCGAGATCAACAGCCAGCTGCAACAGCGGATCGACTATGTGATCCGCATGGAGCCCGGCGTGATGACGCCCGAAGAGACGCTGGAGGCAGGGCTCGGCTCGTGCCGCGATTCGGCGTGGCTGCTGGTCAATCTGCTGCGACGGCTGGGTTTCGCCGCGCGCTTCGTCTCGGGCTACTCGATCCAGCTGGTGGCCGATGTCACGCCCAAGGAAGGGCCGGTCGGCGTGCTGGAGGACGTGACCGACCTCCACGCCTGGGCCGAGGCCTATGTGCCGGGGGCAGGCTGGATTGCGCTCGATGCGACGTCCGGCATGTTCGCAGGGGAGGGGCACATTCCGCTGTGCGCCGCGCCGCACTATCGCTCGGCCACGCCGATCGAGGGGCTGGCGGAGCCTGCCGAGGTCGATTTCGACTTCCAGATGAACGTCAGCCGCATTGCCGAGGCGGTGCGGATCACCAAGCCGTTCACCGATGCGCGCTGGACGGCGCTGCTCGATCTGGGCGACCGGGTCGATGCCGATCTGGCGGCGGGCGAGGTGAACCTGACGATGGGCGGCGAGCCGACCTTCATCGCCGCCACCGATTTCGAGGCGCCCGAATGGAACAGCGCTGCCGTTGGTCCCACCAAGGCGGCCTATGCCGACCGGCTGATCCGCCGCCTGCGCCAGAAGTTCGCGCCCGGCTCGCTGCTCCATCACGGGCAGGGCAAATGGTATCCGGGCGAAACGCTGCCGCGCTGGGGCTATTCGATCTACTGGCGCAAGGACGGGCTGCCGATCTGGCGTGATGACAGCCTGATCGCGGGCGAGAAGCCGCTCGGCAAAGGCGGCGATCCCGATCCGGTGCCCTCGATCGATGTTGCCTCCGCCGAAGCGCTGTTGCGCGCCGCCGCCGAGGGGCTGGGCGTCGAGGCGGAGTACGTCCAGCCGGTCTACGAGGACGCGGGCGTGTGGATGCTGCGCGAGGACGAGCTGCCGGTGAACACCACGCCTCTGGACCCGGCCATCGAGGACGAGGAACTGGCGCGCCGCTTTCGCCGCACCTATCGTCGCGGGATGGACACGCCGATCGGCTTCGTGCTGCCGGTGCAGCGCTGGAACGACAAGGTGGCGGGCGTGCCGCGCTGGCGCAGCGAGTTCTGGCGGGTGCGCAAGGGGCTGCTGACGGCGGTTCCAGGCGATTCCGCGCTCGGCTATCGCCTGCCGCTGGGCTCGCTGCCGCATGTCGGGCCTTCGGACTATCCCTATATCCATGTGCGCGATACCGCCGAGGCGCGCGGCGATCTGCCGGATTTCCACGGGCCGGACTTCCGCCAGCAGGCGGCGCAGCGCGGGCATCAGGTGCGCGAAGCAGGCACCGGCCCGGCGCAGCGGCGCGAGGCGGTGGCCGAGCCGCATGTCTTCGCGCAACCCGTCGTCGAGCAGGACATCATCGACGGCGCCGTGCGCACCGCGCTCACCATCGAGCCGCGCGGCGATTACCTTGCCGTGTTCATCCCGCCCACCGAGGCGCTGGAGGACTATCTCGACCTGATCGCCGCGATCGAGGCCGAGGCCGAGCGCATGGGCCTGCCGGTGCGGATCGAGGGCTATCCCCCGCCGCCCGATCCGCGCCTGACGGTGCTGAAAGTCACCCCCGATCCCGGCGTGATCGAAGTGAACATCCACCCATCGGCCAGCTGGCGCGAGACGGTGGAGATCACCGAGACGCTCTATGACTGCGCGCGCGAGGTGGGCCTTACCGCCGACAAGTTCATGGTCGATGGCCGCTCGATCGGCACCGGCGGTGGCAACCATATCGTGCTGGGCGGGCCGAGCCTGCTCGACAGCCCGTTCATCCGCCGACCGGACCTTTTGAAAAGCCTCGTGCTCTACTGGCAGCGGCACCCTTCGCTCAGCTACCTGTTCTCCGGCCTGTTCATCGGCCCGACCAGCCAGAGCCCGCGCATCGACGAGGCGCGTCACGATGCGCTTTACGAGCTGGAGATCGCGCTCGCGCAGGTTCCCAATCCGTTCGAGGCCGGGCCTGACCAGCTCCAACCTGCGCCGTGGGTGGTCGACCGGCTGTTCCGCAACCTGCTGGTGGACGTGACCGGCAACACCCACCGCACCGAGATCTGCATCGACAAGATGTTCAGTCCGGACGGCCCCACCGGGCGGCTCGGCCTGCTGGAGTTCCGCGGTTTCGAAATGCCGCCTGAGGCAAAGATGTCGGCGGCGGCGCAGCTGCTGATCCGCGCGCTTGTCGCGTGGTTCTGGCGCGAGCCGCAGGACGGCCCGCTGGTGCGCTGGGGCACGCAGTTGCACGATCGCTTCATGTTGGGCGCCTTCGTGTGGGACGATTTCCTGGGCGTGCTGGATGATCTGCGCCGCGCGGGCTACGATTTCGACCCGGCCTGGTTCGAGGCGCAGCGCATGTTCCGCTTCCCGGTGCACGGCAGCGTCGAGGGCGGCGGGTGTCGCTGGAGATCAGCCACGCGCTGGAGCCGTGGAACGTGCTGGGCGAAACCGGCGCGATCGGCGGCACCGTGCGCTATGTCGACAGCTCGACAGAGCGCTTGCAGGTCAGGGCGACCGGGCTGGTCGAGGGGCGCCATGTCATCACCTGCAACGGACGCCGGGTGCCGCTGAGCAAGGTCGGGGGCCATCTCGGAGGAGGGGGCAAGGCGGGCGAAGGCGTCGGCGGCGTGCGCTACAAGGCGTGGTGGCCCGCCGAGTGCCTGCACCCGATGTTGCCGCCCAGCGCGCCGCTGACTTTCGATATCTACGATCTGTGGAGCCGCCGTTCGCTGGGTGGCTGCGTCTACCACGTCGCGCATCCGGGCGGGCGCAATTACGACGACGTACCGGTGAATGGCTACGAGGCCGAGGCGCGGCGCAAGGCGCGGTTTCAGGATCACGGCCACTCGCCGGGGCCGCTGCCGGTGCCGGGCGAGGAACTGCCGGGCGAATTCCCCTACACGCTCGACCTGCGGCGTCCGCAGCGTGGCACGCAGGGCTTCTGAGGCAGGCCAAGATGGCGAAGCGACCGCCTGTTGCCGTGACCAAGGATACCCCCGCGAAAGCCGAGCCGGACGCGCCTGCGGCCCTGCCTGCATCGGCTGTCCCGCAGCCGCTGCCCCGGAACCGCAGCCCGCAGGCTGGCTCGACGATTACCCGGTCGACGTGGCGGGCGGCGATCTGTTCGGCGATGCCGCGCCCGGTATCGCGCGGATCTGGCAGCGCACGGCGGCGCGCCTGTCCGGCTGGGCGAGGGCGATCCGGCGGCGCTTCAGGATATCGCCGCGCGCAATGCCGCCGAACTGGGCCTGTCGTTCCGCGTGCCGGGCGACGAGGACGAGCGCGACTGGCCGCTCACCGCGATGCCGCTGATCGTCGGCGCGGGGGAGTGGGCGCAGCTGGAGCGCGGCCTGATCCAGCGCGCCGAACTGTTCGAGCACCTCGCCGCCGATGTCTATGGCCCGCGCAGGCTGGTGGAGGAGGGCCATCTGCCCGCCCCGGTGATCGCCGGAAGCCCGTTCTTCGCGCGCTCTATGCTGGGCCGGATGCCGCGTGAGGGGCATTTCGTGCAGGTCTATGCCGCCGATCTGGCGCGGGGGCCGCGCGGGCAATGGCGGGTGTTGCAGGACCGCGTGCGGCTGGCGACCGGCATCGGCTATGCGCTGGAGAACCGGCTGGCGATGACCCGGACGAGCGAGGGCCTGCTGGCCGACGGCACCGTGTGCCGCCATGCCGATTTCTTCGCCCGCATGCGCGATGGCATGGCCGCCGCCTGCCGCCGCGAGGCGCCGCGCATCGCGCTGCTCACCCCCGGACGCTTCAACCAGACCTACGCCGAGCAGGCGCATCTGGCCCGCTATCTGGGCTTTCCGCTGGTCGAGGGGCGCGATCTTTCGGTGCTGGAGGACCGGCTCTATGTCGGCACCATCGCAGGCCCCAAGCGCGTCGATGCGCTGTGGCGCTGGATCGATACGCAGGCGCTCGACCCGCTGACTTTCGATGCCCGTTCGCGCCTTGGCGTGGCGGGGCTGTTCGATGCCTGGGACGCGGGCGGTGTCGAGATGATCAACTGGCCCGGCGCCGAAGTGTTCGAGACGCCTGCCTTTGCCGCTTTCCTGCCGCGCCTGTGCCGTCTGCTGACCGGGAGGAGCCGCTGCTGCCCACCGTCGCCACATGGTGGTGCGGGCAGGGCGCAGAGGCGGCGACCGTGGCCGAGCGGTTCGACGAACTGGCGCTGATCCCGGCCTTCGGGCGCACCGTTACCGGGTTCGAGAGCGATGCGCCGATCGCCGGGGCGCAGCTTTCGGGCGCGCGGCGCAAGGCCGTGCTGGACGCGCTGGCGCGCCGTCCGATGGACTATTGCGGGCAGGAGATCGTGCGCCTTTCGACCACGCCTGCCATCGTGGAAGGCCGGATCGAACCGCGCCCGTTCACCGTGCGCGCGTTTCTGGCGCGCGGGAGCGACGGCAGCTGGAGCGTGATGCCGGGCGGTTTCGCGCGATTGTCCTCGTCCTCTGGCCTGCCGACCTCGATGATCGGCGCGGGCGACGTGTCGGCGGACGTCTGGGTGGTCGATGAACAGCCGACCGCGTTGCAGGCGCCCAGCTTGATCGCCGCCGAACCGCCGATCTCGCGCGGGGGCGGGTTGCTAGCCAGTCAGGCGGCGGACAACCTGTTCTGGTTCGGGCGCTACAACGAACGCGCCGAGAGCGTCGTGCGCGTCGTCAAGACGCTGCTGGGCAGCACCATGGAGGGCGACAGCCTGTTCGAGAACGGGCAGCTGGAGAACGGCAACGGCAACGTCGTCGCCCGGCTTGCACAGCTGCTCGGCTGGTGGGGCGCGGCCTCGCCCGGCGGCGCGGTGCGCGAGGCGGCAGATGTGGCGGTACTCTGCGCGCAGGCGCTGTCGAGCAGGACCGCCGGTGGCAACGTGCCCGCGCTGCTGCGCCAGCGGCAGGGCGTGGGCCGGGGCCTGCGCGACCGGTTCTCCAGTGATGTCTGGCGGCTGGTCACGGCGCCGATGCCGCGCGTCGACAGCACGCGGCCGCAGGCGATGCTGGGCGCGGCGCGTCATCTGACCGAGCAGTTCAGCGCGCTCGCCGGGCTGATCGCCGAGAACATGGTGCGCGGGCCTGCCTGGCGCTTCCTGGAGCTGGGCCAGCGGATGGAGCGGGCGCAGGCGATCTGCCGCATCTTTGCGCACCTGACGCGCATCGAGGCCGATGCGGCCCTGTCCGGCGCGCCGGGGATGCTGCTGGACCTGTTCGACAGCCAGATCGTCTATCGCAGCCGCTATCTTGCCGCGCCGCTGCTCAATCCGGTGCGCGATCTGGTGCTGCTCGATCCCGACAATCCGCGCGCGCTGGTGTTTCAGGTTGCCGAGATCGTGCGCCATCTCGAAGCGCTGCCGGTGGTGCGCGACGACAATCTGCCCGAAGTGCCGCTGCGCCTCGCCCGCCAGCTGCACGGCGAACTGCAGGCTGCCGAGGCCGCCGCGATGGACCCGGTGCGCCTGCTGGCCATCGAAACGCGGCTGGCGGAGCTTTCCGATGCGATCTCCACGCGCTATTTCCTCGCGCTCGACAGGGACGAGGCGGATCGGCGCGCGCGGGTGATGTAATGCGGTTTTCAGTGAGCCATGTGACCGAGGTGGGCTATGCGGCGCCGGTGCGTTTCGCGAGGTTCAACCTGCGGCTGCGCCCGGCGGCGTGGCCGGGGCAGCGGGTGGAGGACCATGCGCTGCGGCTCGATCCCGGTCCTGCCCAGATCGTCGAGGGGGAGGGCGGCTATCACGTCTTCGAGACCCGCTTCGCGCTGGAGCAGCCGATCACCCGCCTGCGGATCGAGAGCCGCTTCACCGTCGAGCGCGAGAGCCTGCCGATGCATCTGGCGGTCAGCACTGGGCCGTCGCTGACCGACTTGCGCGAACGGGCGATGGCCTCGCCCGACTTGTCCGCGCTGGGCCCTGCCTCGTACATCTTCGCCTCGCCGCAGGCTCCGGCAGAGGCCGCGATCGCGCTGTGGGCCGAAGGGCTGATCGATGCCGACCTGCCGGTGATCGATGCGGGCAAGGCGCTGATGGGTGCGATCCACCGCGAGTTCACCTATCTGCCGGGCGCGACGTTCGCCGATACCTCGGTGGCCGATGCCTTTGCTGCGCGCGCCGGTGTCTGTCAGGATTTCAGCCAGGTGATGATCGTGGCCGCGCGGGCCTTCGGCATTCCGGCGGCATACGTCAGCGGCTATCTGCGCACCCTGCCGCCGCCCGGCCAGCCGCGACTGGTCGGCGCCGATGCCATGCACGCCTGGGTCGCGCTGTGGTGCGGCGAGGATCTGGGCTGGATCGGCTTCGATCCCACCAACGACGTGCTGGCGGGCGGCGATCACATCTTCGTGGGCATGGGCCGCGACTATGCCGATGTCGCCCCGATCGACGGCACGTTCAAGGGCGCGGCGCAGCAGACGATGACGGTCGCGGTCGATGTGGTGCCGCTGGACTGACGTAAAAAGGGCCCGCTTTTGCAGGCCCTTGTTTCGTTTGCATTTACGGCACCAGCCCGCGCCCCCACCCGCCACCCGACGAGAGTACCCTGAACGGGTGGCGGGTGGGGGCGCGGGCTGGTGCCGTACGCGGATGCCCTACCGGGCATCCGCAGGAACAACCTCAGTCTTCCGGGGCGATCGTCACGCGGCAGCCGTCGAGCGCGTCGGTGACGGGGATCTGGCACGAGAGGCGCGAGGTTTCGTTGCGCGCGTCCGAGCTGTCGAGCAGGTCGTCCTCGTCCTCGCTCATGGCGGGCAGCTTGTCGAGGAAGGCCGGGTCGACGAAGACGTGGCAGGTCGCGCACGAGCAGCAGCCGCCGCACAGCGCCAGCAGTTCGTCGAACCCGGCGTCGCGGATGGTTTCCATCAGGGTGTGGCCGACCGTGGCTTCGATCTGCGATTCTGCGCCCGACTGGTCGACAACGGTGATCTGCGGCATTCTGGCTTTCCCTCTGCTCTGTGTGCTTTCCATCGCCCGGCAGGCCATCGCCCGGCAGGCAGGCTTCGCGGTCATGGCGCGAAGGCTTCCGGCCTGTTTCAGGGATGGCTAGGCGTATTCTCCCATGGCTGCTATCCGGCGCTCCGGCCTTTGGCAAGGCGACACGCGTCCTGCTTTTTGATTGCAGGTGTGGTGCGGAAAAAGAGACACTATGGGGCCGGGATTATGGGACTGACGAGTGAGCAGCTGCGCGAAGGCCTCGATGCCATCGCCGCGCGCGAAGCGGGCATGGCGCGCGCGCTGGAACTGGCGGGCTATCCCGAGCCGCGCATTCGCGAGCGCGGCTATGCGACGCTGCTGCGCACGATCGTCGGCCAGCAGGTGAGCGTGGCGGCGGCAGCCTCGGTCTGGGCGCGGCTGGAGACGCTGCTCGGCGCCGATATTCCGCCTGCGGTGCTGCTGGCGGCGGAGGCGGAGGCCCTGCGCGCCTGTGGCCTCTCGCGCCAGAAGCAGGGCTATGCCCGCTCGCTGTGCGAACTGGTGCAGGCAGGCGAACTTGATCTGGAGGCCCTGCCAAAGGACGACGAGGAGGCGATTGCGCTGCTCACCCGGATCAAGGGGATCGGACGCTGGTCCGCCGAAGTCTATCTGCTGTTCGCCGAAGGGCGCGCGGATATCTGGCCTGCGGGAGACCTTGCCGTGCAGGCGGGGCTCCACCGCATTCTCGGCCTCGAAGCGCGGCCCAGCGAAAAGGAAGCGCGCGTTCTGGCCGAGGCATGGCGCCCGCATCGCGGCGCGGCGGCGATCTTCACCTGGCACTGCTACAACAACGCGGCGCTTTAGGAGTCCGTTTGAAAATTCGCGGAACGCGAATTTCGCGGCACCGGCCCTCTCCCCCACCCTACCACCCAACGGTAGTATCCTGCGGGTGGTAGGCCCCCTCAGCGAATATGTCCCCCGGACATATTCGTGGTCTTCGGGACGGGAGAGGGCCGGTGCCGTCGGGAATACCCAAAGGGGGCATTCCCCAAACAAACTCTAAACCGCCAGCGGGACGTCGCGGCTTTCGCGCTGCCGGACACGCGCCTGTATCCAGCGGCGCAGGCGGGGAGACTGATGCTCGGTCGCCAGCGAGATTGCCCAGCACAGCAGGCAGATCGCGGCCAGCGTGGCCATGAAGGCGAGCGGGCTGCGCAGCTCTCGGATGCCCCATGAGCGTGCCAGTTCCAGCAGCGGCCAGTGGAACAGGTAGAGCGTGAACGAGAAACCGGAGAGCACGCGGGCCGGTCGTTCCAGACGCGCCAGCGGCGTCTCGAAAAGCGTCGCGAGCGGCCGCAGCGCGACGAAGGCGAACACCACGGCGATGGCGACGGGGGCATCGGCCAGCGCCCACTCCGACCACGACAGGTGCGGGCCAAGAGCCTGCGCCAGCATGGCCTTCGTGGCGTCTCTGGCGGTCATGATCCACCCCACGAAACTGGCTGACAGGACCAGAAGCACAGGGGCAGGCCAGCCGGGCGCGCGGCGCAGCGCCGGGATATGGCACAGCGCCACCCCGGCCAGCCATGCGGGCGCCAGCAGGATCACCATCGGCCCCGCCAGCACGACGCCGACGATCAGCGCGATCCAGCGTCGCGCGCCCTGAAGGTAAAGCGCCATCGCGAACAGGGCATAGTACCAGACCTCGTAGGCGAGCGACCAGTAGGGCATGTTCCAGACCGGCTCGGCAAAGCCGGGGCGCGCATTGAGGAACAGCAGCGGCCAGACGGTCTGTCGCGCCAGTGTGGCCAGGTCGCCGGGCCGGTTGTCGAGCGGCACGGGATGGGGGCCTGCCAGCACCAGCGCCGCCAGCAGCGCGAAGGCCAGCGCGGGCACGCTCACCGGCAGGATGCGCGCGGTGCGGGATATGGCGAAATCGGCAAGGCGCTTGTTCGGATCGAGCGCCGAAGTCGCGATCACAAGGCCGGAAAGGACGAAGAACACCACCACGCAATTGTGCTGCATCGTTTCGCCGAGCGGGAACGCACCGCCCCACAGACGCAGCTGCACGGCGTGGCCGAGCAGGACGAGGAAGGCCGCGCCGAAGCGGATCAGGTCGAGCACGACCGACAGCGGGCGCGTCAGGAAGCGGTCTTCGTCAGCCATTTGCATCGTCCGGTTTAGGCTGCGGAGGGTGCTGGCGGAACCATGGCCGAAATCGTCTCGGCCAGCGCCGTGTCGCGCGTGCTCAGGCCGCCTTTCGCCTGCCCGCCGTTTACCTGCCCGCTGCCGGTATCGACATCGTGCGTGGTCAGCACGATCGAGACGCGGTTGTAGACGTTCGACCATTCCGGGTGGTGATCTGCCTTTTCCGCTTCCAGCGCCACGCGGGTCATGAAGGCGAAAGCCTCGACGAAGGTATCGAAGCGGAAATCGCGGGTGATCGCCCTGCCGTCTTCGCGCAGCGACCAGCCGGGAAGCCGGGCCAGCGCGGCCTCTATCTGTTCGGACGTAAGCGGTGGGACAGCCATGACGGGCGCTCTCCTTGGCAAGCGGTCCTCCTTCGCCTATCGCCTGCCCCCATGCAAGTTTCCCCTTCGGCCGCCGCGAGCGCCGCGCCTTGCCCGGCTTCGGGAATAGCGGCCCATGCGCTGGCCTGCCGCCGGGGCGACCGGGTGCTGCTGCGCGGGATCGCGCTGGCGCTTGAACCGGGTGCCGCGCTGCATCTGGCGGGCGTCAACGGCATCGGCAAGTCGAGCCTGCTGCGCGTGCTGGCAGGGTTGGCGACGCCAGCCGCCGGGACATTGCACGTGACCGGCAGCGTCGGGCTGCTCGATGGCCGCGCGGCGCTCGATCCCGAACTGCCGCTGGCGCGCGCGCTGGCGTTCTGGGCGAAGGTCGACCGCGCCGATCCCGAAACCGGCGAGGCGGCGCTGGTGAGGCTGGGGCTGGACGCGCTGCGCGAGGTGCCGGTGGGCTATCTCTCCACGGGGCAGACGCGCCGTGCCGCCTTCGTGCGGTTGCTGGCGCAGCGCGCGGCGATCTGGCTGCTCGACGAGCCGCTGAACGGGTTGGATACGGCCTCCGCCGATCTCGCACAGGCGCTGGTGAGTGAACATTGCGCGCGCGGCGGCATCGCGGTGATCGCCTCGCACCAGCCGTTCGACGTGCCGGGGCTCGCACGCCTCGACCTTGCGCGTCATGTGCCGGGGCATGTTTCAGAGGACGCGGAATGAGCGCGGCGCCTGCCATTCTCGCGCGCGATCTGCGCCGGTTCCTGCGCGGCGGTGCGCTGCTGCCGGTGCTGTTTTTCCTGGCCGTGGCGGTGCTCTATCCCTTTGCCGTCGGCCCGGCGCCGGAACTGCTGGCAAGGACCGGCGGCGGGGTGCTGTGGATCGCGGCGCTGCTGGCGGCGATCCTGCCGCTCGACCGGCTGGTCGCGGCCGACCTCGAATCGGGGCTGTTCGACCAGTGGGCGATTCGCGGGATCGGCGAGGACATGGTGATGGCCTTGCGAGTCGCGGCCCACTGGCTGAGCTTCGGCCCGCTGCTGATGCTGGCGGCGCTGCCTGCCGCCGCGCTGCTGGGCCTGAGCGCGGCGATGCTGGGCCGACTCGAACTTGGCCTGCTGCTCGGCACGCCGGGCCTCGCGGCGCTGGGGGTGATCGTGGCGGCGGTGACGGCGGGCTTGCGCGGCGGCGCGGCGCTTGGCGGGTTGCTGATGATCCCGATGGGCGTGCCGCTGCTGGTGTTCGGCGCGGGGAGCCTTGCCTCGTCCGCAGCAAACGGGGGTATCGCGGGATTCGCGCTGACGGCGGCGGCCAGCCTGATGCTGCTGGCGATGGCGCCATTCGCCGCAGGCGCCGCGATTCGCGCTGCCAATCGCTGATATTTCCGGGGTTGAACGTCTGCGGTGCCTCAGCGCCGACGGGGGCGCCTGCCTGTGCGCAAGGCTGTGCATAACCCCGGTACAGCGCAGGCATAACCGGTGCAGAAACGGCGGAAAAGCGGGGGATAGTCCTGTTTGTGAAAACGAGCCGGCGACCATTCTGATGGGGACAGGTCGGCCGCCGGCCTAGGTACAGGACTGGGGGATCGGAGCCCCATGACAAGCGCCGATCCTGAGGGACTTGACGGAGCCGTCAAGCCGCGTAGACATAGCTAATGATAATCATTCGCACATGCAAGTCCCAAATGATAAGGCTTGTTCGAGAGCGGACGATTCACCCGATTCTCGCCCCCGAAGGCCGCCTGCGAAACGCGGCCCGACCCGATACCTGCTCCTGAGGAGAAGCTCGCCATGTACCAGTTCGTCGACCGCCCGCTCAGCTCGCTCGATGCCGGCTGCCGCTTCCTTGTCTGGTCGATGCGGGCCTGGGTCACGACGATCGGGCGCCGCCAGTGCCCGGCACAGGCGCTGGCCCCGGTCTTCGCGCGCTGGCGGATGATCGGCGCGCTCCAGCCGTTCCACCGCATGATGCTGCTGTTCAACCGCGATGCGCTGGAGACCTTCGGCTTCTGCCAGATGGCCTGCGATCACGTGTCCGAGCACGAGGCGCTGGTCGTCGCGCTGATCGAGCAGCTGGGGCAGGGCCGCAACACGCAGGTCCGCGAGACGCTGGGCTATCTCGTCTCGGAAGACAGCGTGGGCGAGATGCTGGAGGCGCTCTCGGGGCTCGGCGCGGCGATGGCGCTGGCCGGTATCCTGCCCGAGCATAACGATGCGCGCTGAGTGGAGTGCGCCGATCAGGTGAGGGAGATGGGCGGGCCGGGCCGGGCGGTCCGGCGTCGGCCTCCATCATTTCCCCTTTACCGGCCTAAAGCGCAATTCGGTTGCACCTGCGCCATGCGCTGCCTACCTCGGACGCCATGACCGAAACCCTCGACCTTGCACAGCCCCAGACCCCCATCGTCCAGCGCTCGGCGCTCGACCTGATCGGCAATACGCCGCTGGTGCTGCTGCGCGGGCCGAGCGATGCGGCGGGCTGCGAGATCTGGGGCAAGTGCGAGTTCGCCAACCCCGGCGCCTCGGTGAAGGATCGCGCGGCGCTGTGGATCGTGCGCGATGCCGAAGCGCGCGGCGCGCTGGAGCCGGGCGGCACCATCGTCGAAGGCACGGCGGGCAATACCGGGATCGGTCTGGCGCTGGTCGCCAATGCACTGGGCTACAAGACGGTGATCGTCATGCCTGAGACGCAATCGCGCGAGAAGATGGACACGCTGCGAGCGCTGGGTGCAGAACTGGTGACGGTTCCGGCAGCCCCGTTCTCCAATCCGGGGCACTTCGTCCACACCTCGCGCCGCATGGCCGAGGAAATGCCCGGCGCGATCTGGGCCGACCAGTTCGACAATATCGCCAACCGCCGCGCGCATATCGAATCGACCGCGCCGGAGATCTGGCGCCAGCTCGAAGGCCGGATCGACGGCTTCACCTGCGCGGCAGGGACCGGCGGCACGCTGGCGGGCACCGGCATGGGCCTCAAGGCCTTCGACGAGAACATCACGGTGGCGCTCACCGATCCGCATGGCGCGGCGCTCTACAACTACTTCGCCTGCGGGGAACTGCGCGCCGAGGGCTCCTCGGTGGCTGAGGGCATCGGGCAGGGGCGCATCACCGCGAACCTCGACGGGGCGCCGGTCGATACCCAGTATCGCATTGCGGATGAAGAAGGCCTCGAATGGGTGCGCCGCCTGATGGCCGAGGAAGGGCTGTGTCTGGGGCTGTCCTCGGGCATCAACGTGGCGGGCGCCGTGGCCCTGGGGCGCGAGCTGGTGGCGCGCGGCAAGCGCGATGCGCGCGTGGCGACGATCCTGTGCGATACCGGCTTCCGCTACCTCTCCACGCTCTATAACCCCGAATGGCTCAAGGCGAAGGGTCTGCCCGTCTTCCCTTGGCTGCAAAGGTGATGTAGACGCACGCCGATGGCGGCAGACGGCCCAACTCCCCCCAATGCGTTCGGCGCGCGACTGAGCACGGTCAAGAAGGCGCAGCACTTCGTGCCGCCGACCTCGCGCGAGCTGCGCTCGCAGGCGGTCCACCGTCTGCAGATCGGCTTTCTGGGCCTGTGCGCGATGCTGATGATCGTCGGCCTTGCCAACATCATCATGGACCGCGCGCGGCTGACCAAGACCGACGACGATCCGATCCAGCAGGTCGTCGCCGCCGATGCCCAGCCGAAGAAATCGCCGAGCGACCCGCTCGCCGATATCGGCGTGGTGCCCGCCGCCGATCCCAGCCCCACGCCGACGCCCACCACCACGCCCACGCCGGGGCAGCAGGGCCAATCGATGGGTAATCAACAGATGGGCGGGCAACAGATGGGTGGCCAGTCTATCGGCGGGCAGCAGATGAGCCAGGGTTCCGGGCAGGTCGCGCCGATGAGCCGCAGCGCGCAGCCCTACGACAACTTCCCGCACGGCAACTGACCCGTCCGGCGCCAATGGCGCCGTGACCAATATTGGCTTCCCAAAGCCCCTCCCAAGACCATCCCTGCGTGATGCCGCTTCGCCGGGAGTGCCCCCGCGCGTTTCGGGCCGATTTGGGGAAATCCGGGGAGGATACGCCCGAAATCTCCTTTGATCCCCATATGTTCCATGATGGAGTCGTGATTCGGCAGCCTGTCCGGGGAATTTCCGGTGCAGGGTGGGGATGGCGCGGGATTTCGCGCCTCGATCCTTGCAAATCGTGGAATCTCAAGCGATTCAGCGGTAAATAAGGCGTTACGCGCTGGGGCTCTGTGACGGCCTGAAGGCGTGTGAACCTGCGAAAGTGGCGAAAATCCGGCGAATTGAGCCTTTCGATCCCCAGATTTCCCTTTAATCCCCGAATTTCCCGTTATACAAACAGAGCCAATCGGAATGGCTGATTCTCGTCGCGCCGTCTGTCGTGGTGCGAACGCCCGTTCGCGTCTCTGCGCGGATGGCGGGGAAGAGGCTGTTTCGCATGGCGTTTATTCATCTCGGGGCGAAACAGGGCATATGGCTGACCGGCCATACATCTACAGCGGGCAGGGCTTTTCGCTTTTACGCGACAAGAACCGCTTCGTGCTGCCCGCTGCGTTCCGCTCGACGGTGAAGGAATCGAGCGGCGGCCGCCCCGCGCTCTACCTCGCCAAGCATGATCGCTGGGAATGCCTCGTCGGCTACGGCGAATCGCGCATCGGCGATTTCGACCAGCAGATCCGCGACGAGGAAGAGCGCGCCGTACGCGCCGGTCGCGAATACGACGCCGAAAAGCGGGCGATGGACCTCTACAACTATTCCGAAGTGCCGTTCGACGGTTCGGGCCGCTTCGTGCTGCCCGAAGTGCTGGCGACGCTGGGCGATGTCGGCGACCAGCTCTATTTCCACGGCGCGGGCCGCTTCTTTACGCTGTGGAACCCTGAGGCGCTCTACGCCATGGACGACAGCTGGCGCGCGGCGCAGGTCGCCTGCCGCAACCTGGCGGCCAAGGAAGCCGCGAAGGTGAAGAAGTGAGCGCGCCCCAGAATCCGCCCCATGGCCCGAACGCTGGCGAAGCGCCGCACATCCCCGTCCTGCTGGACGAGGTGGAGCGCGAACTGGCGATCCAGCCGGGCGACGTCATCGTCGATGCGACCTTCGGCGCGGGCGGCTATACCCGCCGTCTGCTCGATGCAGGGGCCACCGTGCATGCCTTCGACCGCGATCCCGATGCGATCGCCGCCGTCGAGGCCAACCCGGACGCCTGGCCCGAGCGCACGATGACGCCGCCGCGTCTGGTGCTGCACGCGCGCCGCTTCTCGGAAATGGCCGAGGCCATGGCAGAGGCAGGCGTGCCGCAGGTCGATGGCGTGGTGATGGATATCGGCGTGTCGTCGATGCAGCTCGATCAGGCCGAGCGCGGCTTCTCGTTCGCAGGCGACGGCCCGCTCGACATGCGCATGAGCCAGGACGGCTATTCCGCCGCCGACTTCGTGAACACGGCGGAAGACAGCGAGATCGCCGACGTGCTCTATCTCTACGGGGAAGAGCGCCAGTCGCGCCGCGTCGCCCGCGCCATCGTTGCCGCGCGCCCGCTGACCACCACGGGCGAGCTGGCCCGCGTGATCCGCCGGGCGCTGGGGCACAAGCCCGGTGCGCCCAAGGACCCGGCGACGCGCAGCTTCCAGGCGATCCGCATCCATGTGAACCGCGAGCTTGAGGAACTGGAGCAGGGCCTTGCCGGTGCCGAGGCGCTGCTGCGCGAAGGCGGGCGGCTGGCCGTGGTGACGTTCCACAGCCTCGAAGACCGTATCGTCAAGCGCTACCTGCGCGATGCCAGCGGCGCGGGCGCGTCCACCTCGCGCCATCTGCCGCAGCTGGGCGAGGCGGCGCCGGTGCGCTTTGCCCGCCTGTCGAAGGCGATCCGCCCCGGCGAAGTGGAACTGACGCTCAACCCTCGATCCCGGTCGGCCACGCTGCGCTCTGCCGTGCGCACCGCAGCGGCTCCTTCCGGTCCTTCCGACCTTCCCCCTCAATCCCCCCGTGCTGCCAGCAGGAGTGCCGCATGAACCTCACCCGCGATCGCGTCCACTCCATCGGCTGGGGCGCCGTGTTGCTCGTCTGTCTCGTGCTGACGATCGCGCTGACGCTGCGCGTCAATGCGGTGAAGAGCCAGGTTCATGCCACCGACGTGCGCATCGTCGCCACGCAGCGCAGCATCGATTTCCTGCAGACCGAGTTCCAGACCCGCGCCAACCAGCAGCAGCTCAAGCTGATCAACGACCTGGAGTTCGGCTACAAGGCACCCGGCGCCGCGCAGTACGTCGAGGGTGAGCGCCAGCTGGCGATGCTGGGCGCCGCACCGGGACCGGACGCGCCGAACCCGATCCGCTACGCCAGCGCCGAAGGCCCGGACGGCACCCCGCTCGACGGCAAGCCGAAGTCGGGTGACGGCAGCTCGCTGCTCGCCATGGCCTCGCCGGTGAGCGAAGCGCATGCCGCAGCCATGAACGCCGATGCCGAGAAGAGCGTCGATGCCGACGCGCGCAACCGCGAGCGTGCCCGCACCGCGATGGCGTCCGACGCCTCGCAGCTGGGCAATCGACTCGCCCGTATCGAGGTGGCGCAAGCCGGCGACCAGTGACAGCCCAACCGGTGCCAGGACTATCCATACCGACGACCGTCGCGACTGGACGGCACCGGCTGGCGAGCGTGCGCCAGAAGGCGCTGCTGACGGCGAAATGGCGGACGCTCTGGGTGCTGGTCGGCTTCACGCTGATCAGCATCGTCGCGTTGATCCGTCTGTGCATTCTGGGGATCACCGGGGCAAGTTCGGGCAGCGACGATCTGGCCGAGGCGCTGCTGCCCGCGCGCGGCGAGATCGTCGATCGCAACGGCGTGCCGCTGGCCGAGGATTTCCGCACTTATTCGCTGTGGTTCAATCCCAAGGCGATGACCGACGGGCCGCCGCTGATCCACACGCCGATGCAGGTGGCGCTGGGGCTGCAGAAAATCTTCCCCGATCTGGACGTGAACAAGGTCGCCGCCGAACTGGCCTCGGGCAAGCCGGGCTACCTGCGCCGCTCGATCCTGCCCGAGGATGCCAACAAGGTCCACGCGCTGGGTGAGCCTTCGCTGGAGTTCCCGCTGGAGGAAAGCCGCTATTACCCGCAAGGGTCGATGGCGGCGCATGTGCTGGGCTATGTCGACAGCTACGGCAAGGGCAAGGTCGGCATGGAGGAGGCCTTCGACAAGCAGCTCACCTCCATTGATGGGCGCGAGCATCCTTCGGTGCTCTCGATCGACTACCGCGTGCAGGGCGCGCTGGAGGACGAACTGGCGCGCGGCATGGCGGATTCGCATGCCAAGGGCGCGGCGGGCGTGGTGCTCGATGTCGATACCGGCGAAGTGATGGCGCTGGCCTCGCTGCCCTCGTTCGATCCGAACCACGTGCTCCCCGGCGACATGATGATCTCGAAGGAGCAGGCCGAGGAGGGCGATACCCCCCACGGCTTCAACCGCGTGACCAACCAGGTCTACGAGCTGGGTTCGTGCTTCAAGCCGTTCAACGTCGCCGCCGCCATCGACGCCGGGACGGTGACGAACCTTGCGCGCCTGTACCCGTCCAAGCCGTTCCCGATGGGCGGGTTCATGATCAAGGATGCGCACAAGATGCCGCCGATGATGAACGTGCCCGAGATGCTGATGCACTCGTCCAACGTCGTCAGCGCCGAAGTGGCGGACGAGCTGGGCGGCGAGCGGCTGAAGGCGACGATGGAGAAGCTGGGCATGAACGCCCGCCCGCCCATCGAACTGCCCGCGCGCGGTTTCCCGATCTGGCCTTCGGGCAAGTGGTCGCGCGTGCGCACGATGACCGTCTCCTACGGTCACGGCATCGCTGTCACCCCGCTGCACCTTGCCATGGGCTATGCCGCGCTGGTCAACGGCGGGATCTGGCGCCCGGCGACGCTGCGGAAGCTCTCGCCCGACGAGGTGCCTGCAGGGCGCCGCGTGTTCAAGGCTTCGACCAGCGCCAAGATCCGCCAGATGCTGCGCCTGATCGTGGCGTTTGGCACCGGTCGCTCGGCCAATGCCGAGGGCTTCCGCGTGGGCGGCAAGACCGGTTCGGCGGAAAAGCCCGGCGTCCACGGCTATCGCCATCACTCGCTGATCTCCACCTTCGCGGCGGCCTTCCCGATGGACAAGCCGCGCTACGTGGTGATCGCCATGCTCGACGAGCCGCAGGGCACCGAGATGACCTCGTTCCAGCGCACCGCCGCCTGGAACGCCGCACCGGTCGTGGGGCGGGTCATTCCGCGCATCGGCCCCTTGCTCGGCGTGATGCCCGATGACACACGCGACATCGACATTTCCGACCTTCGCCCGCTGATCAAGGGAGACACTTCCGAATGAACCTCGCGCAGCTTGCTGCCGCCGCAGGCGTGACTTTGCCTGAAGGCGCGTCGCAGGACCGTCTCGACACGACCGTCACCGGCTTTGCGATCGACCATCGCAAGGTCGCGCCGGGCACCGTGTTCGGCGCCTTCAGGGGCGCGCGCGTCAATGGCGAGGATTTCATTGCCGCCGCGATCGAGGCGGGCGCCGTGGCGGTCGTCACCGCGCCGGGCGTCACGGTGGACGGTGCGGTCGCGATCCACGATGCCGAGCCGCGCCGCGCCTTTGCGAAGCTGGCCGCGCCGTTCTTCCAGCCGGTGCCCGAGACCATCGTCGCCGTCACCGGCACCAACGGCAAGACCTCGAACGTCGAGCTGACCCGCCAGCTGTGGCGCATGGCGGGCCTGCGCGCCGCGTCCATCGGCACGCTGGGCGTCACCACCAGCGACGAGACCGTCTCGACCGGGCTGACCACACCCGATGTCGTGACGTTCCTCGCCAATCTCACCGGCCTTGCCCGCGAAGGCGTGACGCATCTGGCCTATGAGGCTTCGAGCCACGGCCTCTCGCAGTTCCGCAACGAAGGGCCGCGCGTCACTGCCGGGGCCTTCACCAACCTGTCGCGCGACCATCTCGATTACCATGCCGACATGGACGATTACTTCGCGGCCAAGATGCGCCTGTTCGACGAAGTGGTCGCGCCTGACGGCACCGCCGTGATCTGGGCCGACGATGAATGGTCGGACAAGGCCGTTGCCCATGCCGAGGCGCGCGGGCTCAAGGTTTTCACGGTCGGCACGAAGGGCACCGGCATCCGCCTGCTCTCGCGCACGCCGGGGGCCTTGGGGCAGGTGCTGGAGATCGAGCACGAGGGCAAGCAGCGCCGCATCGACCTGCCGCTGATCGGCGCCTACCAGGCCGCCAATGCGCTGGTTTCCGCAGGGCTGGTGCTGGCCTGCGGGGGTGAGCCTTACGCGACCTTCGATGCGATGAAGAGGCTTGTCACCGTGCGCGGCCGACTGGAGCGGGCAGGGCTGACCATGGTGGGCGCGCCGATCTATGTCGATTATGCCCACACGCCCGATGCGCTGGAAGCGGCCATTGCCGCGCTGCGCCCGCACGTAACAGGCCGCCTGATCGTGGTGTTCGGCGCGGGTGGCGACCGCGATCGCGGCAAGCGTCCGCAGATGGGTCGCGTCGCCTGCGAGGGCGCCGAGGTGGTGATCGTCACCGACGACAATCCGCGCGGCGAGGACCCGAACGCGATCCGCGCCGAGGTTCTGGCCGGATGCGACGACAAGGCCCGCGACATCGGCGACCGGCGCGAGGCGATCTTTGCCGCCGTCGTCGAGGCGAAGGCGGGCGATATCGTCCTCGTCGCGGGCAAGGGACACGAACAGGGGCAGATCATCGGCAGCGGCGCGGATGCGCGCGTGCTGCCGTTCGACGATGTGACAGTGGCCAGGGAAATGGCCGGCACCCACGGGAGATAAGCCGATGAGCGCAGCAGTCCGTATCCTCGAATGGCCGGCTTCGGCTGACGCCGGTGCCGCCTCCGGCACGGACGCGCCTCGGGAGCCGCTGGGCGCGCTGTGGGATTCGGCGACGCTCGCGCAGGTCATGCAAGGCACGGCGAGCGGCGATTTCACCGTCACCGGCGTCGAGATCGACAGCCGCGACGTGCAGCCGGGCGACTTGTTCTTCGCCATGAAGGGCGAGGCGATGGACGGCCATCGCTTCGTGCCCATGGCCTTCGAGAAGGGCGCAGGCGCCGTGGTGGTCGACCGGCCCGTCGAGGGGCCGCATATCCTTGTCGCCGATACCACGGCGGCGCTGGAAGCGCTGGGCGCCGCCGCGCGTGAGCGGGCACGCGGCCCGATCATCGGCGTGACCGGATCGGTGGGCAAGACCGGCGTGAAGGAGGCGATCTTCGCCGCGCTCGACCGCGCCTCGCACGGGGACGCGCACCGCTCGGTCAAGAGCTACAACAACCACGTCGGCGTGCCGCTCAGCCTGTCGCGTATGCCCTCGCGCGCGCGGTTCGGCATTTTCGAGATGGGGATGAACCACGCGGGCGAGATCGCCGCGCTGACCCGTCAGGTGCGCCCGAACGTCGCCGTCATCACCACCATCGCGCCTGCGCATATCGAGATGCTCGGCTCGATGGAGGCCATCGCCGATGCCAAGGCGGAGATCTTCGAAGGCCTTGAAAGTATTGGCGGGAATCGGGGCGGCGTCGCGGTGATCCCCGCCGACAGCCCGTGGTTCGAGCGTCTTCGCGATGCGGCGACGAAGCTGGGCGTCACGGCCGTCTCGTTCGGCAAGGCTGTGGGCGCGGATGTGCGCCTGCTTGATGCCGTGCCCGCGATCGGCGGCGGCTCGCTCGTCACCGTCGACATGGGCGACAGGCGGGTGTGCTATACCGTCGCGGCGCCGGGCGAGCATCAGGTGCTCAATTCGCTGGCGGTGATGGCGGCCGTGTGCGCGGTCGATGGCGATCTGGGCGCGGCGGGCGTGGCGCTGGCCGAGATGGAGGGCCTCGCCGGGCGCGGCGCGCATGTGCAGATCGAGGTTCCCGGCGGCGCGCCGGACGCGCAGGGCAAGCGCACGGCGCTGCTGATCGACGAAAGCTACAACGCCAATCCCGCCTCGATGCGCGCCACGCTGGCGCAGCTGGGGCGCACCCCGGCAAAGCGTCGGATCGCAGTGCTCGGCGCGATGAAGGAACTGGGCGATCACGGCCCCGCGTTCCACGCCGAACTCGCCGGGCCGCTCGCCGAGGCGCACGTCGATTACGCGATCCTCGTCGGGCCGGAAATGGCGGCACTTGAGGATGTGCTTGAAGCTGCTCGAAAATCGGACGGACCGGGGAAAACCGGGCCTTCTGTGCTTCACAAACCGGTGCCATTCACGCATTGCGCGAATGTGGGAGAAGCTGTGGACGCCCTGCGCGCGTTCGGCCTCGAACGGGACGATGCCGTCCTGGTGAAGGGATCGAATTCGGTAGGTCTGGCTTCTCTCGTGCGCGCGTTCAGCAACCAGGAAGGGTGAGGGGGACCCCGGAGACAATGCTGTATCTTCTTGCCGATCTGTTCCACTTTGAGGGACTGGCCAATCTCTTCCGCTATCAGTCGTTCCGCTCCGGCGGGGCGCTGATCACTGCGCTGCTGATCGGTCTGGTCATCGGGCCGCGCTTCATCTCGATGCTGCGCGTGCGGCAGGGCAAGGGGCAGCCGATCCGCGAGGATGGCCCGCAGACCCACCTCGCCAAGCGCGGCACGCCGACGATGGGCGGGCTGATGATCCTGACCTCGCTGATCGTCTCGATGCTGCTGTGGATGGATGTGTTCAATCCGTTCGTCTGGGCCTGCATGGCGGTGACGGCGGGCTTCGGCCTGATCGGCTTCCTCGACGATTACGACAAGGTGACGAAGCGCAGCCACGCCGGGCTTTCGGGCAAGGTGCGCCTGCTGGCCGAATTCGTGGTGGCGGGCATCGCCTCGTGGATCATCGTCCACCAGCTGAACACCAACCTTTATGTGCCGTTCCTGTCGAACCACTACATTCCGCTCGGGCCGTTCTACTACGTCTTTGCCGCCGTGGTGATCGTCGGTGCGGGCAATGCGGTGAACCTGACCGACGGGCTGGACGGTCTGGCGACGATGCCGGTGATCATCGCGGCGGGCACCTTCGCGATCATCTGCTACCTCGCGGGCCGCGTCGACTATGCGCACTACCTCGGCATTCCGCATGTGCCGGGCGCGGGCGAGCTGGCGATCTTCTGTACCGGGATCATGGGCGCAGGCCTTGCCTTCCTGTGGTTCAACGCGCCGCCTGCGGCCGTGTTCATGGGCGACACCGGCAGCCTCGCCCTTGGCGGAGCGCTGGGCGCCATCGCCGTGTCTGCCCATCACGAGATCGTGCTGGCCGTGGTCGGCGGGCTGTTCGTGCTGGAGGCGGCCTCGGTCATCATCCAGGTCTTCTGGTTCAAGCGCACGGGACGCCGCGTGTTCCGCATGGCGCCGATCCACCACCATTTCGAGCAGAAGGGCTGGGCTGAATCGACCGTGGTGATCCGCTTCTGGATCATCTCGCTGGTGCTCGCCGTGCTTGGCCTTTCCACGCTGAAACTGCGATAAGGGGTAGCCTTGCGATGATCGTCTCTCCCGTCTTCGCCGGAAAACGCTACGCGGTGCTGGGCCTTGCCCGCTCCGGCATGGCGACGGTCCAGACGCTGCTGGAGAGCGGCGCGCATGTCATGGCCTGGGACGCGCGCGAAGAGCCGCGCACCGCGCTGTGCCCCTACAAGGAAACCAGACGGCTGACGCTGGCCGATCCGGTGCTGGCCGACATCTCGGGCTATGACGGCCTCGTCGTCTCGCCGGCGTGCCGATCAACACCCACCCGGTGGGTGAGGCCGCACGCCGGGCTGGCGTGCCGCTGATCGGCGATATCGAACTGTTTGCGCTGGCCCGCGCCAGCCTGCCGGCGCATCGCGTGATCGGCATCACCGGCACCAACGGCAAGTCGACCACCACCTCGCTGGTCCGCCATATCCTCGACGAGGCAGGCATCCCCGCGCGCTTCGGCGGCAATATCGGCGTGCCGATCCTCTCCACCGAGCCGCTGCCCGAAGGCGGTGTCTATGTGCTGGAGCTGTCGAGCTACCAGATCGACCTGACCCGCAGCCTCGATTGCGACGCGGCGGCGCTGCTCAACCTGACGCCCGACCATCTCGACCGCTACGACGGCTTTGCCGCCTACGCCAATTCCAAGGCGCGGCTGTTCACGATGCAGTCGGAAGGGCACGCCGCCGTCTTCGGCGATGGCGATGCCGAGACGCGCACGATCGCCGAGGCGGAGCGCCTGCGCCGCCATGATGCCGACGTGCAGGTCGTCACCGGCGCCGATCTCGTGGCGTTTCAGGGCGCCTGGCCTTCGTTGCAGGGGCCGCACAACCTCCAGAACGTGGCCGTCGCCGTCGCGCTGGTCGAGGTGCTGGGCGTCACGCGCGAGCAGTGGCTGCCCGCGCTTCCCACCTTCCACGGCTTGCCGCACCGCATGGAGCGCGTGGCCGAGGCGGGCGGGATCACTTTCGTCAACGACAGCAAGGCGACCAACCCGGCTTCGACCGCGCCTGCACTGGCGGCCTTCCCGCCGGCCGGGAACGGCCCACGCATCCACTGGATTCTGGGCGGCCTTCCCAAGGGCGACGATCTCGACGAGTGCGCGCCGTGGTTCGGTCAGGTCGCGGCGGCCTATACCATCGGCGATGCCGGGGCGCGGTTTGCCGAGATCCTCGGCCCGGTTCTGCCGGTGACACGCTCGGAAATGATGGCCGAGGCGATCCGCCAGGCGATGGACGCGGCGCGCCCCGGCGACGTGGTGCTGCTCTCGCCCGCCTGCGCCAGCTTCGACCAGTTCCGCGATTACGAGGCGCGGGGCGACGTGTTCCGCCAGATCGTCGATGCGCTGATCGCCGAGCGCGGCCTCGAAAACACGATGAAATCCACCCAGAGTAGCGATACCAGCGATGGAGCGGAGGCCGGCTGATGGCAACGATCTCGCCCGCGCCCGGAGCGCAGATCGCCCGCTACAACCGCAATCGCCGTAGCAGTCTGGCGGTGTGGTGGCAGGAGATCGACCAGGGCCTTCTCATCCTCGTGCTGATCCTGATGGCGATCGGGGCCGTTGCCGTTGCCGCCGGGTCTCCCGCCAGTGCCAAGCGCCTGTCGACCGCGCACGAGAAGCTGCCCGATCTCTACTTCTTCTGGCTGGGCGTGCGCTGGCAGCTGGTGGGCCTTGTCGCGATGTTCGGCGTCTCGACGATGAGCCGCGAGAACGCGCGCCGTTTCGGCATCCTGCTGGGCGGGGCGATGCTGTTCGCGCTGGTGCTGGTGCCGCTGGTGGGCTCGGAAGTGAACGGCGCCAAGCGCTGGCTGCGCTTCGGCATCTCGCTCCAGCCGTCCGAGTTCCTGAAGGCCGGATTCCCGATCCTGCTGGCGTGGATTCTCTCGTGGAAGGCGCGCGATCCCAAGATGCCGGTGATCGCGATCTGCTTTGCGATCATGGCGATGCTGGCCGCGCTGCTGATGATGCAGCCCGACTTCGGATCGACGATGCTGTTCGGCTGCACCTTCTTCGTGATGATCCTGCTGGCGGGCATGCCATTGAAGCGCATCGGCCAGTTCGGCGGGCTGGGCGCCGTGCTGATCGTCCTGATGTATTTCACCTATTCGAACGGTCGCAACCGCATCAACAACTTCCTGTTCGGTGGGCAGGCGTTCGATCAGGTCGACCTTGCCCAGCGCACGCTGCTCAACGGCGGGTGGACGGGCCGGGGCTTCTGGATGGGCGTGCGCAAGTTCGCGCTGCCCGAGGCGCATACCGACTATATCTTCTCGGTCATCGGCGAGGAGTTTGGGCTCCTGGCCTGCATGGTCATCATCTTCCTCTATCTGGGGCTGCTGACCCGCGTGATGCTGCGCCTGACG
This sequence comes from Novosphingobium sp. 9, assembly GCF_025340265.1. Classification (NCBI taxonomy): domain Bacteria; kingdom Pseudomonadati; phylum Pseudomonadota; class Alphaproteobacteria; order Sphingomonadales; family Sphingomonadaceae; genus Novosphingobium; species Novosphingobium sp. 9. The sequence goes on along the minus strand of NZ_CP022707.1, from coordinate 2,728,915 downwards.
CGCGAGGAAGACCTGTTCACCGTGCTCGCCGCCTCGGGCTTTGCCGCGCAGTTCGGCGGACAGGCGTTCATCAACGTGCTGGTGAACCTGCAGCTGTTCCCGTCCAAGGGCATGACCCTGCCGCTGATCAGCTATGGCGGATCATCCACCGTCGCCATGTGTTTATGTGTAGGGCTGCTGCTGGCGATCACCCGCCGCAACCCCTTCATCGAGCGCGAGCGGTTTTCGCTCGGCGCTATCGGAGAGCGTTCATGACTACCGTCAGCCGTCACTATGTGCTCGCCGCGGGCGGGACCGGCGGACACTTGATCCCGGCCTTCGCGCTGGCGGTCGAGCTGGAGAAGCGCGGCCACCACGTCGCGCTCATCACCGACGAGCGCGGCGCGAGGATTCCCGGCAAGCCCGATTTCATGCCCGCGCATATCCTGCCGCCAGGCCGCATCGCGGGAAGAACCCGCTGAACTGGATCAAGGGCGCGCTGGGCGTGCTCGAAGGGCGCCGCATGGCGCTGCGCCTGTTCGAGGGCTTCCAGCCGAGCGCGGTGATCGGCTTTGGCGGCTATCCTTCGGTGCCCACGCTGATGGCGGCGACTTCGGCGAAGATCCCGACCGTGCTGCACGAGCAGAACGCGGTGCTGGCCGCGTCAACCGCCGCTTCGCCGCCAAGGCCAATGCGCTGGCGACCTCCTCGGCGCAGGTGGACCGCCTCGATCCCAAGCTGGCCCCCAAGGTCACGCTGGTCGGCAATCCGGTGCGCGAAGAGGTGATGGCGCTGCGGGAGCGGCCGTTCCCCGATTTCACCGAGGACAGCCTGCTGCGCATCCTCGTCACCGGCGGCAGCCAGGGCGCACGGGTGCTGTCGGAAGTGGTGCCCGATGGCCTTGCCATGCTGCCCACCGCGCTGCGCTCGCGCCTGCAGGTGATCCAGCAGTGCCGTGCCGAGGATATCGACGCGGTGCGCCAGCGCTATGCCAGCCACGGCATCCCTGCCGAACTCGCCACCTACTTCGAGGACATGGCCGAGCGTCTGGCCGATGCCCACCTGTTCATCGGCCGCTCGGGCGCCTCGACCATTGCCGAGCTGACCGCCGTGGGCCGTCCCGCGATCCTCGTGCCGCTGCCGATCGCCACCGACGATCATCAGGCCGCCAACGCGCGCGAGATCGTCGTGGCGGGCGGGGCGCGATCGATCCGGCAGGACAAGTTTACCGCCAGCGAACTGGCCAAGCAGATCCTCGCCATGGCGCAGCATCCCGAAACGCTGGGCAATGCCGCCCATGCCGCATGGAACTGCGGCTATCCCAATGCCGCCGCCGACCTTGCCGACATTGTCGAGAGCTTCGGCGCCACTCCCATTCAGGACGTAATCCGCATGACCCCGAAGCCCGTTGCCCCCCTTTCCGGCGAAGCGCTGGCGAAGGAGTTCGGCGAATGAAGGGCGTCGGCACCGATATCGGGACGATCCACTTCGTCGGCATCGGCGGCATCGGCATGTCGGGCATTGCCGAAGTGATGCACAACCTGGGCTATGCCGTGCAGGGTTCGGACATTGCCGAGGGCTATGTGGTCGAAGGCCTGCGCGCGCGCGGGATCAAGGTCATGATCGGCCACGCGGCGGAAAACGTCGAGGGTGCGGCGGTGGTCGTCACCTCCACGGCGGTCAAGCGCGAGAACCCCGAAGTCGTCTATGCGCTGGAGCACCGCATCCCGGTGGTGCGCCGCGCCGAGATGCTGGCCGAACTGATGCGCCTCAAGAACACCGTCGCGGTGGCCGGCACCCACGGCAAGACGACGACGACCTCGCTGGTCGCGGCGCTGCTCGATGCGGGCGGCGTCGATCCCACGGTGATCAACGGCGGCATCATCAACGCCTACGGATCGAACGCGCGTCTGGGCGAGAGCGACTGGATGGTGGTCGAGGCCGACGAGAGCGACGGCTCGTTCCTGCGGCTCGACGGCACTATCGCCATCGTCACCAACATCGATCCCGAGCACCTCGATCACTACGGCTCGTTCGACAGGATCAAGCAGAGCTTCGTCGAATTCATCGAGAACGTGCCGTTCTACGGCGCGGCGATGCTGTGCATCGATCATCCCGAAGTGCAGGCGATCATCCCCAAGGTGCGCGACCGCCGCGTGGTGACTTACGGCTTTTCCGCGCAGGCCGACATTCGCGGCGAGAACGTGACGCCGGTTCCGGGCGGCAACCGCTTCGACGTGGCGCTGCGCCAGCGCGACGGCTCGTTCCGCCGGATCGAGGGCATCGAACTGCCGATGCCGGGCCGCCACAACGTACAGAACGCCCTCGCGGCGATCGGCGTCGCGGTGGAGATGGGCTGCTCGGACGCGTGCATCCAGACCGGCTTTTCCAAGTTCGGCGGGGTCAAGCGTCGCTTTACCAAGGTGGGCGAGATCGCGCTGGAAGGCGCTGGCGAGGGTGGCGAGGTCACGGTCATCGACGATTACGGCCATCACCCGGTAGAGATCCGCGCCGTGCTCGCCGCCGCGCGCGAGGGCGTGAAGAACCGCGTCATCGCCGTGGTCCAGCCGCACCGCTTCACGCGCCTGCGCGATCACATGGAAGACTTCCAGGGCGCCTTCAACGATGCCGACGTGGTCTATGCCGCGCCGGTCTACGCCGCGGGCGAAGCGCCGCTCGACGGGATCGACAGCGCCGCGATGGTCGCCGGCATGAAGGCGCGCGGGCACCGCTCGGCACAGGTCATCGCGGGCGCCGATGCGCTTGCCGACGCACTGGCAGGCTCGATCCAGCCCGGCGACATGATCGTGTGCCTTGGCGCGGGAGATATCACCAAGTGGGCCGCCGGTCTTGCCGACGCCATCCGCAGCCGGAGGGCGGGGTGACATCCTCCAACTCTCCAACCCCTGAAAACACCCCTTCCGTTCGTGTCGAGCGTAGTCGAGACACGTTGCGCGAAGGTGGCACGTCCGAAGAAGGTGTCTCGACTGCGCTCGACACGAACGGCTCTTTAGCATCGGCGGTAACTGGACTGAGCCTGGAAGGCGTTCGCGGCAAGCTGACGGCCAACGCGCCGCTGGCGCCGCTGGTCTGGTTCAAGTCGGGCGGCGTGGCTGACTGGCTGTTCGAGCCGAAGGATCTGGACGATCTGCGCAGCTTCCTGCGCGGTCTCGATCCGGCGGTTCCAGTGATGGCGCTGGGGCTCGGATCGAACATGATCGTGCGCGATGGCGGCGTTCCGGGCGTGGTGATCCGCCTCGGCAAGCCGTTCGCCAGGGTGGTCGCGGGCGAAGGTCACACGCTGTCCTGCGGCGGCGGGGCGAGCGGCATTCTGGTGTCCTCCACTGCGCGTGATGCCGGGATTGCAGGGGTCGAGTTCCTGCGCTCGATCCCCGGCACTGTCGGCGGCTTCGTGCGGATGAACGGCGGCGCCTACGGGGGCGAGGTGAAGGACATTCTCGTCGATTGCGACGTGATGCTGCGCTCGGGCGAACTGGTGACATTGAGCAACGCCGATCTCGGCTATACCTACCGCCATTCCGCGCTTCCCGAAGGCGCGGTGGTGGTCGCTGCGCGCTTCAAGGGCCGCGCGGGCGAGCCTGCCGCGATCCAGGCGGAGATGGACCGCATTTCGGCCAGCCGCGAGGCCAGCCAGCCGCTGCGTTCGAAGACCGGCGGGTCGACCTTCAAGAACCCCGAAGGCCATGCCGCGTGGAAGCTTGTGGACGAGGCGGGCTGTCGCGGCCTCATGCTCGGCGGCGCGCAGGTCAGCGAGAAGCACACCAATTTCCTGCTCAACGTCGCCGATGCCACCAGCAGCGATATCGAGGCGCTGGGCGAGGAAGTGCGCGCGCGGGTCAAGGCGCAGTCGGGCGTGACGCTCGAATGGGAAATCCAGCGCGTCGGGCGCGCGCCCAAGGCAAGCGCATCGTCATGATCGACATGCGTCCCACCACCCGTCTGGAGCAGCAGATCCTCGATAACGTGGAGGAATTCGGCTGCCATATCACCAGCGTGTTCCCGCCGGAGGAAGACGAGGGCGAGGAAGACGAGGGCGAGCCGGGCATCGTGCGCTTTGCCTATTCGATCGGCTTCACCGAGACGGTGGGGCAGGGCGAGGTGATCGTCTTCGGCTTCTCCACCAAGCTGGCCGCCTCGCTGATCAACGGCATGCTGGAGCTGTGCCGCGACGGGCTGGAGATGGACGACTGGTGCGAAGTGCCGGGGCTGCTCGAAGGTCACCCGGTGATGCTGCGCGAGGTCGAGCCTGCGAACCTTGTCGAGGACTTCTTCAATTCCGCCATCTGGTTTTCCCGCCGCCTCACCGGCAAGCCGCTGTCGCGCGCGTTCCAGATCGTCTGGCCCGGCGCCCATGACGGCCTCTATCCCTGGCAGCCGGGCTGTGCGCGCAGCACCATCGACGAACAACCGCCCCTCTATCGAACGAGCCTGAATTCATGACACTTCCTAAGCTTCACGTCGCGGTCCTGATGGGTGGCTGGTCGGCCGAACGCCCCGTCTCGCTGATGAGCGGCGAGGGCGTGGCCAAGGCGCTCGAAAGCAAGGGCCACCGCGTCACCCGCATCGACATGGACCGCGATGTTGCGCTGAAACTGGCCGAGGCGAAGCCCGACGTGGTGTTCAACGCGCTCCACGGCACACCCGGCGAAGACGGCACCGTGCAGGGTATGATGGACCTGATGGGCCTGACCTACACGCACTCGGGCCTCGCCACCTCGGTGATCGCCATCGACAAGGAACTGACCAAGCAGGCGCTGGTCCCGCACGGCGTGCCGATGCCCGGAGGCCGCGTGGTGAAGTGCGCGGAAATCCACGAGCGCGATCCGCTGCCGCGTCCCTATGTGCTCAAGCCGGTGAACGAAGGCTCATCGGTCGGCGTCGCCATCGTCACGGCGGAAGGCAACTACGGCAACCCGATCGCGCGCGAGGCGAAGGGGCCGTGGCAGGAGTTTGAGGAACTGCTGGCCGAGCCCTATATCCGCGGGCGCGAGCTGACGACGGCGGTGATCGCCGACAAGGCGCTGCTCGTCACCGAACTCAAGCCCAAGTCGGGCTTCTACGATTTCGATTCCAAGTACACCGACGGCATGACCGAGCACGTCTGCCCGGCAGAGATCCCCGACGAGATCGCGCAGGCCTGCAAGGAGATCGCGCTGCGCGCGCATCGCCTGCTCGGCTGCAAGGGCACCAGCCGTTCGGACTTCCGCTGGGACGATACGCAAGGCGTCGAGGGGCTGTTCCTGCTGGAAGTGAACACCCAGCCCGGCATGACCCCGCTCAGCCTCGTGCCCGAACAGGCGCGTGCCTGCGGCATGGACTATCCCGAACTCGTCGAGGCGATCATCGCCGAGGCGCTTTCCGATCGCGCGGCGGCTGACGCGGCGCGCACCAGCAGGGCTTCATGAGCCAGACCATCCGCCGCAAGGGCAAGACTGCCCGCAAGAGTGCGGTTGCGCAGGGCAATCGCGCCCGCGTCCAGAAAGCGAAGAAGACCACGGGCTCCGCGCTCGATTCGGTGATGGCGTGGCTGCCGTTCAGCGAGGCGCAGCTGCACCGCATCTTCCTGTTCGCGATCCTGGCGGGCGGCGCGCTGGCGCTGTGGATCGTCGCGCAGGTGGTAGGCGTGCCGGCGCTGGCGGGAGACCAGATCTCGCGCGTGGCCGCCGATACCGGCTTCGAGGTGAAGCGCGTCGAAGTGCGCGGCGTCCAGCATATCGACAAGAAACAGGTCTATGCGATCGCGCTGGCGCAGGAGCAGAACCGGGCGATGCCGCAGGTCGATATCGACCACTTGCGCGAACAGCTGCTGGCGCTTTCTTGGGTCAAGGATGCGCGCGTCTCGCGTCAGCTGCCCGATACGCTGGTGATCGATATCGTCGAGCGCACGCCCCACGCGGTGCTGCGCGATGCGCAAGGGTACTGGCTGATCGATGAGACCGGCCATCTGCTCCAGCAGGTCGACCGCCGACAGGCGCAGGGCAAGCTGATCGTCTCGGGTGACGGGGCCGGGCCGCAGGTCGTCGCGCTTTCACAACTGCTCGATGCCGCGCCCGCGTTGAAGCCCCGCGTCACCGAGGCAGAATGGGTGGGCGATCGCCGCTGGAACCTGACGTTCTCGACCGGGCAGGTGCTCGCGCTGCCCGAAGGCGATCAGGAATCCGCCGCCGCGCTGGTCGAATTCGCGCGGCTCGATGGCACCAACCGCCTGCTCGGCGGCAAGGTCGCCGCGTTCGACATGCGCGCGGGCGACCGCATGTACATGCGCGTTCCGGGGCTGGAAGAGCAGGAAGCCGCCGACAAGGCCGCCGCTGCCAAGGCCGCGAAGGACGCGAAGGCCTCGGCCAAACCTGCTGCAACTCTCGAAGGGGACGACTGATGCCCAGCCCCCGCATCACCCGCGTATTCGGCGCGGTCAATATCGGCTCCTTCCGCGTTTCCGCCATCGTCGCCGGGCTCACCGAGATGGGCGACATGGTCGTGCTCGGCTCGGGCCACCGTGCCAGTCAGGGCATCAAGCGCGGCTTCGTCACCGATATGACCGCCGCGACGTTCGCGATCCGCGACGCCATCGACCGGGCCGAGCGCATGGCCGATACCTCGGTCCAGAAGGTCTACATCGGCTGTTCGGGCGCAGGCCTTGCCAGCCAGATCGCCCAGGTCGATGCCGAGATCGGCGGGCGCCGGATCGAGCAGGAGGATATCGACGCGCTGCTGTGGTCGGCGCGCGAGGTGATCCAGCCCGATGGGCGGCTGGTGCTCCATGCCCAGCCCGCGCAATACCGGCTCGACGGCGCGCACGGCGTGATCGATCCGCGGGGCCTCCATGCCGAGCGGCTGGGCGTCGATATCCATGTCATGCTGGCGGACGGCGCGCCGATCCGCAACCTGACCGAAGCGGTGCAGAGCGCGCACCTCGATGTCGAGGCGGTAGTCGCCTCGCCGGTGGCGGCAGGGCAGGCCTGCCTTTCGCCGGAGGAGCGCGATCTGGGCGTCGCGCTGGTCGAATTCGGCGCGGAAGTGACGAACGTGGCGCTCTATGCGCAGGGCATGCTGATCGACATGGTGGCAATCCCGATGGGCTCTGCCGACATTACCGACGCCATCGCCTCGGCCTTCGGCATCCGCCGCTATCAGGCCGAGCGCCTGAAATGCGTCAACGGCTCGGCCATCGCCAGCCCGACCGACCATCGCGAGATGATCCCGGTCAACGCGCCGGGCGAGGAGGACACCGGGCCGATCGCGCGCCATGCCGACGAGAAGAACCGCATCCCGCGCGCCGAACTGATCGGCGTCATCACCGGCCAGCTCGGCGTGCTGATGGAAGAGATCAACAAGGTGCTGCGCACGATGCAGTTCGCAGGGCAGCGCGGCAAGCAGGTGGTGTTCACCGGCGGCGGCGCGGAACTGGTGGGCCTTGCCGACTATGCGCAGGCCGCGCTGGGCCGTCCGGTCCGCATCGGCCGGGTGCCGCAGATCGCAGGGCTTGCCGAAACGCATGTGAAGCCGGGGTTTTCCACGCTGGCCGGACTTGTGCTATACGCCTCGTCGAGCCCGACCGATATCCGCTCGCTGGGGCGGCGACAGGCCGATGCGACCAGCTACAAGGGCCTCGGCATCGTGAACCGCGTGTACCGCGCGCTTCGGGAGTATTTCTGAGGATGGAGCGCCTTTCATGGGCTTCCTGCCGTGCGACGGCTCCCATTCGTCGCAGCGGGCTCGAAAAACGGCGGAATTGGCCGATTTCGCTGTGGACAACGGACTTGCGGTCTTTGCATCGCCGAATCGAAGCGTGCAATCAAATCGGTCAAGGTAAATTCTTCGCGCACGTGCCTGCCAGGAGAGCGAAATGAGCATTAACATCGGACCGCCGGCGATCGACGAGCTTCGTCCGCGCATCGTCGTGATCGGCGTGGGCGGTGCGGGCGGCAACGCCATCGCCAACATGATCGAAGCCCAGATCGAGGGTGTCGATTTCGTCGTCGCCAATACGGACGCGCAGGCGCTCAACAACTCGATCGCGGAAACGCGCATCCAGTTGGGCCCGGATATCACGCAGGGCCTCGGCGCAGGCGCACGCCCCGAAGTGGGCCGCGCCGCTGCGGAAGAGACCATCGCCGAGATCGAGCGCGTGCTCGATGGCGTGCACATGTGCTTCATCGCAGCGGGCATGGGCGGCGGCACCGGCACCGGCGCCGCGCCGATCATCGCACAGGCCGCGCGTGAAAAGGGCGTGCTGACCGTCGGCGTCGTGTCCAAGCCGTTCCTGTTCGAAGGCACGCGCCGCATGCGCGCCGCCGAAGCGGGCATCGAGGAGCTGCAGAAGCAGGTCGACACGCTGATCGTCATTCCGAACCAGAACCTGTTCCTCGTCGCCAAGGCGGAGACCACGTTCAAGGAAGCGTTCCAGCTGGCCGACGAAGTGCTCCAGCAGGGCGTGCGTTCGATCACCGACCTGATGATCATGCCGGGCCTCATCAACCTCGACTTCGCCGACGTCCGCTCGGTCATGGCCGAGATGGGCAAGGCGATGATGGGCACGGGTGAGGGCGAAGGCCAGAACCGTGCGCTGGAAGCCGCCGAGCGCGCCATTGCCAACCCGCTGCTTGACGGCGTGTCGATGCAGGGCGCGAAGGGCGTCATCATCTCGATCATCGGCGGCGAGGACATGAAGCTCCTCGAAGTCGACGAGGCGGCGAACCACATCCGCGATCTGGTCGATCCCGATGCGAACATCATCTGGGGCTCGGCGTTCAATCCCGATCTCGACGGCAAGATCCGCGTCTCGGTCGTCGCTACCGGCATCGAGCAGACCACCGAGCAGGCCGAAGTCGCCCAGCGCCCGGTCAGCATGTCGGCCTCGCGCGGGCCGGTGCGTCCGTCGATCGCCACGCCGACAGCCGCCCCGGCCCCGGCACCTTCGCCGGTGAGTTACGAGGCTGCCCCGGCACCCGCCCCGGCGCCGACGGCTTATGCTGCTCCGGCTCCGCAGGCGCCTGCTGCGCCCGCGCCTGCCGCACCCGCAGTGGGCAATGCCTATCGCGCGCCGGTCGAGCCCGAGCAGGCGCTCGAACTCGGCGTCGGTCATGAAGTGCCCGTGCAGGATGCTTCCGCCTATCCGGCGCCCGGCCGCAGCGATCCGCTGGAGCTTGGCCCCGATACGCAGGCTGCGCCCGGCGTTGGTGCCCGCAAGCAGGACGAACTGTTCGGCGGCGGCGCAGGTTCGGAAGCGTACCGCGCGCCCGGCGCTGCTGCTGCGCCCGCTCCGGCGGCACCGCGTCCGGCAACCGGCTCCTCGCTGTTCGACCGCATGAGCTCGATGTCGCGCTCGCGGCCCGCCGAAGAGCCGCAGGGCGGTGAGGGCGACCAGTCCTCGTTCAGCATCCCGCGTTTTCTCGGGCGCCAGAACAATCAGTGATCCCCAGTGACCGCCCGTAACCGAATTCCATCCGGTTCTGATCGGGGTGGTCCAGGATGACGAAAAAGCGGCGGGTGCCTTTGGGGCGCCCGCCGTTTTTCGTTTTCCGTGCCCCTTCGACTTCGCGTCATTCTGGCGCTGTTCACGCGCCTGCGCTTATGTGCGCGCATATTCGCCGTGGACAGGCCACGGCGGAGCCCGTCGCCCGATTGCTGTGTGCTGCCCCCGGCGCTATGTCATGACAAGGATGAAGGGGAGGGTGACGCGCGGTGCCTTGCAGGGCATCCCGCAGATGCCTGACCGCTCCATTTTCGCAACGCAGGACTTTGCTGAAATCCGCCGCATGCCCATCACTTCCGCCTCTGCCCGCCCTTATGACCGCCCGTCTGCCAAATCCGCCCGCCGTGCGCGTTTCCGGGCGCTTGCCGCAGGTTTGCTGGCCTGTGCCGCGCCGGTCTTCGCCCTGCTGGGGACCAGCGCGCCCGCCCATGCGCAGGCCGCCTCGCGCGAGGTGGTTCAGCCGCTGCCGGACCCCAACAAGGGCAAGCTCGATGCCGCGATGAAGCGGCTGGCGCGCAATCCGAAGGACGTCTCGGCGCTGGTCGATGCAGGCGATGCCGCCACCGGGCTCGGCGATTTTCAGGCCGCGAAGGGCTTCTACAAGCGGGCGGACGAGATTTCGCCCAATAACCCGCAGACGCAGGCGGGGCTGGCCCGCGCGATGGCGCTGGGCGGCGATCCGGTGGGCGCGCTGCCGCTGTTCGCCGCCGCCGACCGGGGCGGTATCGGCACCGCGCAGATCGCCGCCGACTGGGGCCTCGCCTACGATCTGGCAGGCGACAATGCCTCGGCCCAGCGGATGTATGCGCAGGCGACGAACCCTGCCGATGCGGACGAGGTGCGCCTGCGCCTCGCGGTCAGCCAGGCGATCTCGGGCGACGGCAAGGCTGCCGACGACACGCTGATGCCGCTGCTGCGCAAGCAGGACAAACCCGCGTGGCGCACCCGCGCTTTCGTCTATGCCATCGGCGGCGACACGACGAAGGCCGAAACCACCGTGGCGGCGATCCTGCCCGCCAAGCTGGCCGAGGCGGTGACGCCCTACATGCGCTACATGCCGCGCCTGACGCGCGCGCAGCAGGCCGCCGCCGCGAACCTGGGCGATTTCCCCAAGGCGGCGGAAATCGGCACCGATTCGCCTGCCGTCGCCGCCTATTCGGCGCAGCATGGCAGCACGGGCGCGGTGCGCAGCGCCGATGCCGGGCTGATCCCGCAGGGCGAGGCGCTGGGCTCGGGCCGCGCGAAGAAGAAGCATGCCGATCGGGGCGAGCGCCCCACGCCGACGCAGCTTGCCGCCAATACCCCGCGTGTGGCGCCGGGCGAGGTGCAGGCGACGATCGAGCGCGACAGTTCGGGCGAACTGCCGCCGGTCGATGCAGGCCGCTCCACGGCCATGGCGGGCAATACGCCGATGCCTTCGCCGACCGCGATGCCGTCGCCGACCGTGGCCCCGCCCACGAATACGGCGGCGATGCCCAACCCGGCTCGCGCCTCCACCCCGGCGCCTGAACGGTCTGTCCCTGAAAGATCTGCCTCTACGGTGGCGATGCCCGCGCCGATCACCATGCCGTCTGCGGCGGCGATGGGTGATGCGCCTGCGGCGGTGAGGGGCGATGCGCCTGCGGCAACCTCGCGGCCCGTGGTCCAGCCGACGCCCGAGGCGCCCCAGCCTCAACCTCAACCTCAAACGCGGCCTCAGCCGGGCTTCGATCTGGCGCAGTCCACTGGCTCGCGCACGCTGCCTGCCGCTGCTGCGGACACGCCGCCGCCGCCGTCCTCGTCCGCCGATTCGCACGCGGTGGTCGAGCGTCCGACGCTGGCGCAGGCCTTTGCCGATCTCGGTCGCCCGACCCTGCCAGCGCCGCAGCCGACGCCCCTACCGGCGCCTGCTCCCGTGCCGGTCGAGGCGCCCAAGCCTGTGGTCGAGGCGCCCGTCGCCACTGTCACAGCGGCCAAGGAGGTGGCCAAGCCCGTCGCCAAACCGGCGCCGCGCAAGAAGGTCGAGCCCAAGAAGCCCGCACCGCCGCCGGTGCCCGCGCGCAAATGGGTGCAGATCGGCGTCGGCTCGAACATGAACGCGATCCGCTGGACCTGGCGCCAGCTGGTGCTCAAGGCGCCCGACGCCTTCCGGGGCCAGTCGGTGTTCACGGCGGACATGGGCGGGACCAATCGCATCGTCGTTGGCCCGTTCGACAGCGACAAGGACGCCGCCGCCTTCATGTCCGACCTGCGCGACGGCGGCATCAGCGATACCGTGCCATGGTCGAGCGATGCGGGCGAGGCGGTCGAGGCCGTGCCCGGCGCGCCTTCAGTCGATGCCATTTCGCCGCCGTCCGAAAAGTCTTCGAGCGCCAAGAAGAAGGGCGCCAAGGCATCCGACAAGGCCGCTGATGAGAAGGGTGACGAGAAGGATTCGGGCAAGGCTACCGGTCGCAAGGGCGCGAAGAAGGCCGAGGCCAAGGCCCCGCCTGCGCCCGCGCGCCAGTGGGTGCAGATCGGCGTGGGGCGCGACAAGGACGCGCTGGCCTTCACCTGGAATCGCCTGGCGAAGAAGTCGCCGAGCGCGCTCAAGGGGCAGTCGCCCTCCGTGGCGAAGATGGGTCGCACCAACCGCATGGTCATCGGCCCGTTCGCCAGCGACAAGGCGGCGCAGCGCGCGATGGATGCGCTGAAGAAGGGCGGCATCACCGATTTCGTACCCTGGAGCAGCGACGAGGGCGAAGCCGTCGACGCGCTGCCGGTCGATTGATCCGATGCCGCGCGGCGCCTCTGCCGGGTTGCGCGGCTTAACCTTTCGCACACCTTATCCACACCCTGTGAACAGGCTTGTGCAGTCATGCACAGGCGTTCGCGGGGGTGGGCTGGGCGGCAGGCCCGCAGCACGTCATTCCTGCAGGCACAGGACGACTTGGATGCGACTTGCGGAGGGTCAGTGACGGGGATCATGAGAACAGTGCAGGACGACATCGATCGCAACGACGATGCCGCGCCGGTCGAGATGCTGGCCTCGCTGTTCGAGGCACGCGGCTGGCCGTTCGAATTCGTCGGCGAGGACGAGATCTCGGTCGAGATCAAGGGCAGCTGGGCGACCTATCAGCTCCAGGCGATCTGGCGCGGCGAGGATCGCGTGCTGCAGATCATCTGCCTGCCCGACGTGCGCGTACCCGAAGGCAAGCGCGGCCCGATTTTCGAGGCGCTGGCGCTGATCAACGAACAGCTCTGGGTCGGCCACTTCGACATCTGGTCGAACGGCGGCGTGGTGCTCTATCGCCACGGGCTGGTGCTGGGCGACGATGGCCTGCTGGGGCCGGGTCAGGCGCAGCTGGCGATCGAGGGCGCGCTCGAAGAGTGCGACCGCTTCTATCCGGTGTTCCAGTTCATCCTGTGGGGCGACAAGACCCCCGCCGAGGCGCTCGCCGCCGCGCTGGTGGACGCTGCCGGAGAAGCCTGAGGGCAATTACCCCTTCAAATCGCGGCGGTCAGCCTCTAGTCGGCGGGGAAGGGCAGGGCGGACCTCCTGCCGAACCCATCCGAGGAGACCGCCGCGATGACCCGTTTCAATTCCATCCTGCTCGTGGGCTGCGGCAACATGGCAGGGGCCATGCTCGAAGGCTGGCTGGCAGGCGGCATCGCGCCTGCGGTCTTCACCGTGGTCGATCCGCACCGCACCAGCGTACCCGAAGGCGTCACCCTGCTGCGCGAACTGCCCGCCGAAGAAGCGTTCGACGCGGTGATGCTGGGCATCAAGCCGCAGGGCCTCGATCAGGCCGCGCCCGCGATCCGTCCGCTGATCGGCAGCGGGACGGTGCTGTTCTCGATCCTGGCGGGTGTCGAGTTCGACAGCCTCGCCGCGCGCTTCCCCGAGGCGGGCGGCATCCTGCGCATCATGCCCAACCTGGCCGTCGCCATCGGCAAGGCGCCCGTCGCTCTGGATGCCCGAGGTCTCGACGAGGCCGGCCGCGCCGATGTGACCGCGCTGATGACGCCGCTCGGCACGCCCGAATGGCTGGCGGACGAGAGCCTGTTCGATTCGGTGACGGCGCTGGCGGGCTGCGGTCCGGCCTTCGTCTATCGCTTCATCGATTCGCTGGCGGCAGGCGCGGTGGCGCTCGGCATCGAGGCCGGGCAGGCGCAGCGCCTCGCGATCGCGATGGTCGAGGGAGCGGCGCAACTGGCGGCGATTTCCCCCGACAGCCCCGGCGCGCTGGCAGACAAGGTGGCGAGCCCCGGCGGCTCGACGCGGGCGGGCATGAACGTGCTCGATGAGGACGCCGCGCTCGCCCGCCTGATCGAGGCGACGATGACCGCATCGCGCGATCGCAATGCGGAAATGGCCGCCGCCGCGCGCTGAATCTCGTGTCTGTGTGATGACGCGCGCATTCAACCGCGCTTCAGACACACTTTGTCATACGGAATGCGACCCGGTTTTCCTTGAAAAGGGAAAAAGAGGGGCCGATATTCGTGTTCATCCCGGTCAGGCGCATTGGGCGCTGCACACCGGCAATTGTGGAGTTTGAAATGGCGAACTGGAACGACCCCCGGCCCCGTGAGGGCTTCGGTGCGTCTCCGAGCCTCGACGGACGGACCGGTGGCCGCGTAAGCTACGACCAGGGCCTGCGTCGACACATGCTGTCGATCTACAACTACATGGCCTCGGGCGTGCTGCTCTCGGGCGTCGTGGCGCTGCTGTTCGCCAGCTCCGGCTTTGCCCAGCAGATGATGTTCTCGCCTCTCAAGTGGCTGGTGATGCTGGCCCCGCTCGGCTTCGTCTTCGCGATGAACTTCGGCTTCCAGCGCATGAAGACCTCGACGCTGCAGATGCTCTACTGGGGCTTCTGCGCGGTCATGGGCCTGTCGATGTCGACGCTGTTCATGGTCTTCACCGCCACCTCGATCGCGACGACCTTCTTCGCGACGGCAGCAGCCTTCGCAGGTCTCAGCCTGTTCGGCTACACCACCAAGAAGGACCTGTCGGGCTTCGGCAGCTTCCTGATCATGGGCCTGTTCGGCATCATGATCGCGATGCTGATCAACATCTTCGTGGGCTCCAGCGCACTGCAGATGGCGATTTCGGTGCTGGGCGTGCTGATCTTCGCAGGCCTTACCGCCTACGATACGCAGATGCTCAAGAACCAGTACTACCAGCTTCAGGGCACGCCGTGGGCGGCCAAGATGGTGGTGATGGGCGCGCTGAGCCTGTACCTGGACTTCATCAACATGTTCCAGTTCCTGCTCAGCTTCATGGGCCAGCAGCGTAACTGATCCGGTTCGGATAGACCGGCTTCGGGCAGTCCCGGCGCCGGTCATCCACCAAAAATCGTCAGACAGGCATCATGCCCGGTGCGTTTCGTCGCACCGGGCATTTGCTTTGCGGGGAGGGCGCGTTAGAGAACTGCGCCTGCCAAGGGAGTTATGTCAGGGTGAACGAGGTGTCCAAGTCGGCTCAGGGGAAGTTGAGCCGCATCAGTGCCGTCGCGCGTGCGACCGTACAGCGCAAGTGGCCGCTGCTGGCAGGGGGCGCGGTATCCGGTGCCTTCGCGCTGCTGGCAGGCTGCGCCTCGCCTCCGCCTCCGCCTCCGCCGCCTCCGCCCCCTCCGCCGATCGTGGTGGTGCCGCCCAAGCCGACGCCGCCCAACCAGGCGCCCGACAGCCTCAATATCCCGCCGGTCAGCGACGATGGCACGCGCCATACCGTGAACTACGATATTTCGAGCACGCAGGCCGAATGGAACCTGCGCTCGGCGCTGAACGTCGCGGCGCTCAACTGCATGGACCCTGTGAATTCCACGCAGATCCTGACCGGGTACAAGCGCTTCCTTGTGACTTACGACAAGCAGCTTGACGCGGCGAACGCCACGGTTGCGCGCAGCTTCTCGCTCAAGGCCTCGGGTCGCGCGGCGACGGTCGCGCGTGAGAGCTACCAGACCTCGGTCTACAACTTCTTCGCGCTGCCGCCGGTGAACAAGAACTTCTGCGCCGCCGCAGCGGACGTGATCAACGACCTGTCGACGATCGATGCCGATCACTTCCAGGGCTATGCCCGCACCGGGCTTGCCAAGATGGAAGCGCCGTTCAAGGCGTTCTTCGATGCCTATGCGCAGTACATGGCTGACCTTGCCGCCTGGCAGGCCCGCTATGGCAATGCGCTGGTCATCGTGAAGCCCTCTGCCGAACAGCAGGCGATGATCAAGGCGATGACCCCGCCCAGCCAGATGACGTTACCTTCGGGCGGCATGGGGCCTTCCGCAGGCCCGGCCGGAACGTCTTCGACCACGACGCCGCAACCCGCGCCAGCAGCGGGGAATTGAGCGGGATCGCGCATTTTTTGCTTTCGCGCTTCTGCGGCATTCGCTAAGGGAGCGCCTCCGCAGACCGGCGGAAGGGACCTTCGGGCGCCGGATGTTGGTCTGCTGATTGCTGGAACGGGGCCGTAGCTCAGATGGGAGAGCGCGTCGTTCGCAATGACGAGGTCAGGGGTTCGATCCCCCTCGGCTCCACCAGTGATTGAAATCGAAGTATGGAATGGCCGCGCCCGTCGCGGCCTTTTCGCGTTTGGGCGGTTGTTCGCGAGATGATCTCTGCACGGGCCGGCCGCCAGCCCGTCAGATGAACCGGAACCACTGCAATGCACTTTCTCGACCAGGCCAAGATCTACATCCGTTCGGGCGGCGGCGGCCCCGGTGCCGTCAGTTTCCGTCGCGAGAAGTACGTCGAATACGGCGGCCCTGACGGCGGCAACGGCGGCAAGGGCGGCGATATCGTGTTCGAGGCGGTGCCGGGCCTCAATACCCTGATCGACTTCCGCTATACCCAGCACTTCAAGGCGAAGCGCGGCGGCCACGGCATGGGCAAGAACCGCAACGGCGCCGCTGCCGACGATCTGGTCATCAAGGTGCCGGTGGGCACCCAGCTGATCTCGGACGAGGACGGCGAGACGATCCTGGCCGACCTTACCGAAGCGGGCGAGCGCGTGACGCTGCTCGAAGGCGGCATGGGCGGTCGCGGCAATGCCAGCTACAAGACCAGCACCAACCGCGCGCCGCGCCAGCACCAGCCGGGCATCCCGGCTGAGGAGCTGTGGGTGTGGCTGCGGCTCAAGCTGCTGGCCGACGTCGGCCTGGTCGGCATGCCCAATGCGGGCAAGTCCACTTTCATCAACCAGCTGTCGAACACCAAGGCAAAGGTCGGCAACTACGCCTTCACCACGCTGCGTCCGCAGCTGGGCGTGGTCAGCCACAAGTACCGCGAATTCGTGCTGGCCGACATTCCGGGGCTGATCGCGGGCGCGGCGGACGGTGCGGGTATCGGTGACCGGTTCCTGGGCCATATCGAGCGCTGCCGCGTGCTCGTCCACCTGATCGACGTGTCGGATGCCGATCCGGTCGAAGCGATGCGCGTGGTCGAGGAAGAGCTGGAAGCCTACGGCAACGGGCTTGAGGACAAGCCGCGTCTGGTCGCGCTGAACAAGGTCGACCTGATCGACGATGCGCTGGCGGCGGACTATGCGCGCGAGCTGCTCAAGGCCGGGGCCGACGAGGTGTTCCCGATCTCGGGTCTCAGCGGCAAGGGCATCTCGAAGCTGCTCGACGCGGTGATTGACTACCTGCCGGCTGCGACCGTGACCGAACGCCCCGAAGGCGAGCGCGAGGAACTCGACGAGAAGCCCTGGTCGCCGATCTGAGAGTTCGTTCGAGAAATCGCGAAAGAGCGATTTCAGAGGCGGCACCGGCCCGCGCCGTTTCAAAGTACCCCCGGTCCCGCGATGGGACCGGCCCGGCCACAATCGTCGAACAAGCGATTGCGACGCTGCCCTGACAGGCATATCCTCCTCGCATAACTCGCGAAAAGAGGAGTGAGGACTGTCATGGCTACATCTGCCGACAACAAGCGTCACCACTACGATCTCAAGAACGTGGGCCTGCGCGCGCAGGCGACCGCGTCCGGGCTGGTGCAGCTGTGCAAGGAGTTGCAGCGCGTCGGTGTGCTCGACGATGCCGCCGTCTCGCGCATCAAGGACGCCATCGCCGACGAGATCGCGCTGACCGCGCCGCGCTCGATGCTGCAGGCCGATTTCCGCCGCGACGT
This sequence comes from Novosphingobium sp. 9, assembly GCF_025340265.1. Lineage (NCBI taxonomy): Bacteria > Pseudomonadati > Pseudomonadota > Alphaproteobacteria > Sphingomonadales > Sphingomonadaceae > Novosphingobium > Novosphingobium sp. 9. The sequence continues at coordinate 2,711,355 of NZ_CP022707.1, read as the reverse complement.
CTGCGCCCGCCTCGACGGTATCTTCAGGGGCGAGGAAAAGCTGGGCGCGGGTGACGGGCTGGCCTTCGTTCACGAGGAATAAGGTCGCTCCGGTATCGCTGATCGTCGCAGGATCGGGCCGGGTCTGACCGGCTGATCTTCGAAATGCAGGCTGTCGTGCAGAGGGTATGCCTTTGCATGACGGCCTTTTTTGTTGCCGCAACTGTATTCATGGAAATATAGCATAGGGGAGAAGACAGGGACGAGAGGATGCCATGCGCAACGAGACGAGCGGTGAGGGAACAGGAACGCGGCGCACCGGGCTGGATGCCGAGCCGCTGACGTTTCTCTCGCGCGAGCGCGCGTTCCTCGATGCCGCGCGGCAGTTCGCGGCGGGGGCAAGGCGCTCGCGCCGCTCCGCGCTGGAAAAGGCGGTGCGGCAGGCACCGTTCTCGCACGAAACCGCCTGCACCGGGATTCAGGTGCTGGAAGCGCTGGTCGGCGTTCAGCCTGGTCCCGTGGGCGCGGATCTCGAACTGGTGTCGCGCCGCGCCGGGCTCTCTGCCGAAGAGGTGCAGGATGGCCTTGCCTGTCTGCGGCGCACGCGGATCGTCGCGCCCGATTCGCACGCGATCGAGTGGCAGCGCTTCGGCGCGGCGCACTTCGATGCGGCGCTTTCGCGGCGGGTGCTGGCGGTCTGGGAGGCGCTGCCCGAGGACCTCGACTTTTTCGACGACACGCACGGCTGGGTGCGCGGTTCGATGGTGCTGCTGCGGATCGCCAGCTTCGGGCGCTGTGCTGATGGGCGCGGGGATGGGAGGGCTGATGAACGGACGGATCGCGGTGCGGGGCTGACGCTGGACAATCTTGCGCTGCTCTCGCGCCATGGCGTGGAGGCGGCGCGGCTGGCGCTGGCGCGGCTGCGCGATCATGGGCTGGTGCGGCGCCGCTCGCTGGAAATCCGGCTGGAAGGGCTGGCGCGGCTGGAAAGTGCAAGCCGCAGGTAGCGTGCGATCCGCAGGATCACTCCCGCCTGTCTGGTCGCTTCCTTCTGGGAAGCGCCGATGACAGGCGGGAAGATGGCGGAGACGGAGGGATTCGAACCCTCGGTGCCCCCTTAAGAGCACGACGGTTTAGCAAACCGCTGGTTTCAGCCACTCACCCACGTCTCCGCACTAGTGGCTAGGAGGCGGCCTATAACGAGGGGTTTGCGGGGCGGCAAGGGGCGTTGTTGCGAGAATTGTGCTTTTTGTTGGGGATGGCCCGGTGCGCACACTGGCGGGCGGATTCGTTCCGCCGCAAAACCGACTCGGACTGCCGACCGTTCATTGCCCGGTCAGCCGCGTTGCTTTGTGATGGAAGGTGGACTTTCCTGCGCCGTCGCCCTTCGGATTTCCTGTCCGGGGCCTGCGGCGGCAAGCAGGGCGGACCTGCGGTGGTCCGGCACATAAGGGTGGATTTCAATGCGTTTCAATCAGCACACTCCGGCAACCGTGGAGCGTAGAGGCAGCCTGCGCCGCTGGGCGAAGATCGGCGGCGGCGCGCTGCTCGCGCTCGCCTGCGTGGCGGCACCGGTGAGCGGGGCGATGGCGCAGGTCCGCACCGTCGATCCCGATCAGGCGATTGATGCCGATATCGGCCATCCGGCAACCGCGTCCTCTGGTCAGTCGACGACAAGCCAGTCCACTACCTCTTCGGGCGAACTGCCCGCGTCGAACGGCACGCAGATGCCTTCGCCGCAGGCCAGCGGTTCTGTCTACCCCTCCCAGCCGCTGGATCAGAGCACCGACAACGGCTGGAACCCGAACAGCCCGGCCCAGCCGCCGGTGCAATCGCCGAGTCAGGCTCCGAGCCAGAACCCCGCCTATCCCCAGCAGGGAGGCCCGGTCGCGCCGCCGCCCGGCCAGCCCGGCTCGGACCAGACCTATCACGAGGATGACCTGATCGGCGCCGCCGAAGGCGTGTTCGGCAAGGGCGCCTCGGGCCTCGCCGACCTGATCAAGGACCTGCTCAAGAAACAGGGTGAGCCCGATGCCTATATCGTCGGGCGCGAGGCGGGCGCCGCGCTGGCGATTGGCTTGCGCTATGGTTCGGGCACGCTGCACCACAAGATCGAGGGCACCCAGCCGGTCTACTGGACCGGCCCGTCGATCGGATTCGATGCGGGCGCCAATGCCAGCTCGGCCTTCGTGCTGGTCTATAACCTCTACGATACGGACGACCTTTATCACCGGTTCGCGGCGGGCGAGGGCCAGGCCTATCTGATTGGCGGCTTCACCGTCAGCTATCTGCGGCGCGGCAACGTGGTGCTGATCCCGGTGCGTGCCGGTGCCGGTCTGCGTTTGGGCGCGAACATGGGTTACATGAAATTCTCGCACAAGCAGAACTGGTTGCCGTTCTAATCGGAGCCTTTCTCGCGCCGATACCGTGCTTTGCGAAGGCGCCGTTTCCCCGCTTCCAGGGCAGGGGGAGACGGCGCCTTCGTGCGTTTGCGCAGGCCGAACCGTCGCCTGCGACTTGCGCAACAATATTTCCTGAAATCGCCGGTTGCATGGCGGGTTTTGCGGGAGTAAGCCCCCGCCGCCATGCTTACGAACCTTCAGCAACAGCCCGCCGACGCGCTTCTTGCGCTGATCAAGCTCCACAACGACGACCCGCGCGCCGACAAGATCGATCTTGGCGTGGGTGTCTACCGTACCGGGCAGGGCGACACGCCCGTGTTTGGCGCGATCAAGGCGGCGGAGGCGAAACTCGTCGCCGAGCAGGATTCGAAAGCCTACCTCGGCCCCGAGGGCGACATGGGCTTTGTGCGCGCGCTGATGCCTTACGTGTTCGGTGCCGAGAACCCCGACATGGACGGTCGCATCGAGGGCATGCAGACCCCCGGCGGCACCGGCTCGCTGCGCCTCGCGCTGGCGATGGCGCACAAGGCAGGCGTCAAGCGCCTGATCGTCGGCACCCCCAGCTGGCCCAACCACGCGCAGATCTGCAAGGACATCGGCCTTGAGGTCGTGGAGTTCACCCACGCCACCGCAGAGGGCGTCACCGATATCGACGCGCTGCGCAAGGCGCTGGCAGAGGCTCAGCCCGCCGACGCGATCCTGCTGCACGGTTGCTGCCACAACCCGACCGGCATCGACTACACCGACGCGCAGTGGGACGAGATCGCCGCGCTGCTGGCTGAGACGAAGATCCTGCCGATCCTCGATCTGGCCTATCAGGGCCTCGGCAAGGGCATGGAGGCGGACGCCTACGGCCTGCGCACCGTGCTCGCCGCCGTGCCCGAGGCGCTGGTGTGCTATTCGTGCGACAAGAACTTCGGCCTCTATCGCGATCGCGTCGGCGCGCTCTATGCGATGGTCGCCGACGTCGCCACGCTGGGCGCCGTCATGTCGAACGGCCATTCGCTGGCCCGCGCCAACTGGTCGCAGCCGCCAGACCACGGCGCTGCCGCCGTGCGCCTGATCCTTCAGGACGCGGCGCTGACCGCGCAGTGGCTCGACGAGCTGGACCAGATGCGTGACCGCATGCGTCAGGTGCGCGACAGGCTGGCCGCGGCTGGCACCGCGGGCAAGGCCGACCTCACCCCGATGGGCGGGCAGAACGGCCTGTTTTCGATGGTTCCGGTCAGCAAGGAGCAGGTGCTCGAACTGCGCACCAAGCACGGCATCTACATGGCCGCATCGGGCCGCATCAACGTGGCCGGTCTGACCATGGGCAACATCGACCAGTTCATCGCTGCCGTGGCCGACGTCACCGGCGCGGCTGTGGACGCCTGAGGATCGGCTGATGGATCGCCAGCCGGTTCTCGAAGGGGACCGGCTGGTCCTCCGCCCGCTCACCCAGGATGATTACGCGGCGCTGTTCGCCGTCGCGTCGGACCGCCAGATCTGGGCGGTCCACCCCTCGCACGACCGCTGGCAGGAACCGGTGTTCCGCGATTTCTTCGCCGATGCCATGGCAGGCGGCGGGGCGCTGGCCATCGTCGACAAGGCCAGCGGTGCGGTGATCGGCTCCAGCCGCTTTGGTACGCCCGAGCATACCGGCTCCGGCGAGATCGAGATCGGCTGGTCGTTCCTCTCCCGCGCGTTCTGGGGCACCGGCTACAATGCCGAGTTCAAGCGCCTGATGCTCACCCACGCGCTGGCGCATTACCCGACTTGCGTGTTTCTTGTCGGCGCCGACAATGTCGTCTCGCGCAAGGCCATGGCGAAGATCGGCGGCGAGGTGCTTTCTGGCCGAGATTTCACGGTCGAGCGCTGCGGCGTGCCCAGCCCGCACGTGATCTACGCCATCACCCGCGAAAGCTTCGCCGCAGGGCCGCTGGCCTGAAGACTTAGAGCTAAGGCCTACCCGCACTCCACCGTCAGGTGCGCGAGTTCGTGAACCGGGGCGAGGCGGGTGCGGATGGTGGCGGGCAGGGTGCCGGTGACGCTGACGATCGCGGCGTGGGCCTCGGGGCCGATGCGCCAGACGTGCAGGTCGGTCACGCGCGCGTCGCCGGGGCCTTCGACCAGTTCGCGCACTTCGGCGGCGACATGCGCGTCGGTACGGTCGAGCAGGACGGCGGCGGTATCGCGCATCAGCGTCCACGACCAGCGCGCGATCACCACCGCGCCGACGATGCCCATCACCGGATCGAGCCAGACCCAGCCGAGATAGCGCCCGGCGACCAGCGCGGCGATCGCGAAGATCGAAGTCAGCGCATCGGCCAGAACGTGGACATAGGCCGAGCGTAGGTTGTTGTCGCCATGACCGTGCCCGTGGTGATGGTCATGCGAATGATCATGATGATGGTGATCGTGATGCCCGTGGCCATGAGAATGCCCATGATGATCATGCCCGCCCGCCATCAGCAGAAAGGCGCTGGCGATGTTCACGCCAAGGCCGACGACCGCGATCAGCGTCGCCTCGCCGAAGGCCACGGCGGTCGGCTGGAGCAGGCGCAGCACCGATTCGACGCCGATGCCCAGGCTGATGATTCCCAGCACCATGGCCGAGGCGAAGCCCGCCAGATCGCCCACCTTGCCAGTCCCGAAGCTGTAGGCCGGGCTGCTCGCATGGCGGCGGGCATAGGCATAGGCTGCGGCGGCGACCGACAGCGCGCCCGCGTGCGTCGCCATGTGGAAGCCGTCGGCCAGCAGCGCCATCGAGCCGGTCCAGTACCCGGCGACGATCTCGCCCACCATCATCACGGCGGTCAGCGCGACCACCCACAGCGTGCGGCGCGCGTTCTTGTCGTGCGAGGCGCCGAGGAACATGTGATCGTGCGGCTGGAGCACCGCGATCTCGGGAAGGGTGGCCATGGCGCGGGTCCTTATTTGGAATAGCGGCGGATCACCGCCAGCAGGTCTTGCGCGCCCTGACGGCGCTCGTCGTCGGAGAGGTCGGGGTGGGCGACATGCGCTTCGAGGTGATCGGCGATGATCTCGTCGAGCAGCCCGTTCACCGCGCCGCGCACCGCCGCCACCAGATGCAGGACTTTCGCGCAGTCGGAGCTCTCGTCCGACAGGGCGCGCTCGACGGCATTCACCTGCCCGCCGATGCGGCGCACGCGGGCAATGAGGTCGGCATTCGATTCGTGAAGATGGGCCATATACCCATACCCCCTACCCCTACCGTACATGGAGGTAAAGGGGGGCGTGCAGGGGCGAGCGCCCCGCTTCTGCTCGATAGATGGGGGGACTGCGGGTGGGGCCGTCAGCCCCGCAGCGACTGCATGCGCTGGAGATACCGCGCGAGCACGTCGATCTCGATGTTCACCGCATCGCCCGCCTTCAGCGCGCCGAGCGTGGTGACGTCTGCGGTGTGGGGGATGATGTTCAGCCCGAACAGGCAGGTGCCGTCGGCCTCGTCCGTCACCGAATTGACCGTCAGCGAGACGCCTTCGAGCGTCACCGAGCCCTTGGCGGCAATGTAGGGCGCAAGGTCGGACGGTGCGGCGATCACCACCCGGTGCGAATCGCCCTCGGGCGTGACCGAGGATACGGTGCCCACGCCATCGACATGGCCGGTCACGATGTGGCCGCCCAGTTCGTCGCCCAGCTTCAGCGCCTGCTCCAGATTGAGCGCGCCGCCTTCCACCCAGCGGCCCGGTACCGTGCGCGCGACGGTTTCGGCGGAAATCTGCACCGCGAACCAGGCATCGCCCTTCCGGCCGCCTTTTTCCACCACCGTCAGGCACACGCCCGAGCACGCGATCGAGGCGCCGATGGCGATCGCGGCGGGGTCATAGGGACAGGCGATCACCGCGCGCAGGTCTCCGGCCTGATGGGCCTCGCGGATGGTGCCGGTGGCGGTGACGATTCCGGTGAACATGGGGCAGCTTATCCTTGGCTTTCGCGCGTTTCGTAGATTTCGAGCGTATCGGCGCCGAATTCGCGGCGGTCGGTGCGGTGCCAGCGGCCATGGGCCATGGGCAGCGCGGCAAGGCCGTAGTCGGCAAGGCCGGGGCGACCGCCGATCAGGATCGGCGCGCGGTAGATCAGCAGGCGGTCGACGAGGGCATCGCGCAGAAACGCGGCAGCGGTGCGGGCGCCGCCCTCGACGAACAGGTCCTGCACATGGGGCATGGCGGAGGCGATGTCGGCAGGTTTGCGCAAGGGGTGCCAGCCTTCGGGCACCGCGCCCCAGGTCAGCACCCAGCGCTCGGGCGAGCGGTCCTCCAGCCCCGGCAGGCGCACGTCGAGGCGGGGATTGTCCGTGCGCACGGTGGCGCCGCCGACGAGGATCGCATCGCTGCGCGCCCGCATGGCATGGGTATGCGCGCGCGCCTCGGCCCCGGTGATCCACTGGCTTTCCCCGCCTGCGGTGGCGATGCAGCCGTCGAGCGAGAGCGCGAGCTTGAGCGTGACGCGCGGACGCCCCTGCCGCGCCCGCACGAGGTAGCCTGCAAGGCTGGCCTCGCACGCCGGTGAGGGGACATGCTCCGCCGCGATCCCGGCGGCGCGGATGCGGGCAAGGCCTGCGCCGCTGGTGCGCGGGTCCGGGTCCATGCAGCCGATCACCACCCGTTCGAGCGGCGCGGCGGCGACCAGATCGGCACAGGCAGGACCGCGCGGTGAGACATGCGCGCAGGGCTCCAGCGTGACATAGAGCGTGGCACCGCTTGCGGCTGCACCCGCAGCCTCCAGCGCCATCGCCTCGGCATGGGGGCGCCCGCCGACTTGCGTCCAGCCGCGCGCGATGACCCTACCGTCTTTGACCACCAGCGCGGCGACGCCGGGGTTGGGGCGGCTCAGCGGCCGGGCGCGCGCGGCAAGGGCGGCGGTGGCGGCAAGCCAGCGCGCATCCTCGACGGGGCCTGCGTTCACGGGTTGGTCTTGGTGGGGGCAGAGTGAGGGGAAGGCGCCGCGTTCTCTTCGGCCTTCGCGTCCTTCGCCAGCTTCTCGTCCTCGGCAAATTCCTGTGCGTCGGGCTGGCTGGCGGCGTACTTCGCGCGCTCGGCCTGACGGGCTTCGAAAGCCTTCTGGTCGGCCTTGGCCTTGGCCGCGTTGTCGGCATCGGCCTGAGCGACAATCTTGTCGACGTCCATGCCCGAATAGCGGCCGACCGTCTTGTAGAGGTCGCGCACTTGCGCATCGTTCTTCGCCTGCGCGGCCTCGACGAATTCCTTGCGCTTCTGGTTCTCGACGTTCGAGGCCTCGATCTCGGCATCCGTGCGGCCGGGCTTGAACGTGGAAATCCAGGTGATCTTGGGCGAGGGGTAGGGCGCCTCGCCCTGCTGGCCCGCCATCAGGTAGAACACCCCGAAGGTGGTCGCGGCGGACAGCGCGGCGATCCGCCAGCGGTGCTGCCCCGCCTCCTTCCACACCATGCGGAATTCGGCGACCATGCCGGACGGGTTCACGACGTCTTTCCAGATACCGGAGCGCTTGAAGGGTGTCATCTGCGCCTATGTAGGGCAGGCAGCCGCGAAACGCCAGCGGTGGGTAGGTCCAGTGGCCTCAGCCGAAGGGGCCGTAGAGCGAGCGGCCGTGTTCGCTCAGCCAGCGGTTGGCGTGATGGACATTGCCCTCGAACAGGTCGGCAAGGCATTTGTGGAACGCGGGCGAATGGTCGAAATGGACCAGATGCGCCACTTCGTGGGCCACCACCGAGCGGCGCACGAGGTCGGGCGCCATGATCAGCCGCCAGTTGATGCGGATCGTCCCGCCCGACGAGCACGAGCCCCAGCGCCGCTGCGCGCCCGAAAGCGAGAGCGCGGGCACCGCTTGCCCGGCCAGCGCGCAGTAGTGGGCAAGATCGGGCTCCACCCGCGCGCGCGCTTCGGCCTGGAGCCAGCGCTTCAAGCGGCTTTCGAGCGAGTCGGACGGCCCACCGACATTGAGGATGCCATCTGCGATCCGCACCCGGCGCGGCGCAGCGGGATCGTGGCGCAGCACCAGCGCCTCGCCCCGGACATGCAGGGTGGCGCCGTCCGCCAGCGTGGTCGGCAGCGGGATCTTCGCGAGTTGCCCCGCCAGCCAGTCGCGCCGGGAACGGGCGAAGGCATGGGCCTCACGCGCGGGCACCCAGCGCGGCACCGAGATGCGCACGGCGCTGCCATCGGGGGCAAGGCGCATGGTCATGCGGCGGGCCTGCGCCAGTTGGCGCACCTCGATGGCGAGCACGCGCCCGTCGATCTCGATGGTTTCGGCCTGTCGCGCCTGCGGCGAACGCGGATCGCGCCGCAGCCAGTCGAGCACCGGGGTCAGTCCCGCCGGCCCGAGACGTAAGGCGGGTTGTCTTCCTCATCCTCGTCGTCCTCGACGATTTCCCAGTCCTCACCATGGGGCCAGACGATGTGCTGTTCGAGCGGCCCGGCATCGACCTCGGAAATCACCTTGCCCGCGATCGAGATACCCGCGCGGTGCACCGCCTCGCGGTCTCCACACACCAGATAGTGCCATTCGGGCAGCGGCTCGCCATCGGCGCGCAGGCGATAGGCGCAGCTTTCGGGCAGCCAGGCAAGGTTGCCCGCGTTCTTCGGCGTCAGGCTCATGCAGTCGGGCACGAAGCGGCGACGATGGGCATAGTCGGAACACTGCGCGGTCTTGAGGTTCAGCAGCTTGCAGGCGACGTTGGTGTGATAGATCTCGCCGGTATCGGCATCTTCCACCTTGTGCAGGCAGCACTGGCCGCAGCCGTCGCACAGCGCTTCCCACTCGGTGGTGGAAAGGGTGGAGAGCGGGCGCTCCCAGAAACGGTCGGTCGAAGGGCGGTTCGCGGTCATCTCCGGCGCCTTACTGCATCTCGCCTACTTCACCCACTGCGAAAGCGTCTGCGCGACCGCCTCGGGGCTCTGGTCGATCGGCAGCAGCGCGATCGGCTTGCCGTCGGGGCCCATCAGGTAGGCGGCGCGGGTGTGATCCATCAGATAGCCGCCGCCCGGCGTCGATTCCCCGCGCTTGTAATAGGCGGCAAAGGCATCGGCGGCCTGCTTCACCTGCGCGGCGCTGCCGGTGAGGCCGAGCAGCTTCGGGCTGAAGGCAGCGGTCCATTCGCCCACCACCTGCGGCGTGTCGCGCGCAGGGTCGATGGTGATGAAGATCGGCTGGACTTTCGCGGCGAGCGCCGGGTGCGCTTTTGCAAAGGTGTTGAAGCCCTTCATCAGCGCCTGCATGTCCAGCGGGCAGGCATCGGGGCAGAAGGTGTAGCCGAAGTAGACGGTGGTGTAGCGGCCCCGGAAATCGGACCACTTCACGGTCTTGCCGGTCTTGTCCATCAGCGTGAACGGCCCGCCGACATCGGCGCCTGCCAGCGGCGGCGCCTCGGCGGAAGGCGTCTGGTTGCAGGCGGCGAGCGGCAGGGCGCCTGCCAGCAGCAGCGCGGCGGGCGCAAGCACCGATGCATGGAACGAAACGGGGAAACGGCGGCGGGAGAAGCGCTTGATCATGGCGCCGCCGGTAATGCTCTGCTAGACGCCGCGATGCAAGGCAGGTGCGATGCTGCCGGTGCCGGTTTCGCGCAGGAGAAACTTCGCCGAAGCTGCGGGCCGGGACGAACAGAGAAGGTAAGGCAAGCGTGTCGACAATCGGGAACCGGAAGTTCGCCGTGATGGCTGGGGTTTTCGCTAGAGTGCTGCCGGGCGCATTGCCGGGCGCACTGGCGCTCGCACCTCTGGCGGCAGGCGCCGCGCTGATGGTGGCCAGCCCCGCGCAGGCCTATACCGATCCGTACAAGTTCCTCGATTCGGTGAAGAAGAAGGACGGTGACGCGGTCGAAAAGGCGCTGATGGACACCAACAACCGGATCGTGAACACCAAGGACACGTCGAACGGTGACACCGCGCTGCATATCGTCGTGGCCCGCCGCGATCTGACCTGGCTGAGCTATCTGATCGGCAAGGGCGCGGACGTGAACGTGCAGAACGACAGCAACATCACCCCGTTGCAGGTCGCGGTCGATCAGGGCTGGGCCGATGGCGTCTCGTTCCTGATCGCGCAGCATGCCAATGTCGATCCGGTGAACGATGCGGGCGAAACCCCGCTGATGAGCGCGACGCACCGCAAGAACCTGCAGATCATGCGCCTGCTACTCGAAGCAGGGGCCAACCCTGCCCGCACCGACAATTCGGGGCGCTCCTCGCTCGACTATGCCAAGCTCGACGGCGATCGCGGCGTGCTCGACGTGCTGGGCAGCTATGCCAAGAATGCGAAGGCAACGTCGAACAAGGGCATGTACGGCCCTTCCATTCCCTGATCCGAGGACGATCCGATGACTGACACCGCCCTTTCCGAAGCCCTCACGCTCGACGATCTGCGCGTGGCGCTGGCGCCTGCCGTCGCCTCGGCGGCGAGCTTCGATGGCTGGACGGCCAAGGCGGTAGAGGCGGCGGCGGTGGAGCAGGGCGTCGATCCCGCGCTCGCCGCCTTTGCTTTCCGCGACGGGGCCATGGCCATGATCGAGGCATGGATCGCTTCGACCGACCTTGCCATGAACGCCGCGTGCCCGCGCAGCGATATGGCGCTGCTGCCGATCCGCGAGCGTATCCGCACGCTGGTGTGGACCCGGCTGGAAGCCGCGCGCGGCAAGGAAGAGGCGCTTTCGCGCGCGCTGGCGATCCTGTCGATGCCGCAGAACCTGCGCCGTGCCGCGAAGCTGGGCTGGCGCAGCGCCGATGCGATGTGGCGCCTGGCAGGCGATACGGCGGTGGATTACAACCACTATACCAAGCGCGCGACGCTGGCCGCGCTCTACGGCTCGACGCTGCAGGTCTTCGCGGGCGATGAAAACGCTGACAAGGCCGAGGCCCGCGCCTTCCTCGACCGCCGCATCGCCGGGGTGATGCGCTTCGAGAAGGTGAAGAGCCAGCTCCTGCGCCCCAAGGAAGAGCGTTTCAGCATGACGCGCCTGCTGGGAAGGCTGCGCTACCCTGCTCGCTGATTGCGTTCAAAAGACCGCGAAAAGAAAAGCGCCGGTGGAGTGATCCACCGGCGCTTTTGGTACGAACCGGACTGTGCGGGTTTTGCCGTCAGGTCCGGCCGGCGACCCCCGGGGCCTGGTAGATGTGCTTCAGCTCGGTGAAATCGGCCAAGGCATCGTAGCCGTGGAGACGACCGATACCGCTCTGGCGATATCCACCGGTCTCCACTTCGGGAAGCAGGGGTTGTGGGCATTGATCCAGACGGTGCCGTTGCGCAGGGCACGGGCAAGGCGCAGCGCCGCGCTGCCATCATGGGTCCAAACGCTGGCGGAAAGGCCATAGGTGGTATCGTTGGCGCGCTGGACGGCCTCGGCCTCTGTCTCGAAGCTCTCGATGGTCAGGAAGGGGCCGAAGATCTCTTCCTGCATGAAGAAGGCCCTGGTGTCCTGATGATGGACCAGCGTGGGCGTCAGGAACGCGCCGTTGCCTTCGGGTACGGTGCCTGCGAGCACCACTTCGTCCGCCAGCGCACAGGCCTCGTCGATGCGGGCCTTCACCTTGTCGCGCGAGGGCACGTCGATCAGCGGTCCCATCGCGACCCCGGCATCCAGCCCGTTGCCGATGGGGATGGCGGCGAGGGCATCGGCCAGCACGCGCTTCATCTCCACGAAGCGCGAGGCGTGGACGAGCACGCGGCGCGCGGCAGTACACTGCTGGCCCGAGATGATCGTCGCGGCTGCCGCGATCTGCGGGGCGATGGCGGCAAGGTCGGCATCGGCGAGCACAATGGCGCAGGACTTGCCGCCCAACTCCAGCGAGAGCTTCTTCATCGAATCCGCAGAGGCGCGCATGATGTCCTTGCCCACGTCGGTCGAGCCGGTGAAGCACATCACGTCGACATCGTGCGAGGAGGCGAGCAGCTTCGATCCCGCCGCACCCGTCTCGGCGAAGATGTTGACCACGCCCGCCGGAAGCTGCGGATGGCGCACAAGCGGGGCGAGGAAGGCGGCGTTGAATAGCACCGTTTGCGGTGCGGGCTTGATCACGGTGGTGCAGCCCGCTGCCAGCGCCGGGCCAAGGCCACGCGCCAGCAACACTGCTGGCGCGTTCCACGGCACGATCACGGCCGCGACGCCCGCCGGTTCGCGCAGCACGGTGGAGAGCACGCCGGGGGCAGGCTCCAGCACATGCCCCGGAATGTAGCGGGTGATCCCGGCGTAATATTCGACTTCCGAGATCGCGCCGAGCACTTCGCCTTTCGAGGCGGCCAGCGGTTTGCCGTTTTCGCGCGTCAGCAGTTCGGCAAGGGCATCGACCTGTGTGTGCAGTGCGGCGGCCCAGTCGAGCATCACGCGCTGGCGCAGGCGCGGGGCCATGGGCCAGTCGCTGGTCTCGAAGGCGTGACGGGCGGCGGCGATGGCGGCGCGTGCCTCGGGTTCGCCGCCATCGGCAAAGTGGCCGACGACCTCGCCCGTCGCCGGGTCGATGCTCTGGGCGGCGGGGGTCTCGACGGGCTTGCCGTCGATCCAGTGGGAGGCGATAGCCTGCATAGCGGGCACTTCCATGTCCTGTCTCCTCAATGCGTGACCGAACCGCCGTCGACCACGACGGTCTGGCCGGTCATGAAGTCGCTGTCGGCGCTGGCGAGGAAGGCGAGGGCGCCGGTCAGATCCTCGGGCACCGCCTCACGCTTGATGCAGCGGCTGGCGACGTTGGCCTCCACGATCCGGCCTGCCCAGTCGGCATTGTGCTGGACGTTGGCGCTCATGGTCAGGCCCGGCGCAAGGCAGTTGCAGGTGATCCCGGCATCGCCCAGTTCACGCGCGACCGAGCGGGTCATGCCCACGATCGCGCCCTTGGACGAGACATAGTGCAGCATCATCGGTGCGCCCTTGAACACGGTGCCCGATGCCACGTTGATGATCTTGCCGTGGCCCTGCTTTTTCATCTGCGGGGTGACCGCCTTGATGCACTCGAACGTGCCGCGCACGTTGACGGTCATCACCTTGTCCCACTCGTCGGAGGAAATCTCTTCCAGCGGCTTGAGCGCCAGCGTCGCGAACAGGGCGGCGTTGTTCACCAGCACGTCGACCGAGCCGTAGGTTTCGACCGTCTTTGCGACGAAGGCCGCAAGCGCTGTGGCATCGGTGATGTCGGCTGCCATGGCTAAAGCCTCGGCGCCCTCAGCGCGGATCGCGGCGGCGGTGTCCTCGGGCGCAGCAATGTCACACAGCGCGAGACGGGCGCCGTGCGCGGCGAGCGCCTTGGCATAGGCGGCGCCAATGCCCTGCGCCGCGCCGGTCACGATGATCGCGCGGCCTTCCAGCCGCGTCGTACGGTTCTGGGCCAATCCGGCCATAGTCTTCTCCTTCAAGGCTTCCCCGCCCAAATCTTTGTTTTAAAACTTGAAAGTCGCATTTTGATCCAGTACGGCATCAAGATCGACCTCGGCCTGTCCCGGCACGCGGATGCGCTTGAACTTCATCTCGGGCGCATTGACCGGGATCGTCGCATCGAAGCCGAGCTTGGCGCCCACGCCATCGCGGGTGGAGGGATCGAGCTTGGAGCCCTGGCTTTCCGTTACCAGCAGCAGGTCGCAATCGGCTTGGAAGCGCGTGGCGACGGCCCATTCGACTTCGCGGGCATCGTGGATGTTCACGTCCAGATCGACGACGACCGCGTGCTTGATGTCGTAGTGCGCGGCGAAGGCGGCCATCAGCACGTTCTTGCCCTCGCCGTCCTGTGTCTTGTCGAGCTGGATATAGAGGTGATAGCGCCCGACACCGCCGAGGCCGAGCGCAACATCCACCACGCCCGGAAAGCTGCGGCGCATGGTGGCGAGGATCGAGGCCTCGCGCGGGATCGCGCCCAGCAGCAGGTGCTCCAGCCCGCCGCCGACGATGGTGTGGAACAGCGGATCGCGGCGATGGGTGATCGCGTCCACTTCGATGACGTGACGGTTGTCGCGCTCGCCATAATACTGCGGGAATTCGCCGAAGGGCCCTTCGGGTTCCATGGCATCGGGCAGGATGCGCCCTTCGACGACGATCTCGGCCTCTGCGGGGACGCGCACGTCATTGGTCTTGCACTTTACCACCGGCAGCGCGGCCCCGCGCAGGGTTCCCGCGATCTCCAGTTCGTCATGCCCCAGCGGCACGATGGCCTGGCTCGCCATCATCAGCGAGGGTTCGCAACCGATGACGATGGCGATTTCCAGCGCCTTGCCCATCGCCTTGGCCTTGCGGAAGAAGTTGTCGGTATGGCGCGGCAGCAGCAGCACGCCGATGCGGTTGCGGCTGCTGATCTGGCAGCGGTGGATGGTGACGTTCTGCACGCCGGTTTCGGGATCGCGGCTGATCAGCAGCCCGGCGGTGATGTAAGGGCCGGAGTCATGTTCGTTGTGCGTGGGCACCGGCAGCTGGGCAAGGATATCGACGTCGGTGTGGACGACCTCCTGCACCGGGGCGTCCGCCACCTCGATGCTGGCGACCGGCTCGTCGCAGGCCCGCTTGTAGAGCGCGATCAGCTCGGACGGGGCGACGTCGAGCGCTTCGGCCATCCAGTTGCGGTCCGACAGCAGGCCGCAGATCACCGTCCCGTCCATCGCGCCCACCTTGGGAAAGACGCTGGCTTTGTGACCATCGAGCCGGTTGGCGATGGCGGCGACTTCGTGGACGAGATCGCGATCCGGGTTGGCGATGGCGAGGCGTCCGGTGGCCTGGAGGCGCTCCATCCAGTCGCGCAGCGAGAGCGCGGTGCGTGTGCGGTCGGCTTTCATCGTATCCTTTCCCGTATCCGTTCCTTGCGGCCATTGGATGCGTGGCCGTCTTTGCTGTTTGCGCTGCCAGTCTAAGGCCGTATGCTATAAACCAAAGTAAGGATTGGTGATCTTCAGGATCATCGGCGATGATAAAAAGGTGAGAGCGATTGGACCTGCGGCAGATCAGCTATTTCGTGGCGCTCTACGAAGAGGGCAGCGTGACCCGCGCGGCGGCGCGGCTTTACGTGGTGCAGCCGGCGGTCTCGATGCAACTCGCCAAGCTGGAGAAGGAGTTCGGGCTGCAACTGTTCGAACGTCGCTCCAAGGCCATGGTGCCGACCAGCGCGGGGCGCACGCTCTATCGCCTGGTCGTGCCGGTGCTGCGCGACCTTTCGGTGGCGCGCGAGCATATGGCCAAGCTTTCGGGCGTGATCTCGGGCCGCATTACCGTGGGTATCCTTGCCAGCCTGACCGCCAGCTTCGTGCCCGCCATGCTGATCGACTTCGCGGCGACCTATCCCGAGGTGGAAGTGGACGTGGTGGACGGGTTCTCCTCCACTTTCATCGAGCAGGTGCAGCAGGGCGCGCTGGATTTTGCGATCATCAACAAGCCGCCGCGTCGCCTTGGTCTCGTGTCCGAAACGCTGATCGACGAACAGATGATGTTCGTCACGGCGGCAGGGAAGGCGGCGGACGGCAAGCCGATCGCCGCTGCCGACCTTGCGCAGGCCAAGCTGGTACTGCCCTCGCGCCGCCACGGCCTGCGGCTCGAACTGGACCGCTATTTTCAGGCGCGCGATCTCGATCTGACCATGCGGCTGGAGATGGATTCGATTGACGGTATCTGCGAGACGGTGGCGCGGTCGGACTGGGCGACGGTGCTGCCGAGCCTTGCCATCCGCCGGGAGGCGCTGGCGGGACGACTCAGCACCCGCCCCCTGTCACCGCCGCTCACGCGCAAGCTGGCGATCATCCATCACCCGCGCCACCCGCTCTCCCCCGCCGCCGACGCCTTCATCACGATGATGCGCGAGGCGGCGGTGAAGGCGCTTGGCGGTGACGGACATGCCGTGGCGGTGCAGGACGATGAGAGCGATGATGATCAGGAAGCGTGATGCTATCTCTCAATTCTGCTTATTCGACGTGATGGTGTGTCCGGCCTAGACTGATCGGCCACGATACCGAGGCGACCGGGCCTGAAGTCCGGCGCTTCCGCCTTGAGGAGAGGATAGAGATGACCGCAGACAGCCGCCCGCTGATCGTGGGGATGTCCGGCGCGTCGGGCGCGATCTACGGGATACGCCTGCTGCAGATCCTGCGCGATCTTGGTATCGAGACGCATCTTGTCATGTCGCGCGGGGCAGAGATCACCGTCGCGCACGAAACCGACTGGAAGCTCGCCGCCGTGCGCGAACTGGCGACACAGGTCCACGCGCAGGCCGATATCGGCGCATCGATTGCTTCGGGCTCGTTCCGCACGCGTGGCATGATCGTGGCGCCGTGCTCGATCAAGTCGATGTCGGAGATCGCCTGGGGCACCACGACCGGACTGCTGACGCGTGCCGCCGACGTGGTGTTGAAGGACCGTCGCCGTCTGGTGATGATGGTGCGCGAAACACCACTGCACACCGGGCACTTGCGCACGATGACCCAGGTTTCGGAAATGGGCGCAATCGTCGCTCCGCCGGTCCCCGCATTCTACGCCAGGCCGCAGAGCATCGAGGACATGGTCGACCATACTCTCGGCCGCGTGCTCGACCTGTTCGATATCGACACCCAACTGGTGCGCCGCTGGAAAGCGTGAGAAATCGCGAAGCCAACTTTCAGCAATATGGCCTCGTTCTACTGAACCTTACTCCGGCTTGCGGAACATCTGGATCGCGTTGACGTAGCGCATCACGGTGCGGTCGTGCTGGTTGGTGACGGTGACGGCGATGCGCACAACGCCGCGATCCGGTTTGCTGCGCGAGGGGCGGGCCTCGACGATTTCACGGCGGGCGACAAGCGTGTCGCCGGGGCGGACGGCTTCGCTCCAGGCGAGATCGTCGAGGCCGAGGCCGAGCAGTTCGAGATCGCCGAAAGGGCTGGTCTCGACATAATCGCGCATCACCAGCGCGGCGACTTGCCAGCCGCTGGCGATCACGGTGCCGAAGCGGCCTTTCGCGGCGGCTTCGGGGTCGATGTGCATGGGCTGGGGGTCGTAGAGTTTCGCAAAGGCGATGATCGCCGCCTCGTCCATCGCGATGGGGCGGCCTTCCCACGCGAAGCCGACCTCGATGTCATCCAGCCAGCGCATCGGGGGGCGGGCGGTTTCGGTCGGCTCGGTCATCGCGTGGGGAATCCTTGTGGAGGGGTTAGCTCCCCTTGAATACAGGCTTGCGCTTTTCGTGGAAGGCCTTGACGCCCTCGGCGAAGTCATCCGAGGTGCGCAGGCGCGAATAGCAGTGCCCTTCCAGTTCGATTGCGGTCGAAAGGAACGCGTCGTCGCTGTCGTTGAGCAGCTTCTTGGCGGTGCGCTGGGCGATCGGCGAGAAGCCGATCAGTTCCTTGACGAGGGCGTCGGTTGCGGCTTCCAGTTCGGCATCGGGCACGATCTCGCTGGCAAGGCCCCAATCGTAGGCTTCCTGCCCGGTGACGCGGCGCGAGCGCATCACGATGTTCTTGGTGCGCGCGACGCCGACGATCTTCTGAAGGCGCGCCGAGCCGCCCGAGCCGGGAATCTGGCCCAGCTTCTGTTCGGGCAGGGCATAGCGCGTCGTCTCGGTGACGATGCGGAAATCGCAGGCGAGCGACAGCTCGAAGCCGACACCGAAAGCGAAGCCGCGGTTGGCGGCGATCACCGGCTTTTCGCAGCGCACCGGCGCGGCGATGTTCCAGGCGAGCTTCGAGACATGTTCGGGCGAGGCTTCGAGGAAGCCCATGATGTAGCCGCCCGAGGAGAAGTGCTGGCCGATTGCGCGCACCACGATCACGCGCACGCGGTCATCGGCGTCGAGCGCCTCGAACACGGTTTTCAGCTGGTCGCGCTGGGCCATCGAGATGGTGTTGAACTCACCATTGTCGAGGATGATGTCGCCGCGCTGCTGCTCGGCGTCGATCTCGACGGTGAAGCCTTCGAGGTTGGCATAAGGGTCGGTCATGCGGCGGTATCCTTGATGTCGGAAGTGGGGAGATCGGAAGGGGTGAGTTCTTCGTATTCGCCGGAAACCAGCTTGCGGCGCAGCAGCTTGCCGACCGGCGACTTGGGAATTTCGCGCACGAATACGAAGGCACGCGGGCGCTTGAAGTTGGCGAGCGTGGAGGCGGCGCAGAAGGCGTCCAGCTCCTCGGCGGTGACGGGTTTCGAGGGTGCGACGAACGCGGTGACGACTTTGCCCCAGCGCTCGTGCGGCAGCCCGACGACGGCGACTTCGCCCACTGCCGGGTGCAGCGAGAGCTGGCTTTCGACCTCGACCGGGGAGACATTCTCGCCGCCCGAGATGATCATGTCGTCAAGGCGACCGGTGACGAACAGATCGCCGTCCTCGTCGAAATAGCCGGTGTCGGAGGAGAAGAACCAGCCGTTCTTCAGCGATTTCTCGTTGGCTTCGGGCCGCCGCCAGTATCCCTCGAAGGCCTCGTCGCCTTCCAGCAGCGCGATGATCTGGCCTTCGGTGCCGTGGGGGGCCACGGCTTCGGGATCGTCATGGTCGAAGGCGACCACGCGGATCAGCTGGTTGATGCCCGATTTGCCTGCGCTGCCGGGTTTGGCCTGCGCGTTCTGGTCGATGGTGCAGGTGTAGATCTCGGAAGAGCCGTAGTGGTTGACGAACAGCTCGGGGCCGAACGCGGCATCGACCTGCTTGAGCAATCCGTCGGTCATCGGTGCGCCGGCAAAGCCGATCTTGCGCACCGAGGCGACCCGTTCGGGCGCGAAATCGGGATGGCGCACAATGTCATGGTACAGCGTGGGCACGAGATAGAGGTTCTGGATGCCCTCCTTCTCGATCAGCGTTACCGCCTCGGCGGGATCGAACTTGGGCATGCACACGAAGGTGCCGTTGATGATCGCGGTGGCCAGCAGCGAGCGCACGCCCATCGTGTGATAGAGCGGCATGACACCCAGCGTCTTTTCGCCGTAGCCGTAGAGGTTCTGCGCGACATGGGCGATGGCGGCGGCGCGCTCGGCCCGCTGGCGGCGCGGTACACCCTTGGGACGCGAGGTGGTGCCCGAGGTGTAGAGCATCAGCGACCAGTCGTCGGCCTTGGCGCGCGGCTTTGCAGGCGGGGCGGCGGTATCGGCGATCAGGTCGTCGAAAGCCAGTTCACCCACGCGGGGCGTGTCGAGCGTGATGTGGACTACCGAGCCATCGAGCCCCGCCGAGGCGACGGTCTTTTCCGGCAGGTCCTCGTAGACGATGGCGCAGGCTTCGGCATCGTGCACCGCATAGCTGACCTCGTCGGCCTTGGAGCGCCAGTTGATCGGGGTGAGGATCACGCCCGAGAACTGGCAGGCCCAGTGCAGCGTCGCGGCCTGCCAGCGGTTCTTGAGCACGCTGACGAGGTGATCGCCGGGCTTGAGGCCGATCTTCTCCAGCGAGGCGACCAGCGCGGAAATCCTGGCGTACCATTGTGCGTATGTCAGCCGCACGTCGCCGTCGATGATCGCGATCCGGTCGGGATCGCGCTCCAGCGCGGCGATGAACGTCGTTCCCAGGTCAAGCATGGGTCATGGTCTCCTTGTCGCCCGCATCGGGGGCATTGTCCTCTCCCGAGGCGTCTCTCTCGGCCAGCAGCCGATCGCGCGCGGCAAGGGCCGCCGTCAGGATCGGGGCGTAGCCGGTGCAGCGGCACAGATGGCCGGAGAGCACCTCGCGAATATCGTCCTCGCTTGCATCCGGGCGGGTGCGCAGCAGCGCGTCGAGGCTCATCAGGAAGCCCGGCGTGCAGAAGCCGCACTGCAATCCGTGATGTTCACGGAACGCCTCCTGCAGCACCGAGAGGGTGCGTCCGCCGTCTTGCGACAGGCCTTCGACCGTGCGCACATCAGCGCCATGGGTCTGCACGGCCAGCGCGAGGCACGAGCGGGCAAGGCGCCCGTCGATCTGCACGGTGCAGGCGCCGCAGACGCCGTGCTCGCACCCGACATGCGTGCCGGTGGCGCCGATCTCGTGCCGCAGGAAGTCGCTCAGCAGCAGCCGCGGTTCGGCCAGGCCGGAGACTTCGCGGCCGTTGAGCGTGAAGGTGACGGGGTGGCGCGTATCGGCGTTCAGGCGCGGCATCTTGCGGCCTCCTCGATAGTGCGGGCGCCCATCTGGCGAACGAGGTCGCGGCGATAGCGGGCGCTGGCGTGAAGGTCGTCGCGCGCATCCAGTTCCCAGGCGAACTGGTTGAGCGCGTCGGCAAAGTCGGGTGCATCGGGCAGCGGCAGTTCGCGCCGGGCGGGCATGTCCGCCACACCGCCGATGCCGAGCACGGTGCGGGTCTCGTCCACCATCGCCGCGCAGGCGACGATGGCGAAGTCGCCGTGGCGACGCCCGATCTCGTTGAAGGCATAGCCGGTGCCGGATCTGGCGAGCGGGATGGAGACCGCCTCGATCATCTCGTCGTCGGCTTTGGCGGTGGCCATCATGCCGGTCATGAAATCGGCAGCGGCCAGCGTGCGGCGCTTCTTCGCCGTGCGCAGGTGGACTTCACCGCCCAGCGTCAGCAGGGTCAGCGGCAGTTCGGCGGAAGGGTCGGCATGGGCGATCGAGCCGCAGACGGTGCCGCGCGCTCGGGTCTGCGCATGGCCCACCCATGAAAGTCCGGCAGCGAGCAGGGGCTGGCGCCGGGCAAGGTTCTCGATGCCGAGCACCTGTGCCTGTCGCACGCCCGCGCCGATGCGCAGGCTGCCGCGCTCTTCGCGTACTTCGGCCAGTTCGGGGACGTGCATCACGTCGAGCAGGACCTTGGGCCGGGCTAGGCGCATGTTGAGCATCGGCAGCAGCGACTGACCACCTGCGATCACGCGGGCATCGCCGCCCTCGCGCCGCAGCAGGTCGAGCGCTTCATCGATATGGCCGGCGCGCAGATAATCGAACGGGGCGGGCTTCATTTGCCGACTCCCGCCATTGCGAAGATCCGCTTGAGCCACAGCGGCACGCGCAGCTTCGCACCGCTGGAGCCACCGGCCTTGCGCGCCAGAGCCTCGAAGAACTGGCCGATGACGACGCGCGCGGCGCCGTCCAGCAGACGTCCGCCGATGGCCGCCACCTTGCCGCCGACAGCGGCTTCGTAGTTGTAGGCGATGGTGGTGCGGCCATTCTCTTCGGTGAGCGTGATGCGTCCCGTGCCTTGCCCGGAGCCGAGTGCCCCCTCGGTGCCGCCCGCCAGCGTGACGGCATTGGGTTCGTCGAGGTCGGACAGCGCGATGCGGGCGGTGTAGCGTCCCTTGACCGGACCGATACCGAGGGTGACGTCGGCGGTGAATTCGGTGTCGGATACCTTTTCCACGCCATGCGCGCCGGGGATGATCGTCATCAGCTGGTCGGGATCGAGCAGCATGTTCCAGATCTGCTGGCGCGGGGCATCGACGGTGGCCTGACCGGCACCGGTCAACGCGCGCTCGCCGGGGCCGGTCTTCGTCGGCTTGGGCTTTTGCATGACCGGTTTGGAAGGTTGCGGTTCCTCGCCATGAATGAATTCGGCGAGCTTGGCGGGGGTGATCGGCAGGGTGATCTCTGCGATGCCCAAAGCGTCGGCTACGGCGTTGGCGATGCACACCGGGGTCGACATGCAGTTGCCTTCGCCCACGCCCTTGGCGCCCAGCGGGGTGAAGGGGGAGGGCGTCTCGTGGTGCAGGATGGTGAGGGGCGGCGTTTCGGTGATCGTCGGGATCAGATAGTCGGCCAGTGTGCCGGTCAGCAGGCTGCCGTCGGGCGCATAGGCGCTTTCCTCGTACATCGCGGCGCCAAGAGCATGGACGAAGCCGCCCGTGACCTGCCCCTCGACCATGCCGGGGTGCAGGATGCGCCCGCAATCGTGCATGGTGACGTAGCGGTCGAAACGGATCTCGCAGGTCTCGCGGTCGATCTCGATCGCGCAGATGTCGAAGATGAAGCCGTGGCACAGCGAGGAATTGACGCGGTCCTGTCCATCCGGCGCGGTCAGTTGCGGGGGGGACCAGAACGCGGTTTCGCGAATGGTATGGTCGATCCCCTGCGGCAGTTCGCCCGGAGACCAGTGGCTGGACGAGGCGATGCGGGCGAAAGGCAGCGACTTTTCCGGATTGCTGCCGTGGACGCGGCCGTTGGCGAAAACCACGTCCTCCACCTCGACCTTCAGCTGCGCGGCGGCAACCGTTGCCAGCTTGGCGCGGATACGGTCGCAGGCGATGCGCGCGGCCCCGGCAACGGCGGCGGCGAAACGGCTGGAATAGTTGCCCGAGGCGATCGACCAGGCATCCTTGCCGGTGTCGAGGTCGGTGACGACGCTGATGTCCTTCGGCGCCAGTCCCAGCCCGTCGGCGACAACCTGCGAGAGCACTGTGCGGTGGCCCTGACCCTGCGGCACCGAGGAGACGTGGACACTGACCGATCCCACCGCGTCGATGGAGATCGTCGCGGTCGCCTGCGCACCGTTTTTGGGGCCGGCCTTGGCGCGTTGCTCGGGCGTCAGGACAGCGGTGATATAGCCCATGTTCGAGACGCTGGGCTCGATCGCGGCGGCAAAGCCGATGCCATAGAGCCGCCCTTCGGCACGCGCCTGCTTCTGGCGTTCGCGCAAGTCCGCAAGGCCGCCTTCATCGAGCGCGCGGGCGGTGGCGGCCTGGTAGTCGCCGCTGTCGTAGAGCGCGCCGGTGGCGGTGCGATAGGGGAAGGCATCGGCGGGAATGTAGTTGCGGCGGATCACCTCCACCGGATCGAGGTTCAGTTCCACCGCGATGCGCTGCACCAGCCGCTCCAGCGCATAGTACATCTGCGGGCCGCCGAAGCCGCGATTGAGGCCGGTCGGCATCTTGTTGGTCATGACCAGCCGGTTGCGGATTTTCACGTTCTGGATCGCGTAGGCACCGGTCATGTTGCCGTGCATGCGATAGAGCGTGGCAGGCTCCGGCGCGCGCAGATGGGCGCCGGTGTCTTCCAGCTGGTCCCATTCGAGCGCGGTGATGCGGCCGTCCTCCTCCACCGCGGCGCTCAGCGTGGTGACGCGGTTGGTGGCGACGCAGGAGGCCATCAGGTGTTCGAGGCGGTCCTCGATCCACTTGACCGGACGGCCCGCAACGCGCGCGGCGACCGAGATCAGCACGACGTAGGGAAAGATCGCCTGCTTGATCCCGAAACTGCCGCCGCTGTCGCCCGGTGTCCGCAGGCGCAGGCGGTTGCCCGGCACGTTGAGCGCGCGGGCCATCACCGCGTGGATCGAGAAAGGCCCCTGGAAGTTGGCGGTGACATCGTAGCTGTCGGTCCCGGCATCGTATTCGGCGACGACACCGTAGGTCTCTATCGGCGTGCAGGCGCTGCGGGGATAGCGCACGGTCGTTGCGATCCGGTGCGGCGCGGCGGCGAAGGCGGCTTCGGGATCGCCGTAGGTGAACTCGCGCGTGTTGGCGAGATTGCTGCCAAGGCCATCGTGCAGCACCGGCGCATCCGGTGCGAGCGCGGCCTCCGGGTCGATCACCGAAGGCAGAGTCTCGTAATCGACCTTGATGAGATCGAGCGCGTCTTCGGCCACATAGCGATCGCGGGCGACGACGACCGCTACCGGCTCGCCGAAATAGCGCACCTTGTCGACCGCCAGCGGCCAGCATTCGATGGGGATCTTCAGGCCGACGACAAGGCTGTTGGTCAAGGCCTGAATATGCTCGGCCGTGACGACGGCATAGACGCCGGGAAGCGCTTGCGCCGCTGTCGTGTCGATGCCGCGAATGCGGGCGTGGCCACTGGCAGAGCGCAGGATCGCGGCGTGGGCCGTGCCCGGCCGCACACCCAGATCGTCGACATAACGCCCGCGTCCGGTGAGCAGGGCGGCATCCTCCACACGGGGAAGATCCTGCCCGACCCAAGCCTTTGCATCCGGGGTGGGGGCGTCCGGGGAACGGCCTTCGGTCGCGGGTACGGTACGGGAAGCGGGTGCCGACACTGTCATCCTCTGCCGCCCGTCGCATCGGCCATGCAGGCCGACGGCGGGCTCTCATCGTTGGTGATGACAATGCGATTGGATTATCATCACTGCAAATAATTACGGGTGATGATCCGGATCATCACCCGTGATCATCATGCCGTGATTAAAACCGGAATTGCAGCCATGTTCCCGCAAACATGCTGTCGCCGTAGCCCGCCTGCGTCAGTCCGCCCTTGGCATCGACATATTCGAGCCGGGTAGTCCAGGTGAGGTGGGGATTGATCGCATAGGAAATGTTGGCGCGCAGCAGGTTGGCGGTATGCGCATCGGTCGAGTTCTGGGTGCGCGCATAGGGCAGGCCGGAGGACTGGTAGATCGCGTCGTGTACGTCGTCGCGCCAGAGCATCTCGTACTCCATCTGGACTTTCAGCTTTTTGGTCGGTTGCAGGTTCACCATCGGGGCCAGCGCCTTGAAGTTCGACATGCCGAACGAGACGGACCAGCTCCAGTACGGCACCGAGCCGACCAGGAAATTCGCGGTTCCCAGCGTGCCGTCGCCGAACGCGCCGCCACCCGACGCAAGGTCCGCATGGAAGCCGATCTGCGGCTTCCAGCCCTTGCTGCTCAACTGGACGAGCTGCTTGGTGAAGACCATCGTCGCGTCGATGTCGCGCCCGTCGAAGCGGCCGCTTTGCTTCAGCGCCGTCCAGTCGAAGCTGATCGGGCCACCGCTGCCCCAAAGCCGTGTGCCGTATGTCTCGCGCCGCTCATGCCCGGTCACGCCGCCGTAACTCGCTGCGCGATTGGTATATTGCCACAGGAAAGGGTCGAAGAAGATCTGCGGATCGCCTTTGCCGCCCGGCGGTGTAAGCATGACGCTGGCGGTCACGCCGCGCAGATGGCGGGAATGGTCGGTGGGATCGTCGAAGGCACCGGTGCCGACCGTCACGTAATCGAAATCGAACAGACTGGCGCGCACCCGCTTGCCGGTGATCCAGCCGCGCACGCCATCGAAAGTGACGTGAATATCGGCATTCTCCTGATTGGAGATGATCACCGGTGGGCCGTCGAGAAAGTCCTGCCGCCCGACGCGCACGCCAACGTCTGCACTGCCGATCTGCGTATGGGCATCGACGAAGAGCTGCTGGACGAACAGGTCGTTCTTCACATAGCCGCTGGTTTTGGACTTCTGCACGTTATTGCCGCCGACAAGGCTGCTGGCCAGTTCGCCATAGGCGCGGAAATGGTCCCCGACATGCAGGTCTGCGCCTGCGAAGATGCGCATCAGCAACTGGTCCTGCCGGGGTGAACCCGGAATAAGGCCGGGGTTCGACATCACGTTGATGCGCGGCCGCATCTCGTTGCTGAAGGTGATGTAGGTGTTGCCTTCGGGGTCCAGCGGCACGAACTTGAGCGGATCGAACGGGTCCTTGCGTTTGGATTTGTCACGCAGATACGACCAGTCCTCGGTCCAGCGCGAGAGGTGATAGACCGGGCCGACCGCGCCGCCGAGCCCTTGCGCCTCGAAGGGAAAATCGGTCCTGGCGCCGGGCTCGGGAGCCGGTTCCTGTGCAGAGGGAGGCGCCTTCGCGGAAGCCTGCACTGTTGCCGGGGCGATGGCGGCGACGGCATCGGAATTGACCAGAATGGCGTCCGGACTGGCTGCGCTTAACGCCAGGGGAGCGGTTGTGGCAGCAAGGCCAAGGGCGGTAAGGATCATGGTTTTGTCACGTCTTTCAGACATGTGCCGCCCCGGCGCGCGCTGTGCAGCGGCGCCCGGTCAGGCGGTGGGCAGATACGAGTTCAGGTGATGGGCGCGAACTGCGCGTCAGATCGGCGGGGATAGCCCCGCGAAAGCTCGTCTTGGCATGGTGTCCGACGGCGGCAGCCCTTGCGAAGGGGCTGTCGAATGTGCCGGGTCTGCTGCGGCGCTATGCGCGGCCATGGACCTCTCCCGTTGTATCGGCCTTTGTGACCGGTTATGCTGCCAAGTCTGTCGCCGCCTTGCGCAAACTTCCAATAATGATGGATTATCCCGCCGATCAGCCGAAGTGATCGCTTTCCGGCGCTTTCGCGATGCTTCGGGGCGTTGGTCCGAGGCTTGCGCAAGGCAGGGTGTTGCAATCGTCGAAACAACCCCGCAATAGTTGCGACCGGTTCCATTCAGGGTCGTGAGGGCGGCCCGCCACCTGCCAAGGATCGCATCCCCATGAAATCAGTCGCAATGGGCGGGGCGCTTGTCTCGCTCGCGTTCGTCCTGTCGGCCGCAGCCCCTGCGCCGAAGAATGCCGATGGTGTGACGCCCGACATGATCCAGACCGGATCGGACATCACTGGGACGTGGAAGCAGCCGCAGGATAACTTCGATTACGTCCGCCGCGAGATCATGATCCCGATGCGCGATGGCGTGAAGCTGCACACCGTGGTGATGATCCCCAAGGGCGCGCACGATTTGCCGATCCTGCTGGAGCGCACCCCTTATAACGCCAGCGGCTTCTCGAACACGGACAGCCCGCACATGGCCGACGCGGTATGGTCGGGCAACAAGGACTGGGCGGACGGCAGCTATATCCTTGTCTGGCAGGACATTCGCGGCAAGTACGGCTCGGAAGGCAAGTACGTGATGACGCGCCCCACCATGGGCGTGCTCAACCCGAGCAAGACCGACGACACCACCGATGCTTATGATACCATCGACTGGCTGGTGAAGAACCTCAAGGAAACCAATGGCAACGTCGGCATGATCGGCTCGTCGTATGACGGCTGGACGGTTGCCATGGCGCTGCTCCATCCGCACCCTGCGCTGAAGGCCGCTGCGCCCGAAAGCCCGATGATCGATGGCTGGATGGGCGATGACTGGTATCACTATGGCGCCTTCCGTCAGGTGAACCTCGACTACTTCACCGGCCAGATGACCAAGGCGGGCGAGGGGCAGGGCATCCCGCGCGCGAACTATGACGATTACCAGAACTTCCTCGAAGGCGGTTCGGCCGGTGACTATGCCGAAAAGAACGGGTTCAAGCAGTTGCCCTGGTGGAACCGCTTTGCCGCGCACCCGGCCTACGATGCTTTCTGGCAGCTTCAGGCGCTGGACAAGCAGGTTGCCGCGCACCCTTCGACCGTGCCGACGATGTGGCTGCAGGGCCTGTGGGATCAGGAAGACATCTATGGCGCCGTCCACGCTTTCGAGGCGCTGAAGCAGGCCGGTTACGGGGCCAACAACCACCTCGTGATGGGGCCTTGGTATCACAGCCAGATCAACCGCGACGGCAACGAACTGGGGCCGCTGAAGTGGCCGGGCAACACCACGCAGGACTTCCGCCGAAACGTGATGATCCCTTGGTTCAACCACTATCTGCGCGGCACGCCGGAGCCCAAGCCGCTTCCCGACGCGATGATCTACGATCCGGTGAACAAGCACTGGGACAGCTTTGCCGACTGGAAGCCCGCCGACCAGCAGGCGCTTACCCCGTTGTATCTACAGGCGAACAACGGCCTTGCCTTCGCCGCGCCGAGCGGTGGCGGAGACAGCTATGTCTCCGATCCGGCGAAGCCCGTGCCGTTCCTGCCGCTGCCGATCCCGGCGAAGAACGATCGCTGGCGCACCTGGCTCGTCACCGACCAGCGCTTCGCCACTGCGCGGCCTGACGTGGTTTCGTACACGACGCCGGTGCTGACCAAGTCGGTGAAGCTGGAAGGCGCGCCGATCGCGGATATCTTTGCGCGTACCACCGGGACGGACGGCGATTTCGTGGTCAAGGTGATCGACGTCTATCCGGGCACTGATGCCAGCAATCCGGAAATGGGGGGTATCAGCTGCCGATCTCGCTCGACATCTTCCGTGGGCGCTATCGCAAGAGCTTTGCGAACCCGTCGGCAATTCCCGCGAATGAAGTGCAGGAGTACAAATTCCGACTGCCGACCGTGAACTACGAGTTCAAGCCGGGGCACAAGATCATGGTGCAGATCCAGTCGAGCCTGTTCCCGGTTTATGACCGCAATCCGCAGACTTACGTGCCCAACATCCTGTTCGCCAAGCCCGCCGATTACAAGGCGGCGACAGTGACGATCGAGCACGGGCCGCAGGGGCAGAGCGCCGTGCTGCTGCCGGTGGTCCCGGCCTCGACCGCGACAAATTAAGTCGCTGAAAAAGCAGCATGAAAGGGCCGGAAAAGCACGCCGCTTTCCGGCCCTTTTGCGTGTCGGGCAGAAACCGGCCTAAACGCGTCTAGAGGGGGTCTAGACGGGGCTAGAGGCACCCTGGCGGGTTCCAGCGCTGCCCTGGGCATCGAATGCGGGCAGCACGCGCGCGCGACATTCGCCCAGGCCGATCGGCACCGCACCGGGGGCCTGTGCACGCGCGCTCAGCACCACTTCGTCACCGTCTTCGAGGAAGGCGCGTGTCTCGCCGGAGGGCAGGGTAAGGAGATCAATTCCGCCGCGCGTCATCTCCAGCAGGCTTCCGCATCCGCCTTCATCAGGTCCCGAGATCGTGCCGGTGCCGAGCAGGTCGCCGGGGCGCAGGTCGCACCCGTTCGAGGTGTGGTGCGCGATCATCTGCGCCATCGTCCAGTACATCGCACCGGCACTCGCGCGGCTGAGGCGCAGCGGCACATCGCCGTGGCGTCGCATCCGCTCGCTGGTGAGGTTGGCTTCGAGCGTGAGCGCAAGGGCGCCGCGCCGGGCGTCCTCTTCGTCATGCAGATGCGGCGGCGGGGCTGGGTCGCCTTCGGGGCGCGGTGTTTGCGCGGTGAGGAACGGCGCGAGAGCCTCCAGCGTCACCACCCAGGGCGAAACCGAGGTGTGGAAGCTCTTGCCCAGGAACGGGCCGAGCGGCTGGTATTCGAAAGCCTGTATATCGCGCGCCGACCAGTCGTTGAGCAGGCCAACGCCGACCACATGCTGCGCCGCTTCGGCAATCGGGATCGGCTGTCCGGGCGCATTGCCGGGACCGACCCACAAGGCCAGCTCCACTTCGTGATCGAGCCTTGCCGTCGGTGCGTACGTGGGCACATCGGCACCTGCGGGAAGCACCAGTCCGCGCGGGCGGATCACCGGTTCGCCCGAGACGCGGACAGAGGAGGCGCGTCCGTGATAGCCGATGGGCAGGTGCTTGTAGTTGGGCAGCAGAGGATTTTGTGGGCGAAACAGGCGACCGACCGCTTCGGCATGATGAATGCCGACATAGAAATCGGTGTAGTCCCCGATCCGTGCGGGCAGATGCATCGTGCAATCCGCAGCCGGGGTGAGCAGCGGTTCCACCATTTCGCGGTAGGACAGGTCGCTGAGCAGGGCGCTGATGCTGTGGCGCAGGGCCTGTCGTTCGCGGGCGGGCAAGGCAAAGATCGCATTCAGCGTGTCCTGGCAGGCCGCATCCTGTGCCGCAGCGGGCAGGAGATCGGCCACGGCGCAGGCAGCGAGGTCAAGCACTGCGGCGCCAATGGCAACGCCGATGCGGGGAGGCCCCGCGGGCGGGGCGTAGACGCCCAGCGGCAGGTTCTGCACCGGAAACTGCGCATGGCCGTTCGCGCTTGCGACCCAACTGGTGCGCTTCGGGTCATGCGTGGCATCGCGCAAGGGCAGCGTCATGCCTTGCCGCCCTCGGCAGGCGGCGGCACCTGCGCTTTGGGAAAGTCCTGCCAGCAGCTGTCATAGTCGTGCTGCAAGCTGGGCCCGGTCATCGCCCGGCGGCTGGGGCGGAACACGAAGCGGCTCTCGAACATGAAGGCCATCGTATCCCTGTAGCGTACCGGTTCGAGCGCGGCCTTGCCCGCAGCGGCATGCGTGGCGGCATCCGGCCCGTGCGCGGACATGCGGTTGTGCAGACTGGCCCCGCCGGGCACGAAGCCGCCGCCTCCTGCCTTGGCCGCCTTGGCATCGTAGGCGCCTTCGATCAGCCCCATGAACTCGCTCATCACGTTGCGGTGGAAATAGGGCGGACGGAAAGTGCCTTCGGCCACCGACCAGCGCGGCGGGAAGATCACGAAGTCCACGCCCGCCACCCCCGGCGTATCGCTGGGCGAGGTCAGCACAGTGAAGATCGACGGATCGGGATGGTCGAACGTCACCGTGTTCATCGCATTGAAGCGGGTGAGGTCATAGCGACAGGGGGCAAGGTTGCCGTGCCAGGCGACGACATCGAACGGGCTGTGGCCAAGCGTTGTGGTCCACAGTCGGCCCTGAAACGCCTGCACCAGTTCGCAAGGGGTGTCATCGTCCTCGAAGGCGGCGGCAGGCGTTTCGAAATCGCGCGAATTGGCAAGGCCATTGGCACCGATGGGGCCGAGTTCGGGCAGGTGCAGCGGCGCGCCGTGGTTCTCGCAGACATAGCCGCGCGCCGGGCCCTCGGGCAGCTCGACACGGAAGCGAAGTCCGCGCGGGATCACCGCGATCTGCAGGGGCGCGACCGTGATCGCGCCCATCTCGGTCACGATATGGAGCGCGCCGTGTTGCGGCACGATCAGCCATTCGCCATCGGCGCTGAAGAAAGCGCGGTGCTCCATCGAGCGGCCCGCCGCATAAAGATGGATGCTGCATCCGGTGCCTTCGTGGGGATCGCCCGCGCGGGCCCAGCTGACGAGGCCATCGACGAAATCGGTCTCGCCCACAGGTGGCAGCGGCAGGGCATCCCAGCGCAGCCGGTTGGGGCTGGCGGGGATGGCATCGAACGCGGCATCGCCGAACTGGTCACGGCTGAAATTGACAGAATCGGGATCGGGGGCCCCGCACAGCAGCTTCCACGCCGCGTGCTGCGCGCTGGGGCGCAGGCGATAGAGCCACGAGCGGCGATTGGCATGGCGCGGAGCCGTGAAAGCGGTGCCCGAAAGCTGTTCGGCATAGAGCCCGAACGGGGGCACTTGCGGGGAATTGCGCCCGATCGGCAGGGCGCCGGGCACCGCCTCGCTGGCGTGATGGTTGGCAAATCCGGTGAGCATTGCGGCTGCCGGGCGCGTGCCGGCGGCCGGCCGATCGGGCGCCTGTTCGTTCGCCTGTTCGCCCACGGGCTCGGCCGTTTCGGGCCGGGTTTCGCGGATCATGATCCTCTCCTTGTTTTATAAGGGAGAAGATAGCGCGCTTGCGGGGAAGGTCGAGGGGCGTTTTGCGATCGTGCCCGACCTGAAAAGGCGCCGGCACCGTGCGGGTGCCGACGCCTTCGTTGGGGTTGGAAAGATCGTCCTTAGAAGCGGTAGTCGCCCTGCAGGCCGAAGTAGTTGCCGTTCTTGCCGCCGTTGTCCTGGAAGGAGTTGCTGGCGGCGAAGTAGGTCTCGAACAGGCGGAACGAGAGGCGCTTTGTGGCCTGCCACGAGGCTTCGAGGTTGAGATCGGTGCCGATTGCGCGGCTCGATGCATAAGGCGCGAAGCTGGCCCCCGTGGGGCCGATGTAGACGCCGTCCGCCTTGGTGTTGCGCCACAGGAAGTCCGGGCCTGCCATGATCGTGACGGCAGGAGTCGGCTTCACCGTGACCGAGGGGTAGAGGTCCATGATGTTCGAGAAGTTGAAGAACGCGGCCTCGCTGAACAGCGGCAGGCGCGGCGAGGCGGCGACGAAGGTGTTCGACTTGCCGTCGTTCGCGTGCTTGTCGCCCGAGAACAGGTTGGCGCGCAGGCCAAGGCGGGGCTTGAGGGCGCTGTCGTTGAAGGTGTAGCCGCCTTCGAACATCACGCCGTAAGCCTCGATCTCCTGCCCGGCGAACGTGCCGCTCTGGTACGTGCCTTCAAGGTCGATATCGACGGTGGCATTGCGCTTCCACAGGCGCGCGCCCCAGTTGTTGCGATCGTCGCGGCCGGTGCCGGTGCGCAGCGTCGCGGTGTCGCGATCCATCTCGTACCAGTAGACGTCGGTGCCGAAGCCTGCCAGACGATTGGGCGCGCTGATGTAGACGCCGTGGAAGTCCTGCGTGTGGTTCGGGCCGTCGTCGAAAGTGCCCGGCTTGATGTTGACCGGCTTCACCGCGAAGGCCTGCACCGAGACCTTGCCCGGCAGGATCCAGGTGCCCTCGATACCCTGATAGGTGAAGCGCATGTCGAGCCCTTCGCGCACGCCGGCAAGCTTGCCGTTGCCCAGCGGCATCTCGAAGCGACCGGGGCGCAGGGTGATCTTGCCGGCATCGCCCAGCGGGATCGAGACGTCGACGAAGGCCTGATAGATGTCCACGCGGTCGCGGTTGGGCTTGGTGGCGAACTCTTCGCCGAACTCGCGGTTGTCGCCCAGTTCGATATAGGCGCGCACGTTCTGGCCCAGGTGCAGGTCTGCCAGCAGGCGCAGGCGCTGCTGGAGCAGGGTGTTGTCGTCCC
Organism: Novosphingobium sp. 9; assembly: GCF_025340265.1. Lineage (NCBI taxonomy): Bacteria > Pseudomonadati > Pseudomonadota > Alphaproteobacteria > Sphingomonadales > Sphingomonadaceae > Novosphingobium > Novosphingobium sp. 9. Next base: position 2,678,890 of record NZ_CP022707.1, on the reverse strand, counting down.
CTGCGGTGCGGCCCAGCGCCGAGTGCGACCACGCAGTGTAGTATTCGCGCACTTCGCCGCCCAGCGTCAGGTAGATGTCGTCATGGTCGGGCACGATCGAGATGTGCTTGATCTTGTCCATGATCGGCGCGTCGGCGGCAGGCTTGGCCGACCAGTCCTCGGTCCAGCGGAAGGCCTGGGGCAGACCCTGCGGGCCGGTCTGGCCGCCGGGCATCGCCTGCGCGGGCTTGGCCTGCGACTTGGCAGGGCGCACGCCGGCAACGGATTGACCACTGAGCGGACCGCCGGTGGCTGCCTGGTCCTTGCTGTCCGGTGCCACCGACTGGGCTTTGGCGGTGCCGGCAGTGACGGTGGCGAGCGCGAGCACGCCTGAGGCGAGCAGCAAGGTACGAGATGCGTGACGACGCATGGGTATTCTCTCCGAAAAACTTGGCCGAAAGGCTCAATTGTAAGCAATTGGATTTTTAGGTTGTTGCCGGGGCAGGGCGGCCCTTGGCGGTCCTGCCCCGGAAGGTATGTTCAGGCGATCGGGCGCCTGCTCTTATGCAATCGCATCCTCGCGGTAGCGCAGCAGCGACAGCGCGATGCCGCCGACCAGCGTGCCGCAGGCGAGGATGATCGCCACCAGCGATAGCGAAACGCCGTTGGCGAACAGCAGGCCGCCCAGGATCGGGCCGAGGGCCGCGCCCGCACGGCCTACGCCGATGACCACACCGGTGCCGCCAGCGCGCAGCTGCGCCGGGAAGCTCTGCGCGATCACCGCATAGAGGCCCGCGGTCGCACCGTTGGTGAAGAAGCCGCCGATGCAGGCGATCAGCGAGAGGCCGCCCAGCGTCGTGAAGCCCTGGCCGAATGCGGCGACGGCGACGAAGCCCAGGAACATCGAAGCGATGACGACCGGACGGATGCCCATCTTCTGCGACAGGATCGAGGCGGTGATCGAGCCGATCGCGCCGCCGACGTTGGCCCACACCAGCACGCCGCCCGCCATCGGGGGCGCAAAGCCCAGATCGACGACGATCTTGGGAATCCACTTCATCAGGAAGTAGAAGCTGAGCATGTGCGCGAAGTAGGTAAGCGTCAGCAGCAGCGTCACGCTGCGCATGCCGGGGGCGAAGAAGTCCCCGAACGAGGCGCGCTTCTTGCTTTCATCGACCGGCGGCAGCTCGGCCAGCGGCGCGCGCCCTTGCGCAACCATCGTGCGGTTGATCTTCTCCAGCGCACCCTTGGGGCGCTTGGTGACGAGGAAGGCCATCGTCTCGGGCACCAGCCACAGCGTCAGCGGGATGAACAGCGCGGTGAGCGCCGAGCCGAACTCGAACACCGACTGCCAGTGCCCGGTCGCACCCAGTACGAACGAGGCGAGCGAACCGCCGACGATGGCGCCCATCGGGAAGCCGCCGGCCATGATCGCGACTGTCAGGTTACGACGCTTGGCGTTCGAGCATTCGGCGGCGACGGCGTTGGTCGCGGCCAGCATGCCGCCGATGCCAAGGCCCGTGAACAGGCGATAGGCCGAGAGGATTTCGACGTTCGTGGCGGTCGAGGCGGCCAGCATGCCCAGCGACATGATGACAAGGCAGCCCAGGATCGTCGGGCGACGGCCCACGCGGTCGGCCAGGTTGCCCAGAATGAAGGCGCCGATGCCCATGCCGAACAGTTCCATCGACAGCACGAGGCCCAGCGCAGCGCGGTCGATGCCCCAGTCCTTGGCAATGCCGGGGGAGGCGAAACTGATTGAAAGTACGTCGAAACCATCGAGTGCATTGAGTGCAGTTGCAATGGTTACGGCGAGAACCTGCTTATAGTGCATCGGTTCGCGCGCAACTATGGCGCGGGGATCTTCCATGCCCTTCTCCTGTAAATACTATCTCGCGCCCTTCTCAGGGTCTTGGGGGCGCGGGCCTTGCGGCGACACATGTTGTTGTTTGTTCGATGGTGTCGCGGCCCCCCGCTTCACCACGTCTTGCAATCAGAAACGATTACAGCGGCAATAGCCACCGGTCGTTGCGCAAAACGAGGATATCATAACGATATGTGATGATCATAATCACCCTCCTCACCGGCTAAGGCTTTTCGCCTTGCGCATTCGGCAGTGTCGTGAGGCTTGAAGCCTTATCCTGCCTGTTGCCCGGTGCATGGGGCAGGGGGTACAGAACGTCCATGTCGGATTCTCAAAATAGTTTGGACTTTTCGCCAAACCTGAAGGGTTCTCCGGTCGGCAGTGTCAGCGCGGCCACAGTGCCGCGCTATGTGCTGTATGGAGAGGCCGGTACGCGTGGCGACTGGTTCCTCAATGTCGAGCGGCTGGAGCGGCGCGGGCGCGAGCGTGGCTGGGTGATCGCGCCGCACACGCATCCGCGCTTCACCCAGATCGCGCTGTGCGTCGAGGGCGGCGGCGAGTTCACGCTGGAAGGGGAGATGATCCCGTTCGAGGCGCCGTCGGCCATCGTTATCCCGCCCTACCGCATCCACGGCTACCGCTATTTCGAGGGCTCGCGCGGGTGGGTGATGACCATCGAGAACAGCTATCTCGAAAGTCTGCTGGTGCGCGCGCCCACCTTGCGCCGGATTGCCGGGACCCCGGCGGTGTTCGGACTGGGCGAGGGCAGCGCGGCACGGATCGAGGCGGAACTCGCCCGGCTGGGCGGCGAGCTGGACCAGCGCCGCGAGGGCTCGCAGATCGCCGCCGAACTGCACCTGCAATCGGTGCTGCTGATGCTGATGCGCGATCGCGGCGAGGCGCAGGGGGGCGAGGATACCGCGCCCGCGCTGGGATCGCGCCATGCGCTGGTCGACCGTTTTCGCGAAGTGGTGGAGGCGCGCTATCGCGAACAGCCCTCGCTGGTGGAAGTTGCCGGGCTGCTGGGAGTAAGCGCCTCGCAGCTTCGCCTCGCCTGCAAGGAAGTGACCGGCGCCTCGCCGATCTCGCACGTCCACGACCGTATTCTGGCCGAGGCCCGGCGCTGCCTCGCCTATACCGGCATGAGCGTGAGCGAGATCGCCGAATGGCTGGGCTTTACCGACCTGCCCTATTTCTCGCGCTTCTTCGTGCGCGGCACCGGCCAGACCCCCAGCGCCTTCCGCCGCCGCCAGCAATTTGGCAGCGATGCCCCCGGCGCCAAGGCGGAAATCGACGCGGTGCCGTGAGGGGAAGAGGGCGGCGGGTTACGCCCCGTTGTGGACGTTAAAATCCTGTCGTCATCCCAGCGAAAGCTGGGATCGCTCTCGGCATTATGTAACGATAGCGGGATGGGTGGCTGGACCTAGATTCTTGCAAACAGGCCACATGGCGTCCTGTATATCGGAGTGACCAGCAATCTTGCGTCGCGGATGATGCAGCACCGTGCCGGAAACGGATCGGCATTTTGCCGGAAGTACGGCGTCACACGCCTGGTGTTGGTGGAGAAACACGCCGAGATAATCGCCGCCATGGCCCGAGAGAAGGCACTTAAGGCATGGAGGCGTGAGTGGAAAATCGAACTCATCGAAAAGCATAATCCCGGATGGTGCAATCTGTTCGAGCGCCTCATTTGACCGAGAGCGATCCCAGCTTTCGCTGGGATGACGGCATTATGAAAACGTCAGCTAACCACCTATTGTTGCCGTCGCCAACCTGAACGTGTTTCAAGATCTAACAGGCCTGTTGTCCGACTGCGGATTTGCTGATTTCGCATTTGCGCGTGCGGCGGTGCCCGCCATATCGCCCTTTTGCGCCCTTCGATCCAACATTTCGCCCGCGTGAAAATTTGTCGAGCACGGGGGTTGAGTATAATTAGTTAGCGTTCTAAGTAACCGCCCCGTGAATGACCGCCGCAGACTCGAACGCGCCCTGACGATGCGCATTGCTCCCATCGGGCGGGCCTGGCAGCTGCTGGCCAACGTCGAGCTGGAATCGCTGGGCGTGTCCGAATCGGAAGGGCGCGCGCTCGTCTATCTCGAAAGCGGCGAGCCGGGGATGCGGCAGGGCGATCTCGCGCGGATCACCGGCGTCACCGAGGCGTCGATCGCACGCACCGTCAAGCATCTGGAAGCTGCAGGGCTGGTCGAGCGTGTTGCCGACGAGCACGACGGCCGCGCCCGCCAGCTCAGCCTGACCGCAGAAGGGCTCGAACTCGCGCAGCGTCTCGATGCCCGTCTTGCCCGGTTGCGCGCAGAGCTTCTGGAGGGATTGCCGAGCGAGGCGCTCAAGGGCATGATCGCTGTGTTCGACCAGTTCAGCGCGCGCATTTCCGAACGTCGCGAACAGGTCTGAGGGGGCGGCGGGCGTGACCAGCAGGTACGGCATCGATGCCGCGATCTTTTCGCTGAAGTCTTTCGCGGCGGCGATGCTGGCCGTCTACATCGCCCTGACGATCGGGCTCGACCGGCCGTTCTGGTCGTTCCTGACGGCCTATATCGTCGCCCAGCCGCTGGCGGGAACGGTGGTTTCCAAGGCGCTGTTTCGCGTGATCGGCACGTTCACCGGCGGCTGTATGGCGGTGCTGCTGGTGCCCAACCTCGTCAACACCCCGGTCCTGCTGACGCTGGCGATGGCCGGGTGGCTGGCCCTGTGCGTGTTCGTCTCGATGATGGACCGCACGCCGCGCTCGTACATGTTCGTGCTGGCGGGCTATACCACTGCGATCGTCGCCTTCCCGGTGCTCGACGCGCCGCAGGACATCTTCACCTATGCCGTGCTGCGCGTGCAGGAGATTACCCTTGGCATCGTGTGCGGCAGTTTCGTCCATGCGCTGGTGCTGCCGCGCTCGGTCGCCGGGTTTCTGCTCGGGCGGGTGGACGGCATCCTCGCCGATGCCGAGCGCTGGTCGCTTGATCTGCTGCAGATGGAGCCCGATCCCTCCTATGTCGCCGAGCGCCGTCGCCTCGCGCAGGACGTGACCGAACTGCACCAGTTGTCGGTCCATCTGCCGTTCGAGACGAACCGCATCGCGCCGCGCGTCCGGACGGTGCGGGCCTTGCAGGACCAGCTCTCGCTGCTGATGCCGCTGGGCGCCGCCGTCGCGGATCGCATCGCGGGCCTGCGCGAGGCAGGCGGTCTGCCGGATGACGTGTGCGCCCTGCTGGCCGATACGCGCGGCTGGATCTCGCGCATTGCGATGCCGCGCGAGGACCGTGAGGCCGAGGCGCTCCAGCTGATCGCGCGCTGCCATGCGCTGGAGCCTGCGTTGACGGCGGATAGCGACTGGCGCGCGCTGATGCTGCTGTCGCTGACCTCGCGCCTTGCCGATCTGATCGCCGCGCACCGCGATGCGCGGGCGCTGGCCGAGCAGATGGCGACGCCGGGCCGTCGCCCGGTCTCGCTGCGCGTCGCTGAACTGCTCGAAGGACGGCGCGGGCGCGAGGTGCACCGCGACTATTCCGGGGCGCTGCGCGGGGCGATCGGCGCGTTTTTGACGATGGCGGTCGGCATGGCGCTGTGGATCGGCAGCGGCTGGCAGGACGGATCGACCGGCGTCATGCTGGCAGCGGTGTTTCTGGCGCTGTTCGCGGCGGCGCCCAACCCGATCGCGCCGCTCAAGGCGTTCTTCTTCGGCACCCTGATCGCGACGGTCGTGGGGGGCATCATGGGTTATGCGATCCTGCCGCGGGTCACCAACTGGCCGGAGTTCATCGCCGTGTTCGCGCCGCCGATGCTGGTGCTGGGCTCGCTGATGCATTCGCCGCGCTGGATGGGCATCGCGCTGCCGACGATGCTGGGCGTGGCCAGCCCGCTGCTGATCTCGCAGAAGTATGTCAGCAATTTCCCGGCCTTCGTGAACGGCAACCTGTCCGAACTGGTGGGCATCGCTTTCGCCATCGTCATGGTGCGCCTGCTCCAGTCCGCAGGGGCGGAGGACGCCGTGCGCAAGACCATCCGCATCGGCTGGCGCGAGATCGGCGATCGCGCGAACCTGATGGGGCCGCCCAACGTGCGCGGCTGGATCAACACGATGCTCGATCGCATTGCGCTGCTTTCGCCACGGCTGGTCGCCAGTGGTCTTGGCGGCAATGCGCTCTACGATGCCTTGCGCGATCTGCGGACCGGTGTGGCGATCGGCGAACTGCGCCAGCTGCGCCTTGCTATCGGGCCTGAGGAAGCGGCGCCGCTGACCCGCGTGCTGGGCGATGTCGGCACGTACTATCGCCGCCTCGATCCCGCCGATCCCACGCCGCCGCGCGACGAGCTGCTGCACGATATCGACGCCGCCACCGACGCCGTGCTGGCGCATCCCCGCCCGATGGTGCGCCGCGCCGGCGTGCTGGGCCTGCTCAGCCTGCGCCGCAACCTGTTTCCCGAGGCTGCGCCCTTGCGCGGCCCCGTACCCCCGTCCACCCCGATCCCCCCGTCGCTGACCGGCGAGGGCAACCGGAGCCCCGCATGATCGGCGAGATTTCCCTGTTTGGCGTCTTCATCCCGACGCTGCTGCTGCTGGGCGTACTGGCGGCAGCCGTGACGCTGTTGCTGACGCCGCTCGTCAACATGCTCGGGCTCTACCGGTTCTTCGCCTATCGCGCGCTGGTGGACCTTTGCCTGTTCATCCTGCTCCTTGGCCTGTTCGCCTGGCTTTCCTCCATTATGGGCACCTTTGTATGAAACCCGTGCTTGCCGCCATCGGCCGCAGTGCCGCCACCATCGTCATCGTCGTTATCGCCGTCATCGTCGCCATCTGGCTGTGGCGCCATTACGAGCAGGACCCCTGGACGCGCGACGGCCGGGTGCGCGTGGACGTGGTGCGGGTGACGCCCGACGTCGGCGGTCTCGTCACCGAGGTCGAGGTGCGCGACAACCAGCAGGTCCACAAGGGCGACCTGCTGTTCGTGATCGACAAGCCGCGCTACACACTGGCGCTGGACGAGGCCCAGGCGGGCCTTGCCAGTGCCCGCGCCACGCTGGCGCTGGCCCGCCGCACCTCGCAGCGCGACATTGCCCTGGGTGATCTGGTCGCGGCGGAAACGCACGAGGAGAACGTGGCGGCCGTGCAGACTGCCGAGGCGGCAGTCGCAAAGGCGCAAAGCGCGGTGGACGAGGCGAAGCTGAACCTGTCGCGCACGCATGTCGTCGCCTCGGTCAACGGCATCGTTACCAACCTCGATCTGCATCCGGGCGACTATCTGGCGCCGGGCAAGCAGGCGATGGCGCTGACCGACGAGGATTCGGTGCGGATCGAAGGCTACTTCGAGGAAACCAAGCTGCCGCTGATCCATGTCGGCGCACCGGTGCGCATCCACCTGATGGGCGAGCAGCGCGAGCTGGAAGGCCGGGTGGACAGCATCGCGGCAGGTATCAACGACACTACGCGTTCTGACTCCGGCAATCTGCTGCCCAGCGTCGAGGCGACCTTCACCTGGGTCCGTCTGGCCCAGCGCATCCCGGTCCGTATCCACCTGACCAAGGTGCCGCAGGGTATCGCACTGATCTCGGGTCGTACCGCGACAGTGACGATCGTCCAGCATCCGGTGCAGGGCAAGCCGGTGGCGGCCAAACCCGCCGCCCCGCAGCCCGCCCCGATGCAGACGCCCGCTCCGGCTCCGGCACCTGCCGCCACGGGGGCGCAGTAAGCGATGTCCCGCGCGCGCACTCGCGGCCTGCTGGCTGTATCGGGCCTGGCGGTAGCCCTTGCAGGCTGCGTCGCCGGGCCGGATTATCACCCACCCGAACACTCGGTGGCCAACATGGATACCGCCAAGGCACCGTTCCTGTCTGCCGAGGGGCCGGGCTTCAGCGAGGAGCCGCTGCCCGACCACTGGTGGGAGCTTTACAACAATCCCCGCATTGACGAGCTGGTGCAGCAGGCGCTGGCCGCCAATGCCGATCTGCGCGCGGCGGATGCCAACCTGCGCAAGGCCGATGCGATGGTGCGCGGCACGATGGGCACGCGCGACATCAAGACCGATGTGGTCGCGGCAACCTCGCGCGAACGCAACTACTCGCTGCTCTCGCTGGGCGCGGAAGAGCAGGGCATCACCACGTATACGCTGGGGATGCAGTTCTCCTATCCGCTCGATCTCAACGGCAAGATCAAGCGCGCGATCGAGGGTAGCCTTGCCGATCGCGATGCGGTGGAGGCCGCGCGCGATGCAGTGCGGATCGCCGTCGCAGCGGCGACCACCAAGGCCTATGCCGATGCCTGCTCTGCCAATTACCAGTACAAGGTGATGCAGCGCGTCATCGCCAACCAGCAGTCGACGCTGAACGCGACGATCCGCCTGCAGAAGGGCGGGCGGGCCACCGCGTTCGACGTTACCCGTGCGCGCACGGCGGTCGAGACCACCGAGGCCAACCTGCCGGGCTTCGTCTCGCAGCGACAGGGCGCGCTGTTCCTCCTGGCAACGCTGCTGGGCAAGCCGCCTGCGGAGTATCCCAAGGACGTCGAGACCTGCGATACGCTGCCCACGCTTTCGCAGCCCATGCCCGTTGGCGACGGCGCGGCGATGATCCGTCGCCGTCCCGATATCCGGCAGGCCGAACGCATGATCGCCGGTGACACTGCGCGGATCGGCGTGGCCATGGCGGACCTCTATCCCACCGTTTCCATCGGTGGCGGACTGCTGGCAGGCGGCCAGTATCCGGAGATGTTCTCCAGCACCAACTATGCCTTCGGGCTGGGGCCGCTGCTCAGCTGGAATTTCCCGAACCGGCCGATCGTGAAGGCCAAGATCGACGCGGCGAATGCACAGGTCGATGCCGATATCGCCAAGTTCGATTCCACCGTGCTTTCGGCCCTGCGCGGGGTCGAGGATTCGCTCGACAGCTATGTACAGGCGGAAAAGACCGCCGACGCCCTGCGGCGTGCGGCGGCCAGCGCGGCCCTGTCTTCGCAGCAGTCGGCCAAGCTGATGCGCTTTGGCCGGTCGGACTTCCTCTCGGTGCTGTCCGCGCAGGGCAACCACGTCAATGTGCAGCTGAGCTATGCGGCGGCGCAGGCCAAGCTGGTCGACCGCCAGATCGCGGTGTTCATGGAACTGGGCGGCGGCTGGCAGAACGTGCCGAGCACCGACGAGGACATTGCCAAACGCGCTGTCGCCGCGAAAGCGGCTGCGGACAAGGTTGCTGGCAAGGCCGCCGGTAAGGCTGCAGGCAAGAAGAGCGATGCTGCGGACGCGCCCGATGGATCGTCCGCGCCGTGATGCTTAAAGCCCTGTCCATCATACGGGCGGTCCATCGCGGATAAGGCCCCGTCCGTCCCGTTGACGCCCTTGCGCCATGGCCAAGCGGCGATGCGATCCCGAAGAGGGCGCCAACGATAGCCTACGCAGAGGCCGATCCGGGCCTTGCGACAAAGGGCTACAAAGCGACGGGGAACGGCTTGGGCGCGAGGCCGTTCCTATGCGAAAGTTTTGCGGAAAGGATGTCGGTAAGGCTCGTAAGGACTGACAACAAGCCAGCGAGGACGCCTGCCTGTGCCCATCCGTCGAATGCCCAATGCCGAACCGAATGTTACGATGACCGACGCTGCCAGCGGCGCCGCGCCTGATGCTGTGGCTGATATCAGCCTGTCGCGTCGCGACGATATTGCCCTGTCGCGTCGCGACATGACCGGCCTGATCGGCGCGCTGATCGGTGCGGGCCTGCTGCCCGCGACCGCGCGCGCCGCCGCCACGTCCTCTGCCGCGGCGCCTGCCGTGCCTGCCTACCTCGGCAAACCGGTGGCGTTCAGCTGGGAAGGCCTCGTGAAGATGGCGCGGTCCATGGCGGCCAAGCCCTATGTGCAGCCGCCGGTCTCGCCCACGGCGGCGAAGGACTTCGATACGCTGGCGCGCCTGACCTACGGCACCGCCGGATCGATTGCCCGCGTGATCCGTCTGTTCCCCACCAGCACGGCGGTTGCACCCTATGCGGTCGAGTTGAACGTTGTGCAGAACGGGCAGGCGCGCCCGGTCGTCGATACCTCGGACCTGTTCGTGGGCGGGACCAAGGCCGATATCGCCGGTTTCCGCGTCATGGCCTCGGACGGTCATGCCGACTGGCTCTCGTTCATGGGCGCCTCGTACTTCCGCACCTCCGGTTCGCGCGACCAGTTCGGGATTTCCGCGCGCGGCCTTGCCATCGACACCGGCCTGCCGACGGGGGAGGACTTCCCCAATTTCACCAAATTCTGGATCGAGGAGATCACCCCCGATCGCTTCATGATCCATGCGATGCTCGACAGTCCGCACGTCTGCGGTGCCTTTGCCTTCGACACGCGCAACGTCGATCCCAATGGCGCGGTGCAGGACGTGCAGGCGCAGCTGTTCTTCCGGCAGGACGTGAAGCAGCTGGGCCTCGCGCCTGCCTCCAGCATGTTCTGGTACGACCAGTCGACGCTCAACCGCACCGACTGGCGCCCGGAAGTCCACGATTCGGACGGTATCGCCATCTGGCCGGGCGATGGCGAGCATATCTGGCGCCCGCTGGAAAATCCGCCTTCGGCCCGGATCTTCACGTTTCAGGCGAACAGCCCCAAGGCCTTCGGCCTGCTCCAGCGTGACCAGAACTTCGATCACTATCAGGACGATGGCGGATTCTTCGACCGCCGTCCGAACCTTTGGGTCGAACCGAAGGGAGACTGGGGCGCGGGCACCGTGCGGCTCTACGAGATGCCGACGAACAACGAGAACCAGGACAATATGGCCGCGTTCTGGACGCCCGACAAACCGGTGCGCAAGGGCGATCATATCGCTGTCGCCTATCGCCTGACCTGGACCTCGAAAGATCCCAGCGCCGACGATGCCGCGCGCTGCGTCGATATCCGGGTGGGCAAGGCGGGTGTCGCGGACAGCCCGGCGATTCCCGGCGCCCAGAAGTTCGTGTTCGACTTCGCGGGGCCTTCGCTGACCGGCCTGACGGGCTCTTCGGGCGTCGAGGTGGTGACGAACCTGGACAAGGCACAGCTGCTTTCGACCAATGTCTATCCGGTCTATCGCGGCAACGGCCTGTGGCGCGCGGCGCTGGATATCAAGCTAGATGCCGCCGGTCCTACGGACCTGCGCCTGTTCCTGAAACGCGGGCAGGGCGCGCTTACCGAGACGGTGATCAAGGCGCTGAAACTCTGATCTTACGGTGTACGGCGCGACACTGGAATGATGCCGCGCCGTATACTCGGTTCGCCGCAGTGCAGCGCCAAGGCTTGCAGCGCGGATTGCGCCACAGGCACCGATCGTTATACGAAGGGCTCGGAATTCACCCCGCACCAAGTCCAGGAGAAGTTGCGATCCGTAGCGTCCCGCGCCCGCTGCCCCCGAGCGGACCCGTTCTCGCGTGCGTTGTCGCGCTGTTCCCGGCCGTCGCGCTGTCGCAGGTTGCGCACGCGGCGACGAAGCCCGCGGTCGCGCCTTCGCTGGTGAGCCAGCCTGTCGTGCAGCCTGTGCCGGCCGATGCCGTGCCTGCGCCCGATGCGCTGGTGCCGCTTCCGCCGCCGCCTCCCCCGCCGCCGATCCGCATGCTGCTGCCCGATCCGGTGCCGCAGCTTGTCATCCTGACGCCGCCTGCCCCCGAGCTGCCGGCCAATATCCGCGCGATGCTGGCCGCCGCAGTCGACGCCAACGACGCGAACACCGTGGATGCCATGGTGAAGTTCGCCAAGAAGATCTCGCCCGAGTACAAGGACGATATCGAGGCCATCGGCAAGCGCTATCACGCCGCGCTCGATGCCAGCACGGCAGAGAAGGAGGCCGCACGCAAGGCCAAGATCCGCGCGGCAGGCATTTTCGAGCTGTGGAAGGGCTCGGTCGAGCTCGGTGGAAATGTCACTTCGGGCAACACCAGCCAGGTCGGCATCTACACCAATGTCTCGCTCAAGCGGACCGGCATCAACTGGGAGCACGTCATCACGATGTCGGGCACCTACAGCCGGACCAGCGGCGTGACCGATACCGAGCGTGCGCTGGCGGCCTATCAGCCGCGCTACAATATCGATGCCAACAACTACATCTATGGTCTCTCCCAGTTCGAGCACGATCTGAGCCTGGGCTACCGCCAGCGTTATACGATCTCGGCCGGTGCCGGTATCAAGGCCGTGAACCGCAAGGATCTGACCATCGATCTCAGCGTCGGTCCGGCAATCCGTCATACCGTCTATTACGAGGACGACATGACGACCCGCCTTGCCGCACGCGGCAGCGCGAACATCGCGTGGATGCCTTCCAAGACGGTGACGCTGAAGGAAGCGCTGGCAGTCTACCTCGAAGCCGGGGCGACCACGGTGGCATCGGAAACCTCGGTGGAATCGACGCTGTTCGGCCCGCTCAAGAGCAAGCTGTCGTACAACATCAACTATGAAAGCAACCCGTCGGACGGGGCCAAGACGACCGATCGCATCGCCAGGGCCTCGCTGATCTACAGCTTCTGATCTGGCCGCCCGGATCGCGGCCATCCCATCTTCGGTGCTTGCCCTTCTCGGGATTTGTCCGCAAGGAGGCAGGCCGGTGCATAGAGATGCACGAAGATGGATAATCTGAGAAGGGGATGGTGATGGCAGCGATGATGGGGGCGGGCGGTACTGCGCCCGACAGTGGCGAGGAAGTGCCCGGCGGACACGTCGATGCGCCCAGCCTGCGCTGGTTCGTGATGGCCCTGTTCTTCATCTTCGGCGGTATCACCTCGCTCAACGATGTGCTGATCCCGAAGCTGAAGGAACTGTTCACGCTCAACTACGCCGAGGCGCTGAGCGTGCAGACGGCGTTCTTCGCGGCCTATGCCATCGTCGGCATTCCCGGCGCGATGATCGTCAAGAAGGTCGGCTACATGCGCGGTGCGGCGATCGGCCTGCTGACGATGATGGCGGGCTGCCTGATGTTCATTCCCGCCTCGTCGAGCGCGACGTTCCCGGTGTTCCTGGCCGCCATGCTGGTGCTGGGCGCGGGCGTGACGATCGTCCAGGTGGTCGCCAATCCGCTGATCTCGCTGCTGGGACACCCACAGACCGCCAGTTCGCGCCTGGCTTTCGCGCAGGCCTTCAATTCGATCGGCACGACGATCTTCCCCTACGTCGGCACCATCGTGATGCTGGGCAGCCTTGCCAAGGTGGACGCGAGCAAGCTGACGGGCGAGGCGCTGACCGCCTATCGCGTCGCCGAAACCGCTGCGATCGAGCACTCCTATCTGGGTCTTGCCGCGGCGCTGCTGGTGATCGCACTGGTCGTGTGGTTCAACCGCAACCGGCTGAAAGGCGAGCGGCACGAGGGCGGATCGGTGTTGGCCAGCTTCGGCCTGCTGGCGCGCCCGCGCTTCGGGTTCGGCGCGGCCTGCATCTTCCTCTATGTCGGGGCCGAAGTCGCCATCGGTTCGCTGATCGTCAACTACATGATGGAAGGGCGCGTGCTGGGGCTGAGCGAGAGCGCGGCGGGCAAGCTGATCCCGTTCTACTGGGGCGGGGCGCTGGTCGGTCGCCTGATCGGTTCGGCGCTGTTGCGCGTGGTCAATCCGGGCAAGATCCTGGCCTTCAATGCGGTGGTCGCCATCGTCCTGCTGCTGGTTTCGACCCACACGGGCGGCCAGGTTGCCGCGTGGAGCTATCTGTCGATCGGCCTGTTCAACTCGATCATGTTCCCGACGATCTTCAGCCTGGCCAGCGAAGGCCTCGGCAAGCGCGCGGCGGACGGTTCGGGCGTGATCTGCGTGATGATCGTGGGCGGCGCGGTGATCCCGCCGCTGACCGGGCATCTGGCTGATATCACGCATAGTCTGGCGCTGGCGATGGCTCTGCCTGCCCTGTGCTATGCCCTGATCGGCGCGTATGGATGGTTCGCGCGCCGTCCGCTGGTAGCTTCGGCCTGACCTTCTAAGGGCCGGGCCGTGAACCGGCTTAGGCAAATATCAAGCACTTTGCGCGAGGATCTGCCCATGACCCAACAGGTTCCCAGATCCTCGCCTCGCCACCCGGTGCGCCTTGCCGCCCACTGTCGGACGCTCGACGGGCAGGCCGAGGAAGGCGAGCTTTTCGATATCTCGCTCGAAGGCTGCTGTGTGCGCACGCCTTCGGGGTTCTTCCGCGTCGGTGGCCGCGTGGTGGTCCTGCCCGAAGGGCTCGATGGCCAGAGCGGCATCGTGCGCTGGTCGCGCGGCGAGATGGCCGGGGTGGAGTTCGACCAGCCGGTGCGCCCGATGCTGGTTGAGGAACTGGCCGCCCGCCACGGCGTGGATGTCCTCACCGACCGCCGCTGACCTTTACCGGCGCCGCGTTTCGCTGAGCCTTTGCGACGTGAAGCGGTAGCCGAGCCCTTCCGAAATCGCGATCACCGCGTCCCCCTCGCGCATTTCGACGCGGGTGTGGATGCGCCGGACCGGATGGGCGGCCACGTCCTCGCGGATGGCTGCCAGAGTGCCGAGCCGCGCCAGCCGTTCCAGATTGCAGCGGGTGGGGAAGATCACGTCCACCTTGCGCCGCCCGACCATCGCCAGTGTCTGTGCGGCGCTGGCCCAGAACAGGCGGGTGTTCTCGGTCTCGTCCGCGCTGACCTCGCAGGCCCCGCTGCCGATATCGATTACGAAGAACCGGGTGTCGAAGAAGCGGTCCTCCAACTGCGTCCAGTGGGCGAAGAGGTCGAGGCGCTCGGGCGCCAATGTCCAGTGCATGGCGGCGAGTACCTCCGCAAAGGACATTCCCTCTGTCAGCAGCGCGCGGGCGCGCGCGGCCTGTGCGGCGCTGACCGGTTCGCGCACCGCAAGCATGAGGCCGGTCTCTTCCAGCGTTTCGCGGATTGCGGCGATGCGCGCTGCGGCCAGCTCGGGTTCCTCGTCGGGCGAGAGCAGGGCGGCCAGCGCATGATCGCCCGGATCGACCCGCCCGCCGGGGAACACCGCCGCGCCGCCTGCGAAGTCCAGCGCGCGCGAGCGTTGCACCATCAGAAGCTCGGGCGCCGCGTCATGTCTCCCGCGTCGCATGACCACGACGGTGGCTGCGGGCACGAAGGCGGCGCCGTCCATCTGCATCGGGCCGGGGCGCATTGGACCAGGGCTGGGGGAACTCTCCATGGCGGTCCTCCTCGCGCTGTTGGCGGCCAAGCGCAAGTGCGGATCGCCGGTGCAATTCCGACCGTCACGTCTTCCGACGCAGGTGTCGGACATTTTTACAAATCGCTAAGAGAGATGAATTGCCTTTAACGCGGGATCGGCGGAATTCAGCGCTATATCCGAATCTGGCACGCATCGTGCTATAGAAACGGTGTACCCAAAGTGGTTGAGGCGGGGCCGGATTGGTCTCCGGGTCCCGCCTCCCCGCGATACACCCCGAAATCGCCGGAACCAGATAGCAAAACGCCCGCAGCGGAGCTTTCCGTGCGGGCGCTTCGAAATCGTGGAAAGATGGCCGGGGCGTCCCGGCCAGCCTTGTCAGGCCTTGGTGGCGAGGCCTGCGTCGATGAACAGCTGGTGCAGTTCGCCTGCCTCGTACATCTCCATCATGATGTCGCTGCCGCCGACGAATTCGCCCTTCACGTAGAGCTGCGGGATCGTCGGCCAGTCCGAGTAGGCCTTGATGCCCTGACGGATTTCCATGTCCTGCAGCACGTCCACGCTCTCGTAGGTCGCGCCGAGGTGATCGAGGATGGCGATCGCGCGGCTGGAGAAGCCGCACTGCGGGAACAGGGGCGTGCCCTTCATGAACAGGACGATGTCGTTGCTGTTGACGATGTCGCCGATGCGGGTGTTGACGTCGGACATTGCGGAAAAATCCTTGGAGAAGCGTTCTGGGAGATCAGTTGGGAACTGCGGTGGTCAGTTGCAAGGCATGGAGCACGCCGCCCATGCGGCCGCCCAGTGCCTCGTAGACCAGCTTGTGCTGCGCGACGCGCGGCTTGCCCGCGAACGATGCCGAGACGACATGCGCGGAATAGTGATCGCCGTCTCCGGCAAGGTCGGTGATCGTGACCTGCGCGTCGGGCAGTGCGGCCAGGATCAGGGCTTCGATTTCGTGGGCTGGCATGGCCATGGGATTGTCTCCTTGTCTGTATGTCGGCACCGGCCCTTTCCCCCACCCTGCCACCCATAGGGTACGATCGTCGGGTGGCAGGGTGGGGGAGAGGGCCGGTGCCGTATCGAAGGGCCTCCCCGAAGGCCCTTCGCAAAAACGTTACCCCAGGAACGCGCGGCGGGCGTCGACCTGCTTGGCCTCCAGCGCCTCGCGCACTTCGGCTTCGCTGGCGTCCACGCCGGCGGCGATCAGATCGCCCAAAAGTTTGCGCACGACGTCCTCGTCGCCCGATTCCTCGAAGTCGGTCTGGACCACGGCCTTGGCATAGGCGTCGGTCTCGGCCTGCGAGAGTTGCATGCGCTGCGCGGCCCATTCGGCCAGCAGGCGGTTGCGGCGGGCCTGAATGCGGATCGCCATCTCGGATTCGCGTCCGATGCGCGGTTCGAAGCCGCCGTGTGCCGACGAAGGATCGTTCGCAGTGTCCATGGTGTCCTGTGTGCCGCCGTTTTGCGCGAGCCGGGGCGTGCGCGGGTTTTCTCGCGCCGACATAGGGCCGGGAGGGCGTTTCCGGCAAGAGGCTTTCGGGGGGCGGGCCGTCGGCGCGCCGGGCGAGGCAAACGGGAAGGGGAAGCGGGGAAGGGCTGGAGCCGCTCCCCCGCAATCCGTATCAGTCCGCGCTGACAGGCGCCTTCGCGAGGAAGGGCAGCTCGGCGCTGGCCTTGGCCTCATGCCCGGCGATGGCGGCGTCCTGCGCCAGCGTCAGGCCCACTTCGTCGAGGCCGTTCAGCAGGCAGTGCTTGCGGAACGGATCGATCTCGAAGGTGAAGCGGTCCTGAAAGGGCGTGGTGACGGTCTGGCTTTCCAGATCGACATCGACGGGCTGCTCCACGGCGACTTCCATCAGCCGGTCGATGGCTTCCTGGGGCAGGGCCACGGTGAGAATGCCGTTCTTGAAGGCATTGCCCGAGAAGATGTCCGAGAAGCTGGGCGCGATCACGCAGGCCACGCCCATGTCGAGCAGCGCCCATGCCGCGTGTTCGCGGCTCGATCCGCAACCGAAGTTGTCGCCCGCGATCAGGATCGGTGCGCCTTCGTAGGCCGGGTCGGTAAAGACGTTGCCCGGCTCCTTCTTCACCGCCTCGAACGCGCCCTTGCCGAGACCTTCGCGGGTGATCGTCTTGAGCCAGTGCGCGGGAATGACGACGTCGGTGTCGACGTTCTTGCGCCCGAACGGGATCGCCTTTCCGGCGACGTGGTTGATGGCTTTCATCGCTGGGTGCCTCAGTCCGTCTCGGCCGGGAAGTGCGGCGCGGTACTGGTCGGCGAGGGGAGCGAGCGGGCATCGCGCGCCTTGTCGCGGCGGCGCTTCACGAACAGCAGCGCGGCAGCAATCGCGGCAGAGCCGATGGCGGCACCGGCAGCGACAGCGGCGCGACCGGCGAGGTTGTTTTCGGTATCGTCGGACATCTTGGTCATCCCATCAGCTCGCGAACGTCGGTCAGGTGGCCGGTGACGGCAGCGGCAGCGGCCATCGCCGGGCTCATCAGGTGGGTGCGCGCCCCCGGTCCCTGACGTCCGGTGAAATTGCGGTTGCTGGTCGAGGCGCAGCGCTCGCCCGCCGGAACCTTGTCCGGGTTCATCGCAAGGCATGCCGAGCAGCCCGGCTCGCGCCATTCGAGGCCCGCCTCGACGATGATCCTGTCCAGGCCCTCGGCCTCGGCCTGCGCCTTCACCAGACCCGATCCGGGGACGACGATCGCCCACTTCACGTTATCCGCCTTGTGACGGCCCTTGAGCACTTCGCAGGCCGCGCGATATCCTCGATGCGGCTGTTGGTGCACGAGCCGATGAAGACGTTCTGGATCTCGATATCGGTCAGCTTCGTGCCCGGCGTCAGCCCCATGTAATCGAGGCTGTGGCCGACCGCGTCGCGCTTCGAGGCATCGCCGAAGGCTTCCGGCCCCGGAACGAGCGCGCCGATGGGGGCGGTGTCCTCGGGGCTGGTGCCCCAGGTGACAGTGGGCTGGATGTCCTCGGCACGGATATGGACGGACTTGTCGAACGTCGCGCCTGCGTCGGTCGCCAGACTCTTCCACCAGGCGACGGCCTTGTCCCAGTCCTCGCCTTTGGGGGCATAGGGGCGGCCCTTGACGTAGGCGAAGGTCGTCTCGTCCGGCGCGATCAGGCCCGCGCGGGCGCCGCCCTCGATGGCCATGTTGCACACGGTCAGGCGGCCTTCGACGGTCATTTCCTCGAAGACGTTGCCGCAGAATTCGATGACGTGGCCGGTGCCGCCGGCCGTGCCGATCTCGCCGATGATGTGCAGGATCACGTCCTTGGAGGTAATCCCGGCGCCGAGCTTGCCCTCGACGCGCACCTCCATGGTCTTGCTCTGCTTGAGCAGCAGCGTCTGCGTGGCGAGCACATGCTCGACCTCGCTGGTGCCGATGCCGAAGGCCAGCGCACCGAGGCCGCCGTGGCAGGCGGTGTGGCTGTCACCGCACACAATCGTCGCGCCGGGCAGCGAGAAGCCCTGCTCGGGGCCGACGACATGGACGATGCCCTGTTCAGCGTCGGCATCGCCGATGTAGCGGATGCCGAATTCGGGCGCGTTCTTTTCCAGCGCGGCCAGCTGCTGGGCGCTCTGCGAGTCGGCGATGGGCACGCGGTTGCCCTGCGCATCGCGGCGGGCGGTGGTGGGAAGGTTGTGATCGGGCACCGCGAGCGTAAGGTCGGGACGGCGTACCTTGCGACCGGAGCTGCGAAGGCTTTCAAAGGCCTGCGGGCTCGTAACCTCGTGAACGAGGTGACGGTCGATGTAGATGAGGCAGGTGCCGTCGTCGCGTCTGTCGACGACGTGTGCGTCCCAGATCTTCTGGTACAGCGTGCGGGGTGCGGTGTCAGTCATGGTGAAAGCGCGATTAGGCGCGCCGGTCCCGCAATTCAAGAGGGACGGGCGCGCCTTGTCGCGCAATTATCGTGCTTCCCGTTGCGCTATCCGCCCTGCGCCATATGTTTCAATGGGGGGAGGGAGATGCCGGGTGGATAGCGCAGGCGGCGTGACGATCAGTGGCGATAGGTGACGGTCTTCTTGACGACCGTGTGATGCGCTACGTGGGCGGGCGCCTTGTGAACGACGACGGTGCGGTGGACGACCTTGCGGGCAGGGGCGGGGCGCACGACCTTCTTGGTGACGACCTTCTTGGTCACGACGCGGTGGGCGGGCGTTACCTTGTGGGTCACGACGGTCTTGTGGACGACCGGGGCGGCAGTGGCGGGAAGCGCGGCGCCGAGACCGATGGCGGCGACCAGAGCGGGGGCGAGAATGCGGGTGAACTTGGTCATCGTGGTGTCCCTTCTTGATGGCGGAAGCGCGGTCGTGAGTGACTGTCTCTCCGTTGCATTCAGATTTAGAGCTGTTTTGATGAACGCCCGAAAAACAAGGCGTCGCAGGATCTTGGGAAAGTGTCGCCAAATGTCGCACGCAGATCGGCATGTCGGGTGGGCTGACAGCGAGGCGGCGCGGGCGTAGAAGCGTGGCTATGGATTTCGTTCTTGCCCTCTCGATGGTTCTGGCCAGTGCCGCCGCGATGGAACTGGTCGCCTGGGCCAGCCATAAGTACGTGATGCACGGCTTCGGCTGGGCCTGGCACCGCGACCACCACGAACCGCACGACAATCTGCTGGAGAAGAACGACCTCTATGCACTGGTCGGTGCAGGCATCAGCATCGGTATGTTCGCGCTGGGCTCGCCGCTGGTGATGGGCGGCCTGTTTGGTCTGCCTGCTTGGTGGCCGGGGACGTGGATCGGCCTTGGCGTGCTGATCTATGGCGTGATCTATACGCTGATCCACGACGGGCTGGTGCATCAGCGCTATTTCAGATGGGTGCCCAAGCGCGGCTATGCCAAGCGGCTGGTGCAGGCGCATCGCCTCCACCATGCGACCATCGGCAAGGAGGGTGGGGTGAGCTTCGGCTTCGTGATCGCCCGCGATCCTGCCGTCCTGAAGCGCGAACTGGCGGCGCAGCGCCGCGCCGGCATCGCCGTGTTGCGCGAAGCAGCGGACGATTGATCGGGTAAGGGCTGGACGCGGGCGGCATCAGCCTCCATCTTGGCACAGCGATGCTTGAACCAGTCGAAGTCGAAAACCTCATCATCGAAATCCGCGACCACTACGTCGCCCAGTTCCGCGACTTTGCCGCGCGCATGCGCGCCGAAGGCGAGGACGGCAGCACTGAGGTCAAGTTCGAGGTCCCCGATCCCGGCAGCGCCTTTCGCGGGCTGATCGTGGTCGATCACATCACCTCGGGCGAGGATATCGTCGCCAGCGATTTCGATCCCGAACAGATGCTCTCGTTCAACCGGATCGAGGGGCTGGTGAACGACATGGCGCTCGAACTCGAAGGGCTGCGCTGGGACGGCGCGGTGCTGCGCCACGATCTGCCCGATGCCGCGCCTGCTCTGGAGGACTGGTTCGAACGCTGGTTCGATCCCGACGAACTGCGCCTCGATCCCGAGGCCGAACTTTCGGAGAATATCCACGCGCTCTATGTCGAGCCGGGCGAATTGCAGGTCGATTTCGGCACGGCCCCTGCCGAGGCATTCTGGGAACTGCTGGGCACTCTGTCCGCCGCCGGGGCCGCGCGCGTGGTGGTCAGCGGGTAGGAATTACCCCGCTGCCAGCCGCGCCGCCGTCTCGCGGATCAGCGCGATCATGTTGGGCACGCCCTGTGTGCGGTTCGAGGACAGCTGGCTCTTGAGATCGAACGGTTCTAGCGCGGCGGTAACGTCGGTTGCGGCGACGTCCTTGGCCGGGCGATCCTGCACGGCGGCGATCACCAGCGCGACGATACCCTTGGTAATGGCCGCATTGCTGTCCGCCAGAAAGTGCAGCGTGCCGTTCTCGGCTTCGGTGGGATAGACCCAGACGCTGGCCGAACAGCCGCGCACCTTGGTGGCATCGGTCTTGAGCGCATCGGGCATCGGGTCCAGCTCGCGGCCCAGTTCGATCAGCAGGCGATACCGTTCGTCGCCATCGAGGAATTCGTACTCTTCGCGGATATCGTCGAGGCTGCGCATGGCAGGGCATTTAGACGCCGGTGCGCGAAGGGCAAGGGGGAGAATGGCTTGCACGATTGCGCTGGGCGCGCGTTCCTGTCAGGGGAAGTGGCAAAGTTTATGTGGTTCAAGGCGTCTGAACACAAGGAACTCGTCATCCCCGCGCAGGCGGGGATCCAGAGCCCATGGCGCCACGGCCACTGGATCCCCGCCTGCGCGGGGATGACGAATATGAGAGAGACGCACCAGCCGATGCCATCAGCCGCCAGCCATCCGTTCTTCTCGATGCACCGCCACGGCTTCGTGCGCGTCGCCACTTCCACGCCGCGCGTGCGCACGGCGGACGTTGCCTTCAACACCGAGGCGGTGCTGGCCGAGGCGGCGCGCGCGCATGCCGCGCATGTCGATCTGGTGGTGTTTCCCGAGCTGTGCTTGTCCTCCTACGCGATCGACGACCTGCACCTGCAACGCGCGATGATCGAGAGCGTCGAGGCCGCCATCGCCCGCGTGGTCGCAGCGAGCGCGGCGCTTTCGCCGGTGCTGCTGGTCGGCGCGGCGCTGGCGCGCGAGGGGCGGCTGTATAACTGCGCATTGGTGATCGCCAACGGGCGGCTGCTGGGCGTCGTGCCCAAGAGCTTCCTGCCCAACTACCGCGAGTTCTACGAGAAGCGCTGGTTCTCCAGCGGCAAGGGTCTGCGCGGCGAGACCATCCGGGTGAACGGCGAGGATGTGCCCTTCGGCACCGACCTCGTGTTCGCCTCGAACCAGTTGCCCGATTTCCGCCTCTTCGCCGAAATCTGCGAGGACGTGTGGGCCGCGATCCCGCCCAGTTCGCTGGGCGCGCTGGCAGGTGCGACGGTGCTGTGCAATCTCTCGGCCTCGAACATCGTCATCGGCAAGAGCGACGAGCGCCACACCCTGTGTCGCGCCCAGTCGGCCAGTGCGCAGGCGGCATACATCTATTCCGCCGCCGGCCATGGCGAGAGCACGACCGACCTTGCCTGGGACGGGCAGGGGATGATCTACGAACTGGGCGGGCTACTGGCCCAGTCCGAACGCTTTGCGCTGGAGCCGGAGCTGTGCATCGCCGACGTCGACGTGACCCGCATCGCGCTCGACCGGCTGCGCTCGCCCACCTTTGCCGACAGCGCCGACCTTGCCTTCGCGAGTCTGCCGAAGTTCCGCACCGTGGCGTTCGATCATGTGCCCGCGAGCGGCGATATCGGCCTCACCCGCCCACTCGCCCGCTTCCCCTTCGTGCCCGACCGTGCCGACAAGCTGGATGCGGACTGCTTCGAGGCGTTCAATATCCAGGTCGACGGGCTGATGCGCCGGATCGCCTCGACCCACGCGAAGTCGCTGGTGATCGGCATCTCGGGCGGCCTCGATTCGACGCAGGCACTGATCGTCGCCGCGCGCGCCTGTGACCGCCTCGGCCTGCCGCGCACCTTCATCCGCGGCTACACGATGCCGGGCTTTGCAACCAGCGACGGCACCAAGTCGAACGCCTGGGCACTGATGCGCGCAGTGGGCATCACGGCGGAAGAGATCGACATCCGCCCCGCCGCCACGACGATGCTGAAGGACATCGGCCATGCCTTCGCGGATGGTCAGCCGGTCTATGACGTGACCTTCGAGAACGTGCAGGCGGGGCTTCGCACCGATTACCTGTTCCGCCTTGCCAGCCAGCACGCGGGTTTTGTGCTGGGCACCGGCGACCTGTCGGAACTGGCGCTGGGCTGGTGTACCTATGGCGTGGGCGACCAGATGAGCCACTATGCGGTCAACGCTGGCGTGCCCAAGACGCTGATCCAGTACCTGATCCGCTGGTGCGCGAATGGCCAGTTCGACGAGGCGACGGCGCAGATCCTGCTGGCGATCCTCGATACCGAGATCTCGCCCGAACTGGTGCCCGCAGGCGCAGACGGCGCGATCCAGAGCACCGAGGCGAAGATCGGGCCTTATGCGCTCAACGACTTCTTCCTCCACCACATCGCCCGCTTTGGTCAGAGCCCGTCGAAAGTCGCGTTCCTGTGCTGGCACGCCTGGCGCGATGCGGCGGCGGGCAACTGGCCCGAGGGTTTTCCCGAGGACGCGCGCGAGGCGTATGACCTCGCCACGATCCGGTCTTGGCTGGAGAAGTTCCTGAGCCGCTTCTTCGCGTTCAGCCAGTTCAAGCGCTCGGCGATTCCAAATGGTCCGAAAGTCTCCTCCGGCGGCGCGCTGTCCCCACGCGGAGACTGGCGCGCGCCCTCCGATGCGAGCGCGGCAGTATGGCTGGCGGATCTGGAAGCGGGCGTGCCGAAGGGCTGATCGGTCCCGATTGGCGGAGAAGCAGCCCCAACATTCTTCGTCATTCCCGCGCAGGTGGGAATCCAGCTTCCGACCTTACGGTGGAGCGTCACTGCGGACTGGATCTCCGCCTGCGCGGGGATGACGAAAGGGGGGCGGGCAGGGGGTTAAGGGGCGATTGACCTCAATCGCGCAGTTTCTCGATCTCGCGCGCAAGGTCCTTGCCGTGGCGATCATCGGTGGCGATGCGTTCGAGGACGGCGATGCGCTCGCGCAGCTTCTCGACCTCGCGCTCCAGTTCGCGCTCGTGGTCGGTCGGACCGGAGGGGGTGAAATCGCGGTCGCGACCCAGGGTTCGGCCCAGCCGACTGCGGCGACGACCGAAGTTGAACAGCTCGCGCGGGTCGGTGCTGCCCCCGTGCCGCAACTGTTGCGAACGCAGCCAGGTCACGCAGCCGATGGCGAAGAGGACGACGATGGCGGTGCCGAAACTCATTGCGTGGTCACTTTCCTGATCTCTTGGCCCCTGATCTCATGCCCAATGTCGGCAGAGGGAAGGCGGGCGTCAAGCGCCGTCGTATCGTGGGCAGAGGTATCCCGAAGCGCCTCGATCTGGTGGGCAAGGCCCAGTGCGCTGCCACCGTCGGTGAGGATACGCTCCAGCACGCGGACGCGGTTCTCCAGTTGCGCATTGTGCGCAGCATATTGCGCGGCCTTTTCCGCCGCCAGCTTCGTCGAGGCACCGGCAGTGATCTCCAGCTTGCGCTCCATGAAGGCGAGGCGGCGCTTATAGGCGCCTGCCAGGATCGCGAAGATGATGATCGTGGCGATCAGGAAGGCGCAGAAGCCCATGAAATCGCCGGGGCTCACTGGCGGGTCTCCTCGGGGGCGGGCATGGGTGGCGGCCCGGGGATGCGCTCGGCCTCCACCTCGCGACGGTCGCGCAGCGCCTCGATCTGCAGCGCGGTGTCATAGCTGCCATCGGTGATGATGCGCTCCAGCACGCGCATGCGCTCTTCCAGCTCCGCGACGGTAGTGGCGTGGCGCGCGGCCTTGTCTGCGGCGAGATCGGCGGCAGACTGGATGTGCAGTTCGGCCAGATGGGTCTGGTGCCGGGTCCAGATGAAAAAGCCGCCCAGAAGGAAGGGGGCCAGCGGTATCAGTATCCAGAGGTTGTCCACGAGAGGTGTCCCTGTTGCGTGCTCGTAAGTGGCCCGGAGGAGAGGTCTTCAGTTGATCTTCTGACCGGCTGCGGGATCGCGCGCGGTCTCCACCTCGCGCTTGTCGCGCAGGGCCTCGATCTGGAGCGCGGTGTCATAGCCGTTGTCGGTGATGATCCGCTCCAGAATGCGCACGCGCTCTTCGAGCTGGGCATTGCTGGTGGCGTAGAGCGCGGCTTTCTCGGCCGTAGTGTTTGCCTGGATTTCGGCCATGCGGCGCTGGTGGCGCGTCCAGATCGCGACGATCGGGATGGAGAGCGCGAAGATGGGGACGAGCAGGTCGGGATCGAACATGAGGGGCGTTCCTTCGGAAGGTCTCAGCGCAGGCTGTCGATCTCGGCGGCGAGGCGCGAGCTGCTGCTGGTCGAGTAATGCGTTTCCAGATCGCGCACGCGGCGGTCGAAATCGTCAAGATCGCCTGCAATCTTCTCGCTGCGCGCGGTGGTGGCGGAGCGGGAGGCGCGATCCAGCGAGATGTCGTGGAAGGCACTGCGCGGCGCATAGGGCGAGCGGATGCCGCGGGCGCGGCGGCGCTCCATCCGGCGCAGCAGGCGCGCTTCGTCGGCCTCGTCATAGAGCCCCATCGGGCGCGAATCCGCCAGCCAGGCGACCGCGATGTAGACGAGGATCGGTACGCCCGAGCCCATCAGCGTCACCAGCACGGCGGCGAGGCGAATCCAGAAGGCGTCGACGCCGGTGTAATCGGCGATCCCGGCGCATACGCCCCAGATCTTGGCGTTCGACTTGTCGAGATAGAACTGTCCGCGTGACATCGTTCCGTTGTCCTTCCCCAGAGGCCGCCGGGCATTGCCCTGCCGCGGCCGGAATGCGTCTTGTGTAAGTACGGCGGAATTTTACGCCGGCCTGTCGGTCATAGGCTTGTCGGTCATCGCGCGCTTCATTGCCGCGAGTTCGTCCTCGATCGCATCGCCATCGGCCAGCGCGGCGATCTCGTCGGCGAGCGTGGGCTGGCGGCGGTCGTCGCCGAGCGAGAGCGCTTCGGCACGGCCTTCGGCATAGTCCACGCGGCGTTCGAGCTGGTCGAAGCGCGCCAAAGCCTCGTCCACCCGCTCGCTGGCCAGCAGCGTGCGCAGTTTGACGCGATTCTCGGCGCTCTGCAACCGCGCGGCGATGGCGCTCTGGCGGCTGCGGGCTTCGCGCAGGCGGTTCTGCAGCTTCTCGATGTCCTGTTCGTAGGCGAGCAGCGCATCGTCGAGCACCGCGACTTCGCCGGTCAGCTGTTCGGCCATGTCTGCGGCCTTCTTCTTTTCCATCAGCGCGGCGCGGGCCAGATCCTCGCGGTCCTTGGACAAGGCAAGTTGCGCCTTTTCCGACCAGTCGGCCTGGAGCTTGTCCAGCTTGATCAGGTGGCGGCGCAGTTCCTTCTGGTCGGCGATGGTGCGGGCCGACGAGGTACGCACTTCGACCAGCGTCTCTTCCATCTCCAGGATGATCAGGCGGATCATCTTCGCCGGGTCTTCGGCCTTGTCGAGCAGGTCGTTGAAGTTGGCGGCGATGATGTCGCGGGTGCGGCTGAAGATGCCCATGGCGGTGGTTCCTGTGATGCGGGTTTTGCCGAAGGAGGTGTGGTTGAAAGTCGCCTCGTCCGCCGCATCCGGTGCAAGCGGATAGAGCGTGACGGGGCGGGGGTTCGAGGGGCCGGAGTTGGAGGAACGTGCGTTCGAGACGCGTTCGATCTCGGCGTCGAGGCGGCTCATGCCAGCGGTGCTCCGCAGGCATGGAAGCTGGAAAGCGTCGTGGCAGAGGCGGGCGCTGCGATGGCGTCGGCGGCACCGATCTGTCCGGCCATGGCCAGCACGTTGAACACGGCGAGCACCAGCAGGCCGACGAACAGGGCGATCTGGGCACGCGAGCGGGCGGGTGCATCGGCGTCGCGCACCGGAAGCGGTGCGCGGGCGGCGGCATGGCTGGCTTCACACTCGGTCCACCGGTCCACGGGTGACTGGTCTCGAACGGATGCATGACGGTTGGTCCCTGTTGCGGCCCGGCGGGTCTGCCGAGCGATTGTTCACAGTACAGCAAGCCCCGTGCCAAATGGACAAAAGCGCACATTTGCGTGGCTATCGCACTGGAAACACGCGGATTGAAAATGACGGATTGCCAGATATTGGTAAATTATGCCAATTTATGGGCATGGAGCGCGACGTTCAGTTCATCGGCCAGTCCTCGGCCTTTCTCGATGCGGTGGAGCGCGCCAGCCGTGCCGCGCCGGTCGGGCGGCCGGTGCTGGTCATCGGCGAGCGCGGCACGGGCAAGGAGCTGATCGCCCAGCGCCTCCATCGCCTGTCCTCGCGCTGGATGAGCCGCTGGTGACGCTCAACTGCGCGGCGCTGCCCGAAACGCTGATCGAGGCGGAGCTGTTCGGGCACGAGGCGGGCGCCTTCACCGGCGCGGTCAAGGCGCGGGCCGGGCGCTTTGAGGAGGCCGATCGCGGCACGCTGTTTCTCGACGAGCTGGGTAATCTGTCGATGGCGGCACAGGAGCGGCTGCTGCGCGCGATCGAATATGGGGAAGTGGTGCGCATCGGCGCCTCGCGCCCGGTGCAGGTCGATGTCCGCATCGTCGCGGCGACCAATGCCGACCTGCCGCGCATGGCGGAGGAGGGCGCCTTCCGGGCCGACCTGCTCGACCGCCTGAGCTTCGAGGTCATCACCCTGCCGCCGCTTCGTGCCCGCGAAGGCGATGTCGAGCAACTGGGCGACTACTACGGTCGCCGCATGGCGAGCGAGCTGGGCTGGGATCGCTGGCCGGGCTTTGCAGACGGGGCGATGGCGGCGTTGGAGGCCTATCCATGGCCAGGCAACGTGCGCGAACTGCGCAATGTGGTGGAGCGCGCGGTCTATCGCTGGGGTGATGAGGAATTGCCCATCGGCGAGGTTGTGTTCGACCCGTTTGCCAGTCCCTGGGCGGCGAAATATGCAGAGGTTCCGGTCGAAGTGGCCGAGGTTGTCGCCTCTGCCGCCTCGGTTCCTACGCCGCCGGTATCATCGCCTGCGAACTTGCGCGAGGCGGTCGAGGCGCATGAGCGCAGCCTTGTCCTCGCTGCGCTGGAGCGTCTGCGCTGGAACCAGCGCAAGGCCGCCGTAGCGCTGGGCCTGACTTACGATCAGTTGCGCCATTGCCTGAAGAAGCATGGGCTGCATCGGGGCGGGTGATCGCGCTTCTGCTCGTCCTGTTGCAACGCCCTTGCAATTTTCCGGAATCGGGCCTATCTGCCTTGTCATCCCGTAATTGGTGACACAACGAACGGGCTGGCGCCGACAGGGGCCGGCGCGAAACTGCGTTGCCTAACACGGCCCGACATATCCGGCGCGATGCGCCGACAAGACATACGAACGGAATACCGATTGGCCGATATTGCCCGCCTTGTTGAAGTGATCGAACCCGAGGTCAAGGCTCTGGGCCTCGACCTCGTGCGCGTGCGCATCTTCGGCAAGAGCGAAGTCGGCGACGACGAGATCGCGCTGCAGATCATGGCCGAGCGTCCCGAGACCGGGCAGCTCGTGCTGGAAGACTGTGTGACGCTCTCGCACCGCATTTCCGATCGCATGGACGCGCTGGAGGAAGCGGGCGAGGACCTGATCGAGGAGGCCTATCGCCTCGAAGTCAGCTCGCCGGGCATCGATCGTCCGCTCACCCGCGTGAAGGATTACGCGAACTGGGCCGGGCACGAGGCCAAGATCAATCTGTCCGAACCCGTGGAAGGCAACCGCAAGGGGCTCCACGGCGATCTGGTCGGTATCGAGGGCGATGCCGGTGCGGAAGTGGTGACGCTGGAGGACCGCAAGTCCGGCCGCGTCAGCTTCCCGCTCGCCCATGTCAATTCCGCAAGGCTGGTCCTGACCGACCGGCTGATCGCTGCAACCCGCCCGCTCGACGCCTCTGGCGCGGACGAGGAAGTCGTCATCGATGACGACACTTTCGAGGAACAGGAAGACTAAGCCATGGCCAGTGCGATTTCCGCCAACCGCGCCGAGCTGCTCGCGATCGCCAACTCCGTTGCCTCGGAGAAGATGATCGACAAGTCCATCGTCATCGAGGCGATGGAAGAAGCGATCCAGAAGTCGGCCCGCAACCGCTACGGTGCCGAGAACGACATCCGCGCCAAGCTCGATCCGCGCACCGGCGACCTGCGCCTGTGGCGCGTCGTCGAGGTGGTCGAGCATGTCGACGACTACTTCAAGCAGGTCGATCTGGCGCAGGCCCAGAAGCTCCAGAAGGACGCCGCGCTGGGCGACTTCATCGTCGACCCGCTGCCCCGGTGGATCTGGGCCGTATCGACGCGCAGTCGGCCAAGCAGGTGATCTTCCAGAAGGTCCGCGATGCCGAGCGTGACCGTCAGTACGAAGAGTTCAAGGACCGCGCGGGCGAGATCATCACCGGCGTGATCAAGTCGGTCGAGTTCGGCCACGTGATCGTCAACCTCGGTCGCGCCGAGGGCGTGATCCGCCGCGACCAGCAGATCCCGCGCGAAGCTGCCCGTGTGGGTGAGCGCGTGCGTGCGCTGGTGCTGCGCGTCGAGCGCCAGAACCGCGGTCCGCAGATCTTCCTCTCGCGCTCGCACCCGGACTTCATGAAGAAGCTCTTCGCGCAGGAAGTCCCCGAAATCTATGACGGCGTGATCGAGATCAAGGCCGCTGCCCGCGATCCGGGCTCGCGCGCCAAGATCGGCGTCATCAGCCACGATCACTCGATCGACCCGGTCGGCGCCTGCGTCGGCATGAAGGGCAGCCGCGTGCAGGCCGTCGTGCAGGAAATGCAGGGCGAGAAGATCGACATCATCCCCTGGAGCGAGGACACCGCGACCTTCGTGGTCAACGCGCTTCAGCCCGCCACGGTCAGCCGCGTCGTCATCGACGAGGAAGAGAGCCGTATCGAGGTGGTGGTGCCCGACGATCAGCTGTCGCTGGCGATCGGCCGTCGTGGCCAGAACGTGCGCCTCGCCTCGCAGCTCACCGGCTCGCAGATCGACATCATGACCGATGCCGAATCGTCGGAGAAGCGCCAGAAGGAATTCGTTGAGCGCTCGAAGATGTTCGAGGAAGAGCTGGACGTCGACGAGACGCTCTCGCAGCTGCTGGTGGCCGAAGGCTTCACCGAGCTGGAGGAAGTCGGCTACATCGACATCGCCGAACTGGCGCAGATCGAGGGCTTCGACGAGGAGCTGGCCGAAGAGCTGCAGAACCGCGCGCTCGAAGCGCTGGAGCGCCGCGAGGAAGCCTCGCGCGAGGCTCGCCGCGCGCTGGGCGTCGAGGATGGTCTGGCCGAACTGCCGCACCTCACCGAAGCGATGCTGGTGGTGCTCGGCAAGGCCGGGATCAAGACGCTCGACGATCTCGCCGATCTCGCCACCGACGAACTCATCGCCAAGAAGCGCACCGAGCAGCGTCGTCGCGACGGCACTGTCAATCGCCGCTCGCGCGACGAGGACAAGGGCGGTGTGCTCGGCGAATATGGCCTGACCGAAGAGCAGGGCAACGAGATCATCATGGCCGCCCGCGCGCACTGGTTCGACGACGAGCCGGACGCTGCGGAAGCGGTCGAGACTGAGGAGGCCGCCGATGCGGGATCCTCACAATGAGCGCGTAAGCTCCGACATCGATGGCCCCGGCGCGGAGCGGACCTGCATCCTCTCCGGCCGCAAGGGTGCGCGCGATGATCTCGTGCGCCTCGCCATTTCGCCGGAAGGACTGGTCCTTCCAGACGTCCATGCGCGTGCCCCCGGGCGCGGCGCATGGATCGGCGTTTCGCGTGAGGCCCTTGAAATTGCCGTTGCCAAGGGCAAGTTAAAGGGAGCGCTGGCGCGTGCCTACAAGGGCGCGCCGCTGACGATCCCCGAAGACCTGCCCGAACGCATCACGGCGGCGCTGTCCCGCGCCCTGACCGACCGCCTCGGGCTGGAGATGAAGTCCGGCCGTCTGCTGCTCGGCTCCGACCGCATCGCCCAGAACGCTCGCGAGGGCCGGGTCGAATGGCTCGCCCACGCCGCCGATGCGCGCGAGGACGGATCGAGGAAGCTCGATCAGGCCTGGCGCGTGGGGCGCGAGGAAGAGGGTTCGGGTCTGAAAGGTGTGCGCTTGCCACTGGACCGCACGACGCTCTCTGTGGCATTGGGCCGCGAGAATGTCGTTCACCTGGCGCTTGGCGAGTCTGGTGCGGCCCAACGGGTCGCCTCCTTGCTGGAGCGTCTCCTGAATTACCAGGGGCAGATCGCGGAGCCACCGGCTGCGCACGAGCCCGCCGCATAGCGCGGGCACGGTACTGAACTGAACGAACACGAGGGCAGGTCTTCGCTGAAGGCGCGCCCGCGACGTTACCCGGTCGTTTTCGGGTACATGAATTGAGATTGAAGGGCACGACGACAGATATGAGCGAGACCGACAACAAACCGACCCTGGGCCGCAAGCCGCTTGGGCTGAAGCGCTCGGTGGAAGCGGGTGAGGTCAAGCAGACTTTCAGCCATGGCCGCACCAACAAGGTCGTGGTCGAGGTGAAGCGCCGCAAGGTGCTGGGCAAGCCCGGCGAGGGCGGCGTGGAAGCCACTGCACCGGCCCCGCAGGCCCCGGCAGCCCCTGCTGCTCCGGCTCCGGCTCCGGCGGCTGCTCCGGCAGCAGCCAAGCCTGCCGCCCCGGCCCCGCGCCCGGCGGCCCCGGCTGCGCCCGCACGCCCGATGATCCGCCCCGGCGAGACCCGTCAGGAAATGCAGACCCGTCTGCTGCGCGAGGCCGAGGAAGCCCGCCTTGCCATGCTCGAGGAGGCAACCCGCCGCGAGCAGGAAGCGCGCACCCGCGCGCTCGAGGACGAGAAGCGCCGCGCCGAGGACAACCGCCGCGAGCAGGAAGAGGCTGCGGTCGCTGCTGCCAAGGCGCAGGCCGAGGCCGCGCGTCAGGCTGAAGCGCCCGCCGCTGCTGAGCCCGCGCCCGCTGCGCCGGTTGCTGCCGAGGCTCCTGCTGCAGCGCCGGTGGAAACGCCTGCGCCCGTGGCCACGCCTGTCGCCAAGGCTGCCGAAGCGGCGCCTGCCGTCGAGGAGAACGCACCGGCACCTGCGCCGCGTCGCTTCACGCCCGTCCAGCGTCCCGAGCCGGTCGTGCGCAAGCCTGCCGCGCCTGCCGCTGGCGGCAACGCGTCGAACACCGGCAACACTGGTGGTGCTCCCAAGACCGCCTCTTCGGCACCCGCTGCCAAGAAGGGCGCGCCTGCACCGCGCGGCGCTTCGGCGGAGCGCAAGGGCGGCGATCGTCGCCAGTCGGGCAAGCTGACCGTCACGCGCGCGCTGAATGACGACGAGGGCGCACGCGCCCGTTCGCTCGCCGCGCTGAAGCGTGCGCGCGAGAAGGAGCGTCGCTCGCACTTCGGTGGCCGTAACCAGCCGCGCGAGAAGCAGGTCCGCGACGTGATCGTCCCCGAGGCGATCACCGTGCAGGAACTCGCCAACCGCATGGCCGAGAAGGGCGCCGACCTCGTGAAGGCGATGTTCAAGATGGGCATGATGGTCACGGTCAACCAGACCATCGACCAGGATACCGCAGAGCTGCTCGTGACCGAATTCGGCCACAACATCCAGCGCGTGTCCGAGAGCGATATCGATCTCGATCACACCGTGGACGTCGATGCCGAAGAGACGCTGAAGCCGCGTCCCCCGGTGGTGGCGATCATGGGCCACGTCGATCACGGCAAGACCTCGCTGCTCGATGCCCTGCGCGGCACCGACGTGGTGAAGGGCGAGGCCGGCGGCATCACCCAGCACATGGGCGCCTACCAGATCAAGACGAAGAGCGGCGATCTCGTCACCTTCCTCGATACGCCGGGTCACGCTGCCTTCACGCAGATGCGCATGCGCGGCGCGAACGTCACCGACATCGTGATCCTGGTGGTCGCGGCGGACGACGGCATCATGCCGCAGACGATCGAGGCCATCAACCACACCAAGGCCGCAGGCGTGCCGATGATCGTGGCGATCAACAAGATCGACAAGCACGAGGCCAACCCGCAGAAGGTGCGCGAGCGCCTGCTGGAGCACGAGATCGTCGTCGAGGCGATGTCGGGCGACGTGCAGGACGTCGAGCTTTCGGCCAAGACCGGCCAGGGCCTCGACGAGCTGATCGAGAAGATCCTGCTCCAGGCCGAACTGATGGAACTGCGCGCCAACCCCGATCGCATGGCGGAAGCCACCGTGATCGAGGCCAAGCTCGACAAGGGCAAGGGCCCGCTGGCGACCGTTCTGGTCAACCGCGGCACCCTGAAGGTTGGCGATGTGCTGGTCGTGGGTTCGGAGAGCGGCCGCGTTCGCGCCATGCTCGACGACAAGGGCCGTCAGGTGAAGACCGCGCCGCCTTCGATGCCGGTCGAGGTTCTGGGTATCGGCGGCGTGCCGATGGCAGGTGACCTGATGAGCGTGGTCGAGAACGAGCAGCGTGCGCGTGAGGTTTCGGCCTACCGTCAGGAGCAGGCGACTGCCAAGCGCACTGCCATGGCACCCGCCAGCCTCGACACGATGTTCTCGGCGCTCGCCGCCAAGCAGAGCGTCATCGAGTATCCGGTGGTCATCAAGGCGGACGTGCAGGGTTCGGTCGAAGCGATCAACTCGGCGCTCCACGCCCTGTCGAACGACGAGATCAAGGTGCGTATCCTTCACTCGGGCGTCGGGGCTATCACCGAAACCGACGTGGCTTTGGCTTCGGCCTCGGGCGCACCGATCGTGGGCTTCAACGTTCGTCCGAACGCCAAGGCGCGCGAGCAGATCGCCAAGACCAAGACCGAGATGCTGTACTACGATGTCATCTACGAGCTGACCGAAGTGGTCGCCAAGCAGATGGCCGGTATCTGGGGCCCCGAGCGCGTCGAGAACGTGGTCGGTCGCGCCGAGGTCAAGCAGGTCTTCCCGGCGGGTAAGAAGGACAAGGCTGCCGGTCTGCTGGTCGTCGAAGGGGTCATCCGCAAGGGGCTCTACGCCCGTCTCACCCGCAACGACGTCATCGTTTCGGCCACGAAGATCGCCTCGCTGCGCCGCTTCAAGGACGATGTGGACGAAGTGCGCGCGGGTCTGGAGTGCGGTGTGGTTCTGGCCGACACCAACGACATCCGTGCCGGCGATCACCTCGAAGTCTTCGAGGTCAACCATCGCGAACGCACGATCGGCTGACGATAACGGCCCGCCCGGCTTTCAGGCCGGGCGACGGAACAAGACGGGGGCGGCGACCATGGGTTGCCGCCCCCGTTGCTTTGTTGGATACCCGGTCCAACCCAGTTTCAAAAAGAGATCTGATGCCCCGCTACCTTGCCCTGTTCGGTTCGCTCAATGTCGGCTCCGGCAACCGCATCACCATGGCCGATCTGCGCCATGCGCTGGCGCGCGAGGATATCGAGAACGTCGAGACGGTGATCGCCAGCGGCAACGTACTGTTCGACTACGACGAGCGGCCGACCGAGGGGCTGGAGGAGATGTTCGCCTATGTGATGCGCGAGCGTTTCGACATCGACAGCTTCGTTGCCATCCGCACCCGCGAGGAACTGCGCCGGGCGATCGAGGACAATCCCTTCACCGGGATCGGTGAGGATGCCAACGTCCACACGCATTTTCTGGGCGGGCAGCCCACGCCCGAAGCCTATGACGCGCTGTTCGCCGCCTATGAGGGGCGCGGGCCGGAGAAGCTCGCGGCGGGCGAACGCAGCCTCTATATCGATTATGTCGAGGGGCAGGGCGAAGCCGGTTGACGGCAGGCTTTATCGAGCGGCGGCTTGCGTTTCCGGGCACTGCGCGCAATGTGCGCTCGCTGGCGCGCATTCTGACGAAGATGGGATAAGGTTCGAAGGCGAGAGCAGGAATACCGCTGCACTCCGAAAAATCACGGGGCGGCCCCCCAAACCATGAAAAGGGGCCGCCCCGGTCGCACTCAGATCAGGTCAGGCGTTCAACGGAACTGCCCGGCCAGGACCGAGGCGACGATCCCGCTGGTGATGCCCACGAGCAGAATGTCGTTGCCCGAACGGACATAGTGATAGCCGCGCGGCGGGGCCTTCATGCCGCGATGCTGGCGATAGTCGACGACCTGGTAGTGCGAGGCGTGCTTGCGGTCGAACTTCTCGCCCTTCTTCCAGTGGTCCATCTGCGAATGGCCATGGCCGGGTGCTGCCATGGCAGGCACGGCGGCGGTCAGGGCGGGCAGGGTCATCGCAGCAGCGACGAGGCGGTGGTGATCTTCTTCATGTGTCGCACTCTCCTTCGTAGTGGGGCACTCGTCTTGCGACGGAGCCTTTGCTATGGCGTAGCCAGGTTATGAGAGCTTAACGAAGCGGCACCTGAACGGTGGCGTATTCAATTGTTGCAAATTGTCGCAAAATTACGTGATGGATTAAGAGAAATGGCACGTCAGCAAGTCACCCCCGAGCAACAGTCGGTCCGCCTCCTGAAGGTGGGCGAGCAGGTGCGCCACGTGCTGTCCGAGATCCTCACGCGTCAGCAGGTCCACGATGCGACGCTTTCGGGCCATACCGTCTCGGTCACGGAAGTGCGCATGACGCCGGACCTGCGACAGGCCAACGTCTACGTGAAGCCGCTGCTGGGCGAGGACGAGGAGGCCGTGCTCAAGGCGCTACGCACGAACACCGCGTTCTTCCAGCGCGAGGTCGCGCAACGCCTCAAGCTGCGCTTCGCCGCCAAGATCCGCTTCCAGGCCGACGAGACCTTCGACGAGGCCAGCCGCATCGACGCGCTGCTCGCCGACCCCCGCGTAAAGCGCGACCTCGACGAGGATTGAGGGGCGTATCGAGGGAAGAGACGCGGCGCGTCAAGCGCTCCAGCAGCCGAGCGGCGAGCCGAAAATTCCCGCAGCATCCAGACGATCCGGATGTTCGCCCCAGAAGCACACGAACCTGTCGAGCGCGGGCTGATAGCCGAGCCAGTATCCACCCTCGTGAGCGACGCATATCGCGTCGAGGGTCTCGCCTACCGCCGTTTCGGGAAAGCCGGGTTCGATCGCCACGGCGCGGATCGGGAAAGGCTCGCAAAGGGCCGCGCGAAGCCCCCGTTCGATGTCGCGCAGATAGCTGGCAGCGTCCCAACCGGCGCCGATATAGACGTCCGAAGTATCGGCCATGCAGGCATTCAGCCGGTCGATAGCTGTCGCCATGCCAGCCCTCACGCCGTCTCGAACGCCAGCGTCGCCTTGTCCCAGCGTTCCGTGCGCAGGGCTTCGGCCGGGATGCGGAAGCGCCAGGCGCCCATTTCGCTCCAGCGCCATTCCATCAGATCGTCGTAGCCCAGCTGGAGCAGCAGCACGTCGCGCCTGCCGTCCTCGTCGAGCGCGAAGATGCGGTGCTGGTGCAGGTTTGCCAGCGCGTGCTCGGTGTTGATCCGCGCGAGGGTGTCGTCGGGCAAGGCATCGAGCGCAGTTTCGTCGCCGCTGACCATCGCGCGCTGGCTGAGCGTGGAAAGCTGGGCAATGCCCGTCGGGATCTGGGTGGAGACGGTATCGCCGTAATGGCCGTGCAGTTCGGCGAGGATTTCCTCGACCAGCGCGACTTCCTCGGGCGTCAGCGGTTCCCAGTCGTCGCGCCCCGATACGAGCTCGGCGAGCGCTGTGGCCATGTGCGGCAGGCTGTCGACCTGCTCGGTGAAGCGGTCGAGATCGGCGCGGGCAGCGGCGGCGACGTCTTCGGCCTGATCGATCTCCAGCGTTCCGCGATGTTCGCGGTGCATGGCATCGAGCGTGTCGAGCGCGGCAGTGAGCCGGGCCTCACGCTGGCCAAGCTGGCGCGGCGCCAGCGCAGCGGCGATCTCGATCCGGCGCGCCAGATTGCGCACGGCGTGCCACCACAGCGGCGGCGGCGCCTCTGGTTCGGAAGGGGGCGCAGTTTCGCCGCCCCCGTTTCCGTCCTCCGGCTCGGGCGGGGCCTCGACTGCGCGGAAGGTGGCGCGCGGATAATGACCGAAACGCTCGGTGAGGAAAGCGGCGAGCGCACCTTCGCGATCGCCGCCGGTGAGGTCCAGCGCGATCTGTTCGACCGGCCAGAACGGGAAGACCGGGCGGCTGAGCACCGAGGCGCGCGCGGGAAGCGGAAAGCCTCCCTCGTCGAAGGCAGGCGGCAGGCCGGGGGCGGCGCGGTGAAGTCGTGCTCGCCCGGCGGCACGGCCACGACGGCGCCGCTGCCCAGGAAGAACGCCAGCCAGCCGCGCGCAGGAAGCCCGGTTCCCTCGGGCACCTCGGGGCGGACCTGTGCCAGTTCGGCAAGGTCGATCTGCGCGACAAAGGGCAGCGGGCGCCCGTCGCTGCCGCGCGGCCATGGCGCGGGGCCGAGGCGCGGCAGTCCGCCGAGCCAGCTGGTCTCGGCCAGCCAGTCATGGCCCCGGTCGCGCGGGCGGCGGACCAGCAGGATCGGCGCGGGCGGCGGCGGGAGATCGGGCTCCGGGGCGGGCGGCTCTTCCTCTGCCGCCATGTCGTGAAAGGCGTCGGCAAAGGCTTCGGGCGGGGGTAGGGCTTCGTGGCGCAGGCGGCGTGAGCCGGTGAGCGCGACCAGTGCCGTCAGCACGATCGTCAGCGCCAGTGCGGCGAGCACGGCATTGCCCTGACCCAGCCTGTCGGTGGCGTGCGCCGCCAGATCGTCGAGCCAGCGAACCGGCGCGGGCGAGCCGGGATGAGCGAACGGGGCCAGCGCGACCCAGGCGGTGGCTCCGCCGGTCAGCGCGAAAGTGGCTATCGTCGCCCAGATCCGTCTCAACGCCTGCTCCCCGATAGCGGACGCATCCGGCCTGTCCGGCGTGGTCGGTATCGTGAGTTGCAGGCTAAGCTGCATTTCGTCGGGGAGAAAGTCGCAAACCCCCGATGCAGCGCGATAAGAGGGGTGTTATCCACCGCGCGCAATGGCCAAGCTCTATTTCTACTATGCCAGCATGAACGCGGGCAAATCCTCGACCCTGTTGCAGGCGGACTTCAACTACCGCGAGCGCGGGATGGAGACCATGCTGTGGACCGCCGGGCTCGACGACCGGGCAGGGCACGGGCGCATCGCCAGCCGCATCGGGCTTGAGAGCGCGGCCAATGCCTTCCAGCCCGAGACGGACCTGTGGGCCGAAGTCACCGCCGCGGTGCGCCAGCGCCCGATCGCCTGCCTTATGGTGGACGAAGCGCAGTTCCTCACCGAAGCGCAGGTCTGGCAATGTGCCCGGATCGCCGATGCCGCTGACATTCCGGTGCTGTGCTATGGCCTGCGCACCGATTTCCGGGGGCAGCTGTTTCCCGGTGCGGCGGTCCTGCTGGGGATTGCGGATGCGCTCGTCGAGCTGAAGGCGGTCTGTCACTGCGGGCGCAAGGCGACGATGAACATGCGCGTCGATGCGGCGGGCCATGCCGTGCGCGAGGGCGCGCAGACCGAGATCGGCGGCAACGAACGCTACGTCGCGCTGTGCCGCCGCCATTTCGTGGAGGAAATGGCGGGCTGAGCGCCAAAGCCACCGGTCTTGCCGGAGCGGTCGCCCGCGCCTAGATGGACGCCATGACCGACACCTGGCTGCAGGCCGCAGCGCTCATCCTTCCGCTTATCCTCGCCATCGTCTTTCACGAGGTGGCCCACGGCTGGACCGCGCTGGCGCTTGGCGATCCGACCGCAAAGGAGATGCGCCGCCTCAGCCTCAATCCGTTTCGCCATGTCGATCCCTTCGGCACGGTGATCCTGCCGGGGATGCTCGCGCTGACCGGCGCGCCGGTGTTCGGCTGGGCCAAGCCGGTGCCGGTGGACAAGTGGCGGCTGCGCAATCCGCGCCTCGGCATGATGGTGGTGGCCGCCGCCGGACCGCTGACCAACGTGATGCTGGCCTTAGTCGGCACGATCCTGCTGGGGCTGACGATACGGTTCGCCGCGGGCGCGCAGGGCGGTCTGGCGCTGACGTTCTGGGTGATGAACCTGTTCAATTTCATCCGCCTGAATATCTTTCTTGCGCTGTTCAACCTGTTGCCGATCCCGCCGTTCGATGGCTCGCACATCGTCGAGGGCGTGCTGCCCGCCTCGCTGGCGAGGCCCTATCGCCGGTTGCGGCGCTACAGCCTGCCGCTCTTGCTGATCCTGCTGGTGGCGCTGCCGATGGCCTTCCCGCATCTGGGGATCGTCGACCGGGTGGTGGCACCGCCGGTGCTGTGGTCACAAGGCGTGCTCTTTGGTCTTGCTCACGACATCGCGGGCGCCTGATTAATTTAATCCGGGTGAATTGACTCCAATAACCCGGATTAATATAGGGCCTCTCTGGAGGTTCATCATGTCTGTCACCGTATTCTACAAGGACGAGGTCATCGCGCGCGGCGATCCGCGTTCGTTCGTCGATTCCGTGCGCAAGCTCGAACTGGCGCGCAGCAGCGATCTGCTGGCGTTCGATGACGAGAGTGGGCGGCAGGTCGATCTCGATTTCGATCCGGCGCCGGTCACGCGGCCGCGCGGTCGCCCGGCGCTGGGTGTCGAGGCGCGCGAGGTCACGCTGCTGCCGCGCCATTGGGAGTGGCTGGCGGCGCAGCCCGGCGGCGCCTCGGTGACGCTGCGCAAGCTGGTCGAGGCGGCACGGCGCGAAGGCCGCTCGCCCGCCGAGTGCCGAGATGCGGCCTGCCGCTTCCTGACGGTGATGGCGGGAGACCGCCCCGGCTACGAGGAAGCGGTGCGCGCGCTCTATGCAGGCGATCGCGAGAATTTCGACGCGCTTTCGATGCTGTGGCCGCGCGCGGTGGCGGATCACGCCCGCTTGCTGGCATGGCCCGCAGACGGGGGCGCTGCGTGATGCCGCACGGCTGGATCATTCTCGACAAGCCGCTCGAACTGGGCTCGACACAGGGTGTAGCGGCGGTGAAGCGCAACTTGCGCAGCGGCGGCTTCGGCAAGGTCAAGGTCGGCCATGGCGGCACGCTCGATCCGCTGGCGACCGGGGTGCTGCCGATTGCGCTGGGTGAGGCGACCAAGCTGACCGGGCGCATGCTCGATTCGGACAAGGTCTATCACTTCACCGTACGCTTCGGCACCGAGACCGCGACGCTCGATCTTGAGGGCGAGGTGGTGGCGACCAGCGATGTGCGGCCCACCCGCGCCGAGGTCGAGGCGGTGCTGGCGCAGTTCACCGGCCCGATTTCGCAGGTACCGCCGGTCTATTCCGCGCTCAAGATCGACGGCGAGCGCGCCTACGATCTTGCCCGCGCGGGTGTCGAGGTGGAGATGAAGTCGCGCGAGGTGACGATCCACGCGCTGGAATTACTCGATTTCGATGCCGAAAACGACGCGACCCTGCTGGCGGAAGTGTCCAAGGGCACCTATATCCGCAGTCTGGCCCGCGACATCGCGCGGGCGGTCGGCAGCGTCGGTCAAGTGACGATGCTGCGCCGTGTGAAGGCGGGGCCGTTCGACCTGTCACAGGCGATTTCGCTGGACAAACTCAACGAAATCGGCCAAGGCGCGCCCCTTGAACAGGTACTCTTGCCGCTGGAGGCGGGGCTGGACGACATCCCGGCCATCGACCTCGATCCGGAGCAGGCAAGGGCGGTCCGACAGGGCCGCGTTCTGACCGGAATGGCTTGCGAAGATGGGTTGCACTGGGCGCGTGTGGGGCATGTCCCCCTTGCTCTGGTGGAGCTTACGGGCGGAGACGCCCGCGTCGTTCGCGGTTTCAATCTCACGGATGTCGCGGAGTAGTATTATGTCGGTTACCGCCGAGAAGAAGTCGGAAATCATCACGGACAACGCACGCGTCGCTGGCGACACGGGCAGCCCGGAAGTTCAGGTCGCGATCCTCACCGAGCGTATCGTCAACCTGACCGAGCACTTCAAGTCGCACCACAAGGATAACCACTCGCGTCGCGGTCTGCTGGCTATGGTCAACAAGCGCCGCTCGCTGCTTGACTACCTCAAGAAGAAGGACGTGGCGCGCTACAACGCCCTCATCCAGAAGCTGGGTCTGCGCAAGTAAACCTGAGCGGAGGCGGCCCCTAGCGGGCCGCTTCTTGCATGTGGGCCCCGCGTAATCCGCCAGCGGATCGCGCCGGGCCTGAAAAGTTTATCAAGGGTATCCCCGCAATCCGGCGGGGGACCGGGAGGCCACAAGGCTTCCGACCGGACCGGGACGGTATCCCCGGCAAGCGATCCCCGCGGGCAATAGGGCCTGTGGGAAAAGGAAATTCTCATGTTCGACGTCAAGACCGTATCGATGGAGTGGGGCGGCAAGACGCTCACTCTCGAAACCGGCCGCATCGCCCGCCAGGCGGACGGTGCCGTCCTCGCCACTTATGGCGAAACCGTTGTGCTTTGCGCCGTTACGGCCGCCAAGTCGGTGAAGGAAGGCCAGGACTTCTTCCCGCTGACCGTGCACTACCAGGAAAAGTTCTCCTCGGCAGGCCGCATCCCCGGCGGCTTCTTCAAGCGCGAGCGCGGTGCGACCGAAAAGGAAACGCTGACCAGCCGCCTGATCGACCGTCCGGTCCGTCCGCTGTTCCCCGAAGGTTTCTACAACGAGATCAACGTCATCGCTCAGGTGCTGAGCTTTGACGGCGAGACCGAGGCCGACATCGTTGCGATGATCGCCGCTTCGGCTGCGCTGACCATCTCGGGCGTGCCTTTCATGGGCCCGATCGGTGCCGCGCGCGTCGGCTTCGTCGATGGCGAATACACGCTGAACCCGAAGCAGTCGGCAGCTCTGGAAAACGGCCGTCTCGACCTCGTCGTCGCCGCTACCGGCGATGCCGTGATGATGGTCGAATCGGAAGCCAAGGAGCTGACCGAGGAAGAGATGCTGGGCGCCGTCGTGTTCGCGCATGATGAGTGCAAGAAGGTCGTGAACCTCATCATCGACCTCGCCGAGCAGGCCGCCAAGGACCCCTGGGAAATCGACCTGTCGGACAACACCGCCGACATCAAGGCGAAGCTCAAGAAGGCCGTCGGCAAGGACGTTGCCGCTGCCTACAAGCTGACCGACAAGTCGGCCCGCTCGGCCGCGCTGAACGTTGCGCGCGCCAAGGCCAAGGAAGCCTTCGGCGACGAGACGCCGCAGACGCAGATGGTCGCCATCAAGACCATGAAGAAGCTGGAAGCGGAAATCGTTCGCACCGCCATCCTCAAGGACGGCAAGCGCATCGACGGCCGCACGCTGGAGCAGGTCCGCCCGATCGAATCGATGGTCGGCTTCCTGCCGCGCACCCACGGTTCGGCGCTGTTCACCCGCGGTGAAACGCAGGCGATCTGCACCACCACGCTCGGTACCAAGGACGCCGAGCAGATGATCGACGGCCTCGAAGGCCTGTCGTACTCGTCGTTCATGCTGCACTACAACTTCCCGCCCTACTCGGTCGGCGAAGTGGGCCGCTTCGGTGCGCCGGGCCGCCGCGAAGTCGGCCACGGCAAGCTGGCATGGCGCGCGCTGCACCCGGTGCTGCCTTCGAAGGAAGACTTCCCCTACACGATCCGCGTTCTCTCGGACATCACCGAGTCGAACGGTTCCTCGTCGATGGCCACCGTCTGCGGTGGTTCGCTCTCGATGATGGACGCCGGCGTGCCGCTGGCCCGTCCGGTTTCGGGCATCGCCATGGGCCTGATCCTGGAAGGCAAGGACTTCGCGGTCCTGTCGGACATCCTGGGCGACGAGGATCACCTCGGCGACATGGACTTCAAGGTCGCAGGCACCGAGGCCGGCATCACCACGATGCAGATGGACATCAAGATCGCGGGCATCACGCGCGAGATCATGGGTAAGGCGCTGGAGCAGGCCAAGGCCGGTCGCGCGCACATCCTGGGTGAGATGACCAAGGCTCTGGGCGCCTCGCGCACCGAGTTGTCGGCTCATGCCCCGCGCATCGAGACGATCCAGATCGACAAGTCGAAGATCCGCGAAGTCATCGGCACCGGCGGCAAGGTGATCCGCGAGATCGTCGCCGAAACCGGCGCCAAGGTCGACATCGATGACGAAGGCGTGATCAAGATCTCGTCCTCGGACACCACGCAGATCGAGGCCGCCAAGAAGTGGATTCTCGGCATCGTCGAGGAAGCGGAAGTCGGCAAGATCTACAACGGCAAGGTCGTCAACATCGTCGACTTCGGTGCCTTCGTGAACTTCATGGGCGGCAAGGACGGCCTCGTCCACGTCTCCGAAATGAAGAACGAGCGCGTCGAGAAGCCGACCGACGTCGTGTCGGAAGGTCAGGAAGTGAAGGTCAAGGTCCTCGAGATCGACCCGCGCGGCAAGGTACGCCTGTCGATGCGCGTCGTCGATCAGGAGACCGGTGCCGAGCTGGAGGACACCCGTCCGCCCAAGGCGCCTCGCGAGCCGCGCGGTGAAGGCCGTGGCGACCGCAACGACCGTGGTGGCGATCGCGGCGGTGATCGCCGTCGTCCCCGTGGCGACCGCAACGACCGTGGCCCGCGTCGCGACCGCGAAGGCGGCGACCCGAGCCACATGCCGGCGTTCCTCAAGGAAGACTGATCCCATGGCTGGGCTGGTTTCTACACGAGGCCAGCCCGGTTGGTTCGGTTGAAGCCATGAAAAAAGGCCCGCGAGGATCGTCCTCGCGGGCCTTTTTCTGTGCCGCTTCCGGCGCCTTCCGCAGCGGAAAGGCCCGGAAAAACCGGTATCAGCCGATCAACGGCACTTCACGTTGCCGCGATCGATCGAGCGACCGATCAGCGCGCCGCCGACGCCGCCTGCCAGCGTGCCGAGCGTGTCGCCGCCAACGAGGTTGCCGAGTGCCGCACCGCCCAGCGCGCCAACCACAAGGCCGGTCGTGCCGTCCGAGCGGCGGCAGTAGGCGCGACCATCACGGCCGCGATAGATGCGGTCGTTGCGGCCCAGACGGCGCTCCTTGTAGTTACCCTTGCGGTAGCTGTCCGAAGGATTCCAGTTCTTGTCATCACCGCGCCACTGGCGATCATTGTGGCTGCCGTGGTCGCGGTCGTGACCGCCCTGGTTCCAGGCCTGCGCATAGACCGGCGATGCGACCAGTGCCGCACCTGCCAGAATGCTGCCGATAAGTCCGAGAGTCTTCATGAACTTCCCCTTCCATTGATGTCGCGCATAATTGCGACTTACGTTCACCAATGAACAAAGCGCTAAGAGGTTCCCGCGAGCGAGACAAGACGAGCCTCAGCCGCGAGATCGTGTGGTCGTCAGGGCGTGCCGGTGGCGGGATGATCTGCGAGGGCAAGCCGATGAGCAGCCGGGGCCATTAACCTTGTCTTAGGGCGCAGGTGCAGGGGCGGGTGCAGGTGTGCGGCGGGCCGAGATGATCTTCACCTCGTTCTCCAGCATCTGGCCCTTCATCACGCCTTCGC
The DNA here is from genome assembly GCF_025340265.1 of Novosphingobium sp. 9. Classification (NCBI taxonomy): domain Bacteria; kingdom Pseudomonadati; phylum Pseudomonadota; class Alphaproteobacteria; order Sphingomonadales; family Sphingomonadaceae; genus Novosphingobium; species Novosphingobium sp. 9. The sequence goes on along the minus strand of NZ_CP022707.1, from coordinate 2,635,145 downwards.
CCTTCGTGGCCGAGCGCTGGCCGTTCCAGATCGTGCGCGCCACGTCCATGCCGGAGACGACATGGCCGAAGGCGGCGAAGCCGGCGCCCGGCTCCTTGCCGTCGTTGCCCGGCGCGGCATCGAGCGAGGGCATGTCCGACATCAGGATCAGGAAGTCCGAGGTGGCCGTGCCCGGTGCAAAGCGTGCCATCGAGACGGTGCCTTCCTTGTTCAGGAGGCCGGTCTTGCTGGTCGGTTCGTGGGCAACCGGCGGCAGCAGTTTGGAAGCATCGCGGATACCGCCCTGGAGCAGGCCTTCGTTCGGCGCCGTGTCGAAATGCATCGCGCGGTAGAACAGCGCGCCGTCCATCCGCTTGCTGTCGACATACTTGAGGAAGTTCGCGGTGGTCAGCGGTGCGTGCGTCCGGTCGAGCGCCAGCACGATCTTGCCAAGGCTGGTGGTCAGCGTGACGTAGGCATAGCTGATCGGCTCGGCAGCGGGAGCAGGTGCGGGCGTTGCCGTCGGGGCAGGGGCGGGGTGGCATCCTGCGCGAGGGCTGGGGTGGTGAGCGCCAGCACACTCGCGACAAGGGGGCTCGCGACAAGAGCGAGGGCGGGAAGGCGGCTGAACAGGTGATGCGACATGGCGGCCATCCTAGGCACGCCGCATCGATTGTCGAGCCCGCAGGCAGTGAACTTCGGTACGCCCACAAAAACGGCGCCCGCACCGAAGTGCGAGCGCCGCTTGATGTCTGTTGTGTGGATCAGCCGATCAGCGCACGCGCGGACCGCCGAACGGCAGCGGCGGCGGGGGGCGGCGCGAACCGCGCGGCAGCTGTGCCTGATAGGCGCGGCCGCAGTGCTCGACGCAATAGGGGAAACCGGGGTTCACCTTGTCGCCGCAGAAGTGGAAGTCCGGCTCGCCGGGATGGCCCATCGGCCAGCGGCAGATACGGTCGCTGAGGTCGAGCAGGCTGGTCTTGTCGGCAATCTCGGCGCTCGGCTTGGCGGGCACCAGACGGCGCGGTGGCGCGGGCGGGATCGGCTGCTGCTGGTCGCCTGGGCCCTGACGCAGGAAGCCGCCGGGGCCGACTGAGACGATGCGCGGCTGCGGCGCAGGGGTCGGAGCGCCATCCGCCGAAGCGGCAGGCGCGGGCTCTGCGGCGCGGGGTGCGGGGCTCGGCGCCGGGCGGGGCGCGACGGGGGCTGCAGGCGCGGGCTGCGGCGCTGCCGCCACGGGGCGCGGAGCGGGCTCCGGCGCCTCTGCGGGCTTGGCCTTCTTCGGCGCGGCGGGCGCGCTGGAGGCAGGCTTTGCCGGCTTCTCGTTCGCCTTGACCGGGGAGGGGCGCGCCTTGAGGCCGAGGCGATGCGCCTTGCCGATCACCGCGTTGCGGCTCACGCCGCCCAGCTCGTCAGCAATCTGGCTGGCGGTCGAGCCGCCTTCCCACATCTTCGTCAGCTTCTCGATTCGCTCGTCGGTCCAGCTCATCTGAATGTCGTTTCCGTTCCTGCACAGGGATGGCCGCGTGGTGCCGCCCCTTCGAATTCCTGTTATCCCCGGTAGCCGCAGGCGCGGCCCGGAGCCAATTTTTAGCGCGCCCGCTCACCTATGGGCGCTTGCCTAAGGGACCGGTAGCCGATAGTCGCCCCATCATGGCCGAGCAAACAAATTCGACCGAGCTGCCGACCCCTTCCGGGATCGTCCAGCCCCGTCACTTTCCCGCGAAGGGCGAACCCCAGCTTCACCAGGTGAACTGGGAAGGGCTCAAGACCCTCTATATGAAGGAGGTGCGCCGGTTCTTCAAGGTGCAGACCCAGACGATCTGGGCGCCTGCGATCACCACGCTGCTGTTTCTGGTGATATTCACCGTCGCGCTGGGCCGTGGCGGGCGTGAAGTGCTGGGTGTGAACTTCGCAACCTTCATCGCGCCGGGCCTGATCGTGATGGGCATGATGAACAATGCCTTCGCCAATGCCAGCTTCTCGTTCCTGGCGGGGAAGATCCAAGGCACCATCATCGATTACCTGATGCCGCCGCTTACCGAGGGCGAGCTGATGCTGGCGATGGTCGGCGCGGCGATGACCCGTGCGATCCTCGTCGGGCTGGCGCTGGCGGTGGCCATGGCGCTGTGGCCGGGTGTCGATCTTTCGGTCCATCACCCCTGGGCGGTGCTGTGGTTCGGGCTGAACGGCGCGGCGTTGCTGGCGCTGCTGGGGCTGCTGTCGTCGATCTGGGCCGACAAGTTCGACCATAACGCGGCCGTCACCAACTTCATCATCCAGCCGCTCTCGCTGCTGTCGGGCACATTCTATGTCATCGACAATCTGGCCCCCACATTCCAGGCGATCAGCCGGGCGAACCCGTTCTTCTACGTGATTTCGGGCTTCCGCTTCGGCTTCCTGGGCGTCAGCGACATCGGCGATACCAATATGGCGGTGCTGCACGGAGCGATCGGCATCGGCGTGGCCAATGCGGTGCTCGCCTTCGTGACCTATCGCGTGCTGCGCTCGGGCTGGAAGCTCAAGGGCTGAGGTCGTCGCGAAGGCGGGATAACAAAAAAGCCGCTCGGTGATCCGGGCGGCTTTTTTCTTTGCTGCGCGCTGTTGAGGCTCAGTGCGCCATGCCGGGGCGCAATGGATAGCGCCCGTCGATGAACTCGCCGAAGATTTCCGGCAGCGAAGGGTGCTCCACCGGGCCGCCCTCGGCATCGGCGATGAGGTTCTGCTGGCTGACATAGGCGACATAGGACGCCTCGTCGCTTTCGGCGAGAAGGTGGTAGTACGGCTGCTCACGCTGCGGGCGCAGTTCGAGCGGGATGGATTCGTACCACTCGTCGGTATTGGCGAAGACCGGGTCGATGTCGAAGACGACGCCGCGGAAGGCCTGGTTGCGGTGGCGAACCACATCGCCGATCGCAAAGCGCGCACGATTGGTGAGCGGCGCATCGATGATGCGTCCGGCCTGGGGGGAGAAGAAGGACGCCCTGTTCATGCCTGTGAATATAGGGGTAGGGGGCAGTCCCGACAAGCAAACGCAAATTTTCTCCCCATTTTTTGAAACTTGGGGCTTGGCAAGGTCGAACAGGTGGGCTAACGGCGCGCTTCCAGTCGACCGGGCGAACCTATTTCGCCAGTTTCACTTCTGCGGAGAGGTGGCAGAGTGGTCGAATGCGCTGCACTCGAAATGCAGTGTACGGGCAACCGTACCGTGGGTTCGAATCCCACCCTCTCCGCCACTTACCTGACCAGCACTGTTCGTGATCGCCCGAAAAAAGGCAGATTTCCTTGGGTTTTCGCTTAATGATGCCCGGAAGCGTTCGGCGCTGAGCGGGGGCAACCACGACCTGTTGTTAGGGTCGGTATTAGGGTCGCCCCCCGATGCGCGCCGGGTCTACTTGAGCGGTCAGTCAGCGGTGGACTTCTGACCGGTCAGGTAATTGGACCATCGCTCCATCAGCTTGCGGCGCTTGTCGAGGGCATCGCCCCGACGGTAGGCACGCTCCACTTCACTGCCGACTTCATGTGCTAGCGCCATCTCGGCAATTTCGCGCGGTTCGTTGGTGCATTCACCGACCCAGTCGCGGAACGACGAGCGGAAGCCATGAACCGTCACGTCGTCAACCTCCATCCTGCGCAGCAGCATCAACATAGCCATGTTGGAGAGCGGCTTGCTGTTGGACTGCCCAGGGAACAGGAAGGTCCGGTGACCGACAAGGCTCCGGAGCAGTTCCATGGCCTGCGGAGTCAAAGGTATGTGCAGGCGGACCGCGCGAGATGAACAGGTCGGCCAGAGCCACCAGAACATCCTCGTGCTTGAGCTGACGCGCAACGATGAGCGCCAGGCATTCCCTGCTGGCCTCGTCGATGAGCGTGAGGATACGGAACTTGCGGCCATCATGCGTCCGCCCCTCGACGAAATCGTAGGCCCAGACATGTCCCGGATACTCAGGCAGCAGGCGGATGCATGATCCGTCGCCCTGCCATAGACGTCCGCGCTTTGGCTGGCGCTGCGGCACCTTGAGCCCTTCGCGCCGCCATATCCGCTCGACCCGCTTATGGTTTACCGTCCATCCCGCATGGCACAGCAACGCTGTCACCCGGCGGTCACCGTAACGACCATATTGCTTCGCCAAGGCGATGATGTCCTCTGTCAACGCCTGCTCGTCATCTGCCCCACGCGGCACCTTGCGCTGCGTAGATTGATGCTGCCCCAGTACCCGGCATATCCGTCGCTCGGATACCGCAAGCTCTCGTCGCACATGATCAATGCAGCGCCGCCGCCGCGCAGGGCTCAGAAGTTTAGCTGCGCTGGCCTTCGGCTCCCTTGGCTGCCTCCTGCAGGATCAGCTTGTCCAGCGTCAGGTCCGAGATCGCCCGGCGCAGCCGCTGGTTTTCCTTCTCCAGATCCTTCATCCGCCGTGCCTGGTCGGTCTTCAGCCCGCCATATTCCTTGCGCCAGCGATAATAGGTCTGCTCGCTGACACCGATCCGACGGCATGCCTCGGCTGTCGAGCCCTCTGCGCCAACACAATCTCAACTTCACGCAGCTTGCCGATGATCTCTTCCGGCTTGTGTTTCTTGAATGGCATCTGTCGTCCCTTTCGTGGTCCAGACTATCATAGTCTATGGGCCACCCAGCGGGGGGCAGATCAATGATGTATGATGCCCATACCTGTTGTTGCGGCCTCGATCGGCAGGGCGCAGGCAGACATGGCCGAGTAGGTCTGGCGAGCCATGGAGCACTGGCATCCAGGCATAGTCGGCCCCCACCGTTAACTTCGGTGCGCGCGACTGGGGGCTTCAGTATCGCAGCGTATGGAATTTGCGTTTGGGGAAGACGGCGGCAGTCCTGCCGAGCCGCCTTCCCTTACGCGGTCTGTTAGCCGTTGAGCTTGTCCTTGACCGCCTTGGCAGGCGCGAAGGTCAGCTTCTTGGAGGCGGCGATCTGGATGGTCTCGCCGGTCGAAGGATTGCGGCCTTCGCGCGCCGGGGAATCCTTGACCTTGAACTTTCCGAAGCCGTTCAGCGAAATTTCGTCACCGCCTGCGGCGGCATCGGCGATCGCTGCGAAAACGGTATCGACCGCCTTCTTGGCGTCAGCCTTGGTCATGCCGGTTTCGGTAGCCAGCTTGTCTGCGAGGTCTGCATTGTTCATCTGAAGTGATCTCCTGCTGTTTTGGTGCTTTGTGGGTGAGAGCTATCGCGGGTTGTTCCAGCCAGCAACGTACCCGCGATTATGTCTGTGCATAGCTTTGACTAAAATTGCCTTATGGCGTGGGGTGAGCACAGTGAATGGTTTCTTTTGGGGAAAGCATGCGGTCATCGATCCTAAAATGCCGTTCATAGGCCTGCGACTCGCTCCAAGACGCGGGCATTCCAGAGCCAAGCCGCTGCAATACCAACGCACCGGATAACGACCTGTCTCCCTTCTTAAAGGCCAAAGGCCGTGCGTAGATACCGCCCTCCCAGCTTCCTTCAGCCAGCCTCGGCCGCGAAGTACGCGCTTACCAGCAACACGAGCCGGCGATCCAGATGGTCCTCAAAGCCGGGAGGGGCATAGCCTTCAAGCACGGCCCGGACGCAGCCGACGATGGAGCTCAATGTTACGGCGGCCGTGATCACCGGATCAGCGAAGCGGGCATCCCGTGCGCTTGCCAGCATCTCGGAAATGGTGGCGACCATGCGGTTGTTCCCGCGTATGACGAGTTCGGCACCGCCTCGCTCGCCAGCAATCGCATAGAGCGCCTTTGATGCATCGGGATCGCTCAGCTTGACCCTGAGGAACGCGGAGACGAGGGCGACCGCCATATCGGATAGCCTTGCCCCCTTCAGATCCGCGCAAGTCTGCTCGATCGCATCGGCGAGCTTGCCCAGGTGTGCCTACAGCACGGCGGCAAGCAGGGCATCCCGATTAGGGTAATACTGGCATAGCCTCCCCACCGACGTGCCCGCGCGCTTGGCGATGCGGGTGGTTGTGCAATCGATCAGGCCCTCGCGAGTCAAAACCTTCCAGCTCGGTGATCGCACTGTGAAGCGCATCGGCTATGGTGCCATGCAGCTTGCCTGTCCGGGTGTATTCGGCGCGCCGAAGGATCGCGATGCGGCGATCGCCGTGCTGCGAGAGGCCATCGAAGCAGGCGTCAACCACATCGACACCAGCGATTTCTACGGTCCTCACGTCACCAATCAGATCATCCGCGAGGCGCTCCATCCATACAAGGACGACCTCGCGATTGTCACCAAGATCGGCGCCCGACGCGACAACAAGGGCGACTGGCTGCCGGCGCCCTAGAAGGCGGAACTGACGCAGGCTGTACACGACAATCTGCGCAATCTAGGCCTTGATGTCCTTGATGTCGTGAATTTGCGCGCGATGCACACTGTCGTCGGTGCCGGTGAAGGTTCGATCGCTGTATCGCTCGAAGCGGTTGCGGAACTCCAGCAGCAGGGTCTGATCAGGCATATCGGCATCAGCAACGTGACTGCGGCCCAGGTTGCCGAAGCGCGCGGCATTGTGAAGTTCGTCTGCGTCCAGAACCTCTATAACGTCGTGACCCGTTCCCGCTAGATCCGGCCCCGGCTGCGACCGGCGCTTTTGAACGCGCAGCGTGACGGGAGGGCATGTTCATGCATTATGCTCTGACCCTGGCATCGCCTGCGCCCTGGCCTGCCGTTTCGGTTCGTGCCTCTAGCGTTGAGGCCTGCCCGTCTGCCGATGGGCGCTGGCAGCGTCTGGCGTCCCGGCTTGCTTCCTTGCGCGAGCACGGGCGGCGCGCCGTCAGGATCGTCGATGTGAACTGTGGCGACGGCTCGCTGCTGATACAGGGGGCAAGGTCGCTCTGGCATTCCGCGTCGATAGCAGCCGCCATCGCCAGTTGCCGGAACTGATCAGGTCGCGTCGGCGTCAGCGGCCGATGAGGCGTCGTCGATAGCGCTGGATCAGCGCTGGATCGAACACCGTATCTGTTTCTCGGGACGTGAAATCCATGAGCCATTTCCATTACGCCTCGGGCATCCTCCTGACGCGCGTGCTCTGGGTGAAGCCGGGGCCGGATCATCCATTCGTCATCGTCGATGCCGCGATGAACGACTTCTTACGCCCGGCGCTCTATGATGCCTGGCACGAGTTCGCTGCCGTTCAGCCATGCGGCGCGCACATGCTGGCCGATATCGTCGGGCCGGTATACGAGACGGGCGATACTTTCGCGCGGGGCAGACGCATTGATCGTGTTGCGCCCGCAGATCTCTGCGTGGTGCATACGGTCGGCGCTTATGGCGCGACGATGGCCTCCAGCTATAATCGCCGGGCCTTGCCGGCAGAAGTTCTGGTCGATGGAGATCACTTCGCCGTCATTGCGGACCGGCTGAACATGGCCTCCCTGGCGCGGCAACACTTTGCGTCCTGGCAGATGGACAGCGAAGTGGCGCTCGCCGTCGTCGATGCCTGACCCGGCGTGCAGCCGAAAGGGCGAGGGGGCTGTTCAAAGTCCTCTTTCAAGAAGTCCCCCGCGACCTTTGACTTTACAGGCTATGCGTCACGCGCGGTTGTCGGCCCACATTCGATCACCGATGACATCATCATACGGTATCTCGATCAGTATCCCGCGAGGATGCTTCAGCCCCGGCTCATGAAGCTGACTGCGTCAGCCGGTCGGATGCCCCGCTTCCGGTTCGGTGGAGCGTTTTGGTTCTGGTGGCGTCGAGTTTGCCGGGCACGACAGCAACGATTACGATCGCCAGAAGCATCGGTGCTGCCAAAGCCAGACAATAGGTAGCGCGATCCCACCCCGCAGCCATCAGCAAGCCAGCGACATAGGGCCCCGCCACGGCACCGATCCGCCCGCCGCCAAGGCCGATACCGGTTCCGGTGGCGCGTGTTGCGGGAGCGAAGACTTGCGGCAGGATCGTATAGAGGCAGGTGATCGCAGTGTTGAGGAAAAACCCGGCGGCAAAGGCAGCCGCGATCAATGCACCGGCCTCAGCCGGCACAAGGCCGAATGCGGTGAGGGCCAGCCCCATGCCGGCAAATGTAACGATTGACAGGCGGCGCAGGCCGAAGCGATTTGCGAGCAGGCCGAACAACAGGCAACCGATCGCGCCCGCCAGATTCATCATCGTGGCGGCATAGATGCCGATAGAATCGCTGAAGCCCAGTTGCGAGAGGATCTTGGGTGTCCAGCTGATTGTGAAATAGACCGTCGCCATCACGCTGATGTTCAGCAGCAGCACCAGAGCCGTTGCGCCCAGCATAGGTCCGCGCAACAGGTCCAGCGGACGGGCTTGTCCGGCCTGTGCGGCTTCGGGCATGGGGATCGTATCGAGTGGCGCGCGGTTCATGCGCGCCCGCACGCGGTTGATCCGGGCCAGCGCATTCACCGGACGGCGCACGCTCAGGAACTGGACGGATTCGGGCAGAAGCCAGAGCACCAGCGGGACCATGACGGCGGCCAGTATGGCACCCAGCACATAGACTGAGTGCCAGCCGAACGCTGCGATCAGCGGCACCGCAGCGAGGCCGCCCAATGTCGCGCCAATGGGATAGCCCAGCGCCATGCAGGCAATCGCCAGCGAGCGGCGCTTGGCGGTGGCATATTCGGCAACCACGGTGTTGATGCTGGCGAGCACACCGCCGATGCCGAGGCCGGTGATGAAACGCATCGCCGCGAGTTCGCCCAGCGAGCCGCAAAGGGCCGAGAACGCCATGCCCACGGTCAGCAATGTCAGGCACAGCAGGATCGCCGGGCGTCGCCCCTTGCGGTCTCCCAGCGGAGAGATCGTGAAGGCACCCACGCCCATTCCTGCAAGGCCCGCGCTGAACAGGCCGCCGATCTGTGCCGGGCCAAGCCCCCAGTCGCGCGAGATCGCAGGGGCGGTGAAGGCGACGGCCAGCACGTCGAACCCGTCAAGCGCGTTGATCGCCACACACAGGCCCACGGCGGCGATCTGGAAGGCGGTCATCCGCTCTTCCGGCGCCGTGATATTATCGCGAAAAGATGTGGCAGGCGTATCGCCCATCACCAGACTGGCCATTGTCACTCTCCCGGTTTTGTCGTGTTATCGGCACACACGATAGATCGGGAGCGGGCGCGGACAGCTATCGCATTGTCGCGCGGCGCTATGTCGCAGGCGTTATAACGAGCGTTGCAGGGCTGAAAGTCATGCCTCTGGGGATGCGGTGAGGCTCTCGCCCATGGCCATGCTGCTTTCCTGCGTCATGGCATGTTCGCGAAACAGCATTTCCGCCCGCAGCACGTCGCCTGAGCGCAGGGCGTTGAGAATTGCGTGGTGCTGGAACTGTGCGTGCCTCAGCAGCGCAAGGATTTCGGTTTCATCGTGATCCTCGAAAGCGATCACGTTGGGCGATGTGAACGGCACCACGTTGCAGCGGGCAATAAGGTCGCTCAGCAGGGAATTGTCAGCGCCTTCTATGACGGCGGCATGAAAGCGGTCGTTGAGCTGGCCGTACCGTTCCTCCAGCGTATCGGATAGTTGCCCGGTCGCCAGCAGCACGTCCACTTCGGCGACCAGCGGGGCAAGCGTGTCGGCCACAGCGCTGCCGCGCCCGGCCAGGATCACGCTGCGTGCCGCAAAGCCCTCCAGCATGGCGCGAAGATGAAGGGCTTCCATGCTTTCGGCCCGAGTGAAGGCGCGCACGGCATAACCGCGCCCGCCTGCCGGGACGAGCAGCCCCTCCAGCGCCAGTGCGGGCAGGGCCTGCCGGATCGGTGTGCGGGACATGTCGAGGCGCGCGGCGAGATCGACCTCCAGCAGCCGCTCTCCCGGCTTCAACGTGCCGCGCAGGATCATCTCGCGCAACCGGGTGAGTGCCGAGGGCTTCGAACCGGGGGCCGTGTTCTCAAGTTGGGTCGCCATGCCCGGACCCTACAACAGTCCTGTATCCCCGGCCAAGAGGTGAACGCCGGCAATGTATCCAAAAAAGGCATATCGATGCCCCGCAGGATCGCTATTGACCTATATTGTATCCAATGAGAGGATGCAGGCACAGAATCGCGGGGTGTAAACCCGGCAATGGATACAAAATAGGCTGTCAGGACCGGCCGGGAGAGATCATGCAAGGACACCTGATCGACGTCGTGGTGCGCCGCGTCCGCCAGTTGACGCCGCGCGTTCGCGAGTATCTGCTCGCCTCGGTGGATGGTTCCGCCCTGCCGCGCGGGGCGCCGGGCGCGCATGTGGAGTTGCACACCGCTTCGCCCAGCACCGGCCCGGTCGTTCGCCATTACTCGCTGATCGGCGGTGAAGGGCTGGCCGACGATCCGGCGGACACGTATCGCATCGCCGTCCAGCGTGAGGATCGCCAGCGCGGCTCGGCGCATATCCATGCGACGTTCGAGGAAGGCACGCGGCTGAAAGTCTCGCGCCCCAAGAACAACTTCCCGCTCGACCGGCGCGATCATCGCAGTCTGTTGATTGCGGGCGGCATCGGGGTGACGCCGATCTACGCGATGCTGCGCAGTCTGGTGCGTCGGCAACGGCCGTTCGAACTGGTCTACGCCGGACGAACGTACGACCAGCTGGCCTATGCGGACGAGATCGCGGCGCTTGCAGGCGCGCAGGGGCGGCTGCATTTCAGCGGCGATCCGGCGGTCGATCACCTCGATATTCCCGCCCTGCTGGCGGCACAATCGGATGATACCACGGTCTACGTCTGCGGCCCCGCCGCGATGATCGAGGCGACGCACGCGGCCGCAGAGGCGCTGGGTTGGGGGGCTTCGCGTGTACGCTCCGAAATGTTCACCGCAGGCCCCGCACCGGACGACGCCCCGTTCGAGGTCGAACTGCGCCGGACGGGCCGCACCGTCAGCGTCGGGCGCGATGTCAGCATTCTCGATGCATTGGCGGCAGAGGGCATCGACATGCTCTCCGATTGCCGACGCGGAGAATGTGGCTTGTGTCCGCTGCCGGTGATCGGGGGCGGCGACAGAATCGACCACCGCGACCGCTACCTGTCGGACGAGGAGCGCGCCGCCTGTGACACGCTGTGCATCTGCGTCTCGCGCGCCCGCGGCACGCTGGTGCTCGATGCCTGATCCCTTTTTCTCTTTCGCCCCCTTTCGGGAGACATGCCATGAACCAGATCACTGCCGCTTCGACCATCGCCGCTTCGCCGCTGGAGATGGAGCGCTTTGCCGACCAGAATACGCCGATCGTACGCGATTGCTGGTACGTCGCCGGCTTTTCCGACGAGATCAGCCGCGATATTCTTGCCCGCCGTATCCTGGGCATCGACGTGGCGCTCTATCGCACACTGGCGGGGGAGCCGGTGGCGGTGCGCAATCGCTGCCCGCACCGCTCTTTCCCGCTGGCCAAGGGGCGGCTGGATGGCGACGTGCTGGTCTGCGGCTATCACGGCATGCAGTTCGATCCTTCGGGGCGCTGCGTCGATATGCCCTCGATGCCGATCGTGCCGACGAACGCCAATGTCCGCGCATTTCCGACGGCGGAGCGCGGCCCGCTGGTGTGGATCTGGATGGGCGATCCCGACCATGCCGACGAAGCGCTCATCCCTGATACCTCGTGGCTCGACAGCCCCGAATGGAAAAGCGTGCGCGGGCAGTATCACATCGCCTCGGACTATGTGGCGATGCATGAGAACCTGCTGGACCAGACGCACTTTCCGTTCCTGCATCCGGGCACCGTGGGAACACCCGAGTTCGCCCGTTCCAAGCTGGACGTGCGGCGTGAGGGCGATGTGATCGTGATCTATCGCTCGCTCAAGAACGCACCGCCTCCGGGCATCTACGGCGTGCCGATGAAGCTGATGGACCGCAAGGTCGATCGCTTTTCCGAGGCGCGCTTCGTCTCGCCCGCGCTGCACACCGCCTATGCCAGCGTGACCGACAACACCGATGTCGAGGCGGGGCCGCGCAAGTACCGCTTCAACATCACCCATCTGATCACGCCAGAGACGCAGAACTCGATCCACTACTGGTGGTTCAATTCGCGCGACAGCCGGCTGGACGACGAGGAGGCAGACACCTTCCTGCGCACCGCGTCCGAGCAGGCCTATCTGGAGGACGTCGAGGCGCTGGAGTGGATTTCCGAGACCGTGAACCGCGATGTCGAACCGCAGTTCGACCTCAGCTTCGCGCCTGACAAGCCCGGCCTGCTGATGCGCCGCGTGCTTTTCGAGCAGGCCGAGGCGGAAACCGCGCGCGGCTACTGAACCTGATACGATCGAACAAGAGACAGGATACGACATGGCACGGATCATCGGCGGCATCGGCACTTCGCATGTGCCCACCATCGGCGTCGCCTACGACAAGGGGCGGCAGGCCGACCCGGTCTGGGCGCCGCTGTTCGACGGCTACAAGCCGGTCGCGCAGTGGCTGGCGGAAAAGCAGCCCGACGTGCTGCTGTTCTTCTACAACGACCATGCGACCACGCTGTTCTTCGACCTCTACCCCACGTTCGCGCTGGGGGTGGGCGAGCGTTTCCCCATTGCCGACGAAGGCGCGGGACTGCGTGGTTTGCCGGACATTCGCGGTAATGTCGATTTTCAGGCGCACATCGGCGAGGCGCTGGTGAACGAGGAGTTCGACCTCGCTTTCTTTCAGAACAAGCCGATCGATCACGGCATAGCCTCGCCGCTGCCGCTGCTGTGGCCGCACGAGCCGGACTGGCCGGGCACGGTCGTGCCTATCGCCATCAACGTGCTGCAGTATCCGCTGCCGACCGCGCGGCGCTGCTATCGTCTGGGGCAGGCGGTGCGCCGCGCGGTGGAGAGCTATCCCGAAGACCTGAAGGTCGTGGTGGTCGGCACTGGCGGGCTTTCGCACCAGATCCACGGCGAGCGCACCGGTTTCAACAATACCGAATGGGATCACCGCTTCCTCGAACTGCTGCGCGACGATCCCGCGTTGCTGACCGAGATGACCCACGCCGATTACGTGCGGCTGGGCGGGGCGGAAAGCGTCGAACAGATCATGTGGTTGGCGATGCGCGGAGCGCTGCCCGATGCGATCGCAGAGCAGCATCGCAACTATTACCTGATGACCACCACCGCGATGACGGTCGTCACGTATGAGGAACGCGTGACCGAAGGTGCGGGCGAAAGCCTTGCGCCGGACGCCGAGCAGGAGGTCGCCTGAGCCATGTTTACCCAGAACCCCCAGACCATCGGCATGCCCGAGGGTACTTATGTGTTCGACTTGCGCACCTGCAACCGCCGGATCGCTTTCAACCGCTTCTTCTGGAACATGATCCGCCCCGAAGCGCGGCAGGCGTTCTGGGATGACGAGGAAGCGGCAATGACCGTTGCCGGGCTGGACGAGGAGGAGAAAGCGCTGGTGCGCGCGCGCGACTGGCTGGGTATCGTCCAGAGCGGCGTCAATTTCTTCGTTCTGGAGAAGTGGGCCCGCGTCGTGAAGAAAACCAACCTCGAAGTCTACGCGATCATGCGCGGCGAGAGCTTCGAGGATTTCATGCAGACCCGCGCGGTGCCGCACGCACGCTGATCCTTCCGGATATAAGACAACGCCTTGGGAGAGGTTATCATGACACAGGACAAGACGCCCCCGTTCCCGATGAACGCCTGGTACGTGGCGGCATGGGACGCTGAAGTTGGCCGCACGCTGCTCTCGCGTACGATCTGCAACAAGCGCATGGTGCTCTATCGCAAGCAGGACGGCACCCCGCCGCGCTGGAGGATGCCTGCTGGCATCGTCTGGTGCCCCTTTCGATCGGCACGCTGGAGGGGGACGAGGTGCGCTGCGGCTATCACGGGCTGGTGTTCGGTCCCAACGGACGCTGCACGCACATGCCCTCGCAGGAGACGATCAACCCGTCTGCCTGCGTGCGCGCCTATCCGGTGGTCCAGCGCCATCGCTTCGTGTGGGTCTGGCCGGGCGATCCGGCGATGGCCGACCCCGGCCTGATCCCCGAACTGCCCTGGGCGGACGATCCCGAATGGGCCGGCGATGGCAGCATGACCGAAGTAAAGGCCGACTATCGCCTTGTCATCGACAACCTGATGGACCTGACGCACGAGACGTTCGTGCATTCCTCCAGCATCGGCAACAGTGCGTTGGCAGAAGCGCCGTTCGATGCCTATCACGGTGAGCGCACCGCGCGGGTCGAACGCTGGGTGATCGAGCAGGACGCGCCACCGTTCTGGGCCGCGCAGCTGAACAAGCCGGGCAAGACCGACCGCTGGCAGATCATCAACTTTCTGGCGCCGAGCGTGATCTATCTGGAAGTGGGCGTCGCGCCCAGCGGCACCGGCGCGCCGGACGGGGACCGCTCGCAGGGTGTCGACATGCGCGTGCTCCACCTGCCCACGCCTTCAACGGACAAGACCTGCTATTACTTCTGGGCGCACCTGCGCAATTACAACGTGCGCGATCAGGGCCAGACCCGCCGCGTGCTGGAAGCGGGCGGGGGGATCATGGTGGAGGACGAGACCGTGATTGAGGCGCAGCAGCGCGCCATCGACGAGCATCCCGACCATGTCTTCTACAACCTCAACATCGATGCCGGTTCGATGTGGGCGCGCCGGGCGATCGACCGGATGATCGCGGCCGAACAGGCGCCGGTGCTGGCGGAGGCAGCGGAATGAGTGGGGAAGTGATGGAGCGCAGCCTGATCGATCTGAAGCCCGGCTGGATGCGCGCGCAGGTAGTGGCGATCCGGCAGGTCACGCCAAGCATTCGCGAGTTCACGCTTATACTGCCGCAGGCGGTGTCCGCGCAGCCGGGGAGCCATGTCCGGATTGGCGTGGATATTGCCGGACGGTCGGACGAGCGCAGCTACTCGGTGGTCGCCCACGAAGGCGCGCAGATACGCATCGCGGTGAAACGCCAGCCCGAAAGCCGGGGAGGCTCGGCCTTCATGTGGAGGCTGGAAGAGGGCGATGCACTGGCCTTGCAAGCGCCGCGCTGCGACTTCCCGCTGATGCACGGAGCGCCGCATTATCTGCTGATGGCAGGCGGTGTGGGCGTGACCCCGATGGTGGCCATGGCGCATCAGTTGGCGCTGCGCGGGGCCTCGCTGCGCATGGTCTATGCCGCGCGTGACGCGGATGAGTTCGCCTATGGCGAGGAATTGGCGGCGCTGTTGGGGGACAGGTTCGCGCGTTTCGATGCCGCTGCCGGGCACCACCTCGATCTGGCTGCCGAGATCGCGGCCTTGCCGCAAGGGTCCGAACTCTACATGTGCGGGCCGCTGGGGCTGATGGATGCTGTGCGTGCGGTCTGGGGCGAGGCAGGGCGACCGCTGGAGAAGCTGCGCTTCGAGACGTTCGGCTCCAGCGGCGCGCATGCGGCGCAAGCCTTCACCGTCAAGGTGCCGCGTCTGGGCACCGAGATCGCGGTGCGCGAGAACGAGTCCATGCTCGATGCGCTGGAAGCGGCAGGCGTCGAAGTGGTGTTCGAATGCCGCCGTGGCGAATGCGGCTTGTGCGCAGTGGACATCGTTTCCGTCGAAGGCGCGGTCGATCATCGCGATGTGTTCTTTTCTCCCGCCCAGCACCGCGAGAATGCACGGATGTGCGCCTGCGTAAGCCGGGTGGCGGGCGACAGCGTGACGATCGATCCTGCCTGGCGTGGCGATGATGCTTTCTCTTTCGCCGGAGCGGGCGCTGCCGGGGGTTCCGCTGTACCCCCCGGCGCGTTAGGCTTGCCCCCGGCCTGCGCGACCTGAATGCCGCTTACGCTCATTCACCGTCGCACGCATGTCGCAACCGATAAGGAACTGCCACCCGTCTTGTCCCACTATCTCGAACAGCGCCTGAAGATCCGGCATCTGCGCGTCATCGATGCGCTGGAGCGGCACAAGAGCGTGCTGGGTGCCTCGCGGGCGCTTCGGGTCAGCCAGCCTGCACTTTCGCGCACGTTGCAGGAAGTCGAGGAGATCGTCGGCACGGAGATCTTCGAGCGGCATTCGCGCGGGGTGCGCCCGAACGAGACCGGGGCGGTGCTGACCGCCAGTGCCCGTCGCCTGCTCTCGACGATCCGCGAGCTGGAGGCGGATCTGGGCCGTATGGCGGATGGCGAGAGGCGCTCCATTCGCGTGGGCGCTTTGCCGGTGGCGGCGCACGGGCTGCTCCCTGCCGTGCTCGCCCACGCTGAAAGCGAAGCGGCGCACCTTTCGATCGAGATCGTCGAGGGGCGCACGGACCAGTTGGTGCCCGCGCTGCTTTCGGGCGAGGTCGATGTGGTGGTGGGGCGGCTCTATCCCTCCGTGCCGGGGCAGGGAGTGGACGACAGTCTGGTGCGCCGCGTCCTTTACAACGAGCCGATCTCGCTGGTGGCGCGCGCCGACCATCCGCTGTTCGAGCGGGGCGGTGTGATCACGCTGGCCGATGTCCAGCGGTATGGCTTCGTGCTCCCGGCTGTCTCCACGCTGATGGAGCGTGATGTGCGCGAAGTGCTGGAGGCTATCGGCCTGCCGGTCGATACCGGGGTGCAGTCCAGTTCGGTGGGCTTCATGCGCGAACTGCTTCTGGCGGGCACCTTCATCAGCGCGGTTCCACGGGTGCTGATCGCCGGAGACCTGACCCGCGATACCTTGCGCATCCTGCCATTTTCCGTGCCCGACATGGTGCGCCCTGCGGGCCTTATTTATCGCAGTACGCTGAGCGCAGCTGGCAAGCTGCTGCTGGCGGAGCTGGAGCGCGAGGTTGCCCGGCTGGAGGAAAGCGACATCGTGGAACTTTGGGATGAACGCGCTGGAGAATGAGGGCGTTGGAGGATGAAGGAGCGGGGCGACGCGACGCGACGCGACGCGACGCTTGCCTTGATCTGCCCCGTCTCCTCCATTTATCGAAAACCGGCCCTCAGAACCGCACGTCGGTCCAGAACCCGAAGTAGTCCGAACTGCGCCCGCCGCCTGCCTGGAAGGCATCGCTGGCCATGAAATGCGTGTAGTACAGGTGGAAGCTCAGGTTCTTGGTGGCGAGGTAGTCGACCTGAAAGTTGAGGTCGGTGCCAACGTAGCGGTTGCCGATCGGGCGGATCAGCGGGAAGTTCGTCGGCCCGGCATAGACCGCATCGTTCTTGGTCGCGCGCCACAGGAAGTCTGGCCCGGTGACGATGGACAGCTTCTTCGTCGGCTTCAGCGTAACGCTGGGGAACACATCGAACAGGTTCGAGAAGTTGAACCAGCCGGAATCGGTATAGAGCGGCGTGCGCGGAAAGGGCGGTGCGAACGTGCCGATCTTGCCGTCGTTGGGATTGCTGTCACCGCTGAAGTAATTGATGCGCCCGCCGAAGCGCGGCGCGAGCGGGGCATTCTTCAGGCTGTAACCGCCCTCCAGCAGCATTCCCCAGGCCTCGATCTTCTCGCCCGCGAAGCTGCCGTTCTGGTACGCCCATTCGCCGTCGTAATCGAATCCGTTGGAACGGCCGGAAAGCCTCAGGCCCCAGGTCCGGCGGCTTTCGGTGCCGGTCAGCGTCGCATAGCGGGCATTCTGGCGGTACAGATCGTACCAGTAGAGGTCCACCGCCAGATCGGGAATGATCAGGCCCGGCACACTGGCTGCATAGATCCCGTTGAAATGGCGGCCTTTCTCCGGCTTGTCGTCGAAAGCGCTGCCATCATCGTAAGTGACCGGTTTCACGGCGAAAGCATCGATGCGGAACAGGCCCTTCTTCACAAAGGTTCCGCGGATACCCTGATAGATGAAGCGCACGTTCACGCCATCGCGCAGGCCCACCATCTTGCCGTTGCCGATCGGCATTTCGAACCGGCCGGGGCGCAAGGTAAGCTTGGTGGTGGCATCGAAGGGGATCGTCACGTCGACGAAGGCCTGCATGATGTCGAACTTGTCGCGGTTGGGCGGCGTATGGGTGTCCTCGAAGAATTCCCGGTTGTCACCCAGTTCCACAAAGGCGCGGAAATTGGGGCCGATATGCAGATCGCCCACCAGTCGCAGTCGCTGCTGCAGCACGGAAAGCTTGTCCTTGCCCTTGGCGCCGACATTGAGTGAGCTGTAATAGGTGTAATTCCAGCGCCCCTCTCCGCCGATCGAAAGATAGGTGCGTGGATCGTCGCCGAGCGGGATATAGCGCAAGGCTTCCAGCGGCGATGTCCGCTGGGCAAGATCGGCAAGGTTGGACCAGTCCTCGGTCCAGCGCAGGCTCTGCGGAATGCCGGCCTTGGCGGGCGTGCCGCCGGGAACCGGCTCGGGGATCGGCGGGGATACCGGCACCGGCACCGGCGGGGGCGCGCCGATCTGCACGGGCACGGGGCGCTGCGAGCGGGGCACACGAATCGGCTGGTTGCTGGTCTGCGCAACCTGGATCACCTGTGTGCGATTGGCGACTTCGGCGTCTGCTTCTGCGGTTGTTTCGGCATGGGCAGGCGCTGCCAGTATGGCGCTCCAGGAGGCAAGCGCCATCCATGCACAGGTCGCGGTCATCTGCGTTTTTGGGCCGCTGGCCATCAATCCTCTCCTCCTCACCGGGCGTCTTTGTGCGCCCAAGTCCCGTTGTCCGACGGCCTCGGGGCCGTTCGTGATCTATTTGCAGAGCCTAGGGGAGTGCGGTCCGCGCCGCGTATGCTTTCGCCGCAGGCCGGTATCAGCCTTTGCGATAGCTTGCGGCGAGGTTTCATTTGAGCCGCTCGGTGACTACGGCGACGAGAGCAATGGCAGCGGGATGGCTGTCGGCGTGCCTGTCCGGGGATGTGGTCGGTTTCCAGGATCTGTGCTGTCTGCCATTCCCTAGGGCGTCGGCTTGCGGCATAGCGCCGGAACCATGTCCGATACGCCTGATCATACCCCCAGCCTGTTTTCCGCCACGAATCTGGCCGAGGCTGACGCTGCCAACGAGCTTATGCGCCTTGCCCGCCAGATCGCGCGGGCCAACCGCAAGTACCATGCCGAGGACGCGCCCGAGATTTCGGATGCCGAATACGACGCGCTGGTGCGCCGCAATGCCGAGCTGGAAGCGGCCTATCCGCATCTGGTCCGGGCCGACAGTCCGGCGAATGCGGTGGGGCACGAAGTCGCGTCCTCGCCGCTCGGCAAGGTGCGCCACGAAGTGCGGATGATGAGCCTCGACAACGCCTTTGCGGACGATGAAGTGGCCGAGTTCCTCGCGCGCGTGCGCCGGTTCCTTTCGCTGCCCGCCGATGCGCCGCTGGCGGTGACGGCGGAGGACAAGATCGACGGCCTCTCCTGCTCGCTGCGCTACGAACACGGCATGCTTGTGCGCGCGGCGACGCGCGGCGACGGGCAGGTGGGTGAGGATGTGACGGCCAACGTCGCGCATATTCGGGACATCGTGCAGGAACTGGTCGGCGACGACATTCCCGAGGTCTTTGAGGTGCGCGGGGAAGTCTATATGGAGAAGGCGGCGTTCCTCGCGCTCAACACCGCCCTGATGGACGAGGCGCGAGCCGAGGCGGAGCGCAAGGGCGAGGCGTTCGACGAGGATGCGGCGGCGAAAGTCCGTCAGTTCGCCAATCCGCGCAACGCCGCCGCCGGATCGCTGCGCCAGAAGGATGCTGCCGTCACGGCCAAGCGCCCCTTGCGTTTCTGGGCGCACGGCTGGGGCGCAGCCAGCAGCGTTCCGGGCGAGAGCCAGCACGAGGTGATCCGCCGGATCGAGAGCTGGGGCCTGCCGGTCTCGCCGCAGTTCCGCCTGTGCCATTCGCTCGACGAGATGCTCGCCGCCTACCGCGCGATCCGTGACGGGCGCGCCGACCTGCCGTTCGAGATCGACGGCGTGGTCTACAAGGTGGACAGCCTTGCCTATCAGGGCCGCCTCGGTTTCGTGGCCAAGGCGCCGCGCTGGGGGCTGGCGCACAAGTTTCCCGCCGAACGCGCCGAGACCACGCTGGAATCGATCGATATCCAGGTTGGTCGCACCGGCAAGCTGACGCCGGTCGGGCGCCTGAAGCCGGTGCTGGTCGGCGGCGTCACCGTTACCAACGTGACGCTCCACAACCGCGACGAGATCGCGCGCCTCGGCGTGCGTCCGGGCGACCGGGTGGTGCTCCAGCGCGCGGGCGACGTGATCCCGCAGGTGGTCGAGAACGTGACCCGCGACGAGGTGCGCGAGGCTTACGCGTTCCCCGATCACTGCCCGGAATGCGGCAGTGAGGCTTACGCGGAGGTCGGTCAGGTCGATGTGCGTTGTAGTGGAGGGTTGATCTGCCCCGCTCAACGCACTGAGCGCCTCAAGCATTTCGTCAGCCGCGCCGCGCTCGATATCGAGGGGCTGGGCGAAAAGACGATCGATGAGTTCTTCGCGCAGGGCTGGCTGGAAAGCCCGGCCGATATCTTCCGCCTGCGGAAGCGCCGGGACGACATCCTCGCGCTCGATGGGTGGAAGGACAAGTCTGTGGACAACCTGTTGGCAGCGGTGGAAAACAAGCGCAGCCCCGATGCCGCGCGGTTGCTGTTCGGCCTTGGCATCCGCCATGTCGGGGCGGTGACGGCGCGCGATTTAATGAAGGCGTTCCGTACACTACCTAGACTGCGCGATACTGCGACAAAGGCGCATACCACTACTTGGCGTGACCCGGTGTCGAAGACTGCTGGAGGAACTGGAGAAGTTGGCGCCTTGAACGAGATGACGTGCATTATGGGCGTGGGGCCCGCTGTTATCGAAGCGCTGGGCGACTTCTTCCACGAGGCGCACAACGTCGAGGTGTGGGACGATCTGCTGTCCGAAGTTTCGCCGCCCCCTTATGTGGTGGAGACCAAGGAAAGCCCGGTCTCGGGCAAGACCGTGGTGTTCACCGGCAAGCTGGAGACGATGAGCCGCGACGAGGCCAAGGCGCAGGCCGAGCGCCTCGGCGCCAAGGCGGCGGGCTCGGTCTCGCCCAAGACCGATCTGGTGGTTGCCGGGCCGGGGGCGGGCTCGAAGCTGAAGAAGGCGGCGGACCTCGGCATCGAGGTGATCGACGAGGCAGCCTGGGCGGAGATCGTCAAGGCAGCGGGATAGCGACGACGGGGTTGGAAGCTGGGTATGCTTGCGCTCGCCATGACCATGGCAGGACCGGCTATTGCGCAGTCTGATCAATGTCTTGGCGGCCTGACCTCACAACTGATCGCAGGCGGTTTCACTGGCTCTACCGACTGCGATCATGACCACCTGACGTGGCACCGGCTGGGTCAGATCCGGGCTGGCGGGCGCGTGTTCGCGCTGTTCGATTATGCCTACTGGCTGAAACCGGTCTGCGCCGGGTGTGCCGTGCATGGTGGCCGTCGCATCGTCGTGATGGAGCGCCGTGGAGGCGCCGGGGAGCGGTATCTGGGGCAGTATGGCCCTTTGCAGATGGGCGCGGTTGCCGCGATCCGGGCTAACCGTCTCCGGCTTCAGGCCGCCTCGGGCGCGAAGGCTGCGGACATCGTCTTCACGCGCGCAGGACCGCCGCAGAGCATTCTCTACGACGGCGAGGTGCTGTCGTTCCACCGCTGAAGGGGAGGGGCGCTACTCCTTGCGGCCCTGCCGTTCGTGCAACTGGCGATAGTGCTGGACCCGCGTGGCGCGCAGGCCTGCCATGCCCTCGCGATCGATGGCGCGCTGCCACGAAGCGAGTTCCTCCAGCGTCAACTGATAGCGTTCGCAGGCCTGCGAGACGGTCAGCAGGCCGCCGTTCACCGCCGCGACGACTTCCGCCTTGCGGCGCACCACCCAGCGCGATGTGTTAACCGGCGGCAGGGTCTCCAGCGAGAGTTCCTCACCGTCCGGGCCGATGATCGCGGCCGGTCCGGGCGTTGCTGCTGAAAAATTTCCGGCCTCGGCACCCTCGGTCCGAACCGTCTCCGTGTCTGGCATTTTCGACCTTTCGAGCTGTGGGAAACAGCCCCCTTGGCCAAAAGTCTTGCTTGCGGGAGTTAAGATGAACTTGCCTTAATTGGTTAACATTTGCCTGCGCGGATTTGCGGAGTCCGTTGCGCTAAACGACCGGAATCCAGCGCTGCGGCGACTGGAATCGTTTACGTCTCGTTAACCTGTCTTAACTAGCGTCGCGATTATGGAAATATCCAACGCCCTCAATGATCCTCGTGCGATACCTGCCAAAGCGTCTTCCATGACAGGGCATGGTATGCAGGCAGGGACGGCGTCTCGCGTAAATGCCGCAAATCCGACAATTCGCGCAATTGCCCGCCATGTCTCCGGGGAAGGATGCCTGTTTCTGGTCCCGCGCGGTGACTTGGAGCCCGGCGAAGCCCTGCTGGTGAGCGTCGCAACGTTCCCGGCGGTACGCGGTGTCGTGCGCTGGGTGCTGGAGGACCGCCTCGGCTTCGCGTTCCGTCAGGTTTTGCCCGAGGGCATGGAGCATGCGCTGGCCGATCAGGCCCGCGCAGGGGCGCCGGTCACGCTGGAGCGCTGTTGAGGGCTCAGACCTTTGACCGTTTGCGCAGCCACAGGATCGACCAGTCGCCGTTGACGGTCCGTGCGGCGAGGCGGAGGCCTGCGCGGCGGCAGGCAGCGCGCACGGAGGCTTCCTGCGTTTCGAGCAGGCCCGCCAGCACCAGATGGCCGCCGGGAACCAGTGCCTTGCCGAAATCGGGCGCGAGGCTGACCAGCGGTCCGGCAAGGATATTGGCGATCACCAGATCGTAAGGCCCGCGCCCCTCGATCAGCGGGTGCTCCATGCCGTCTGCCACGGTCATCACCAGTTGCCCGGCGCCCGCACCCATCGGCACGTGGTTGGTTTCGGCATTGTCCTCGACCACGGTCACGCAGACCTGATCGATGTCGCTGGCGAGGGATAGGGCACGCGGCCACAGCTTCATCGCCGCGAAGGCGAGCAGGCCGGTGCCGGTGCCGATATCGGCCATGTTGCGCACCACCACGCCCTGCCGCTTCATGTGCGTGAGCATGGCAAGGCAGCCTGCGGTGGTCGCGTGCTGGCCGGTGCCGAAGGCCTGACTGGCAGGAATCTCGAAATCGACGATGCCCGGCTCGTCCGCAGCCGGATGCTCGGGCGTGTGGACGTGGAAGATCCCGGCGCGGATCGGTTCTAGGCCTTCCTGGCTGGTGACGAGCCAGTCGGTCTCGGGCAGTTCCTCCACTTCCAGCTTGGGCGCCTTGGTGATGCCGGGGCGTCCTTGAACAGCGCGCTGATCGCCTTCTTCTCGGCTGCCGTCGGCTTGCCTTCCAGCCAGGCTTCCAGACGCCAGTCCTCAGGCTTGTCCTCGGCGATCTCGCAGCCGGACAGGACGATGCCGGGGTCCCAGTCGAACGCCTCTTCATGCGCGACGAGGGCGGCTTCGATGACGAGGCGCGGGGCGTAGGCGGTGATCTTCCAGCTCATGCGCGGTTCCCTGCCGTCAGCCTCTCTCGCTGGCAAGCCGTTTCGTCAGCCGCTCGCCCGCTTCGCGCGCATAGGTGCGGCAGGCCGAGGGATCGTAGAGCGGCTTTTCGCCCGCAAGACGCTCGAACATGTCGCTCTGGCCGGGGTGCGGGGTGAGCAGGATGCCGCAGGGCAGGGCCGCCATCGTCGCAAGGCCCCGGCGGGCGGCGGCCATGCGCTGGGGGTGATCGGTGAAGCGGTAGCCGTCCGCCGATATGGTCGAGGCGCTGTCGAGGTAGGAGATCGTGCGGCACTGGTCATTCTCGCACGATTGCCAGACCCAGCTGGTAGAGCCCGGCGCGTGGACAGGCGTGGCATGCGGGGTGAAGCGCAAGGATCCCATGGTCACAGGTACGCCATCGGTCAGGGTGCGGGTGACGTTGACCGGATCGAACGGCGACAGATCGCCGGCCTGCGGGTCATCCTCTTCCGGCCTGCCGGTGGCGAGCACGCGTGCCTGAACGGGCAGCGCCGCGACAGTCGCTCCGGTCGCCCGCTGGAGCGCGGCGAGGCCGCCGACGTGATCGAAGTGATCGTGCGTTGCCAGGATCATCCGCACGCGGCGCGGCTCCCGGCCCAGCTTGCGGATATTGGCGAGCAGCAGCGGCGCGGCGGCGGCAACGCCCGCGTCGATCAGCACGTCGCCCTGCGGCGAGGTGACGAGCAGCGCGGTGATGCCGCAGGTGCCCACATACCAGGTGTTGCCGTAGACCTTCACAGGCGGCGCGGGATAGTCCCAGGCATCGTGCCCTTCGCAGGCCTTGAGTAGCGAGGGGGCTGCGTCGTCAGCGGTCTCCTTCGCCGGCTTCCCTGCCGACTCGGGCGATTTGTCCTGTTGCGCTGCGGCGGATGCAATACCTGCGTCTGCCGTTGCGGCCAGAGCAAGGGCAGGGATCAGCAAAAGCGCGGCAGGGCGCAGGCGAAGCGGGCGAGGGAGCGGAAACACCATGGTTTTGCGGCATACACCGGAAACCGGGGCATGAGCCAGCCGCAACCGAAAGCGCCGGAAATGCGCGCGAAACTTGCGTTCGGAACTTGCGCCATGGCGTGATTTGGCTAAGGGGACTTGAAAACAAGGGCAGAGGGTCATCCCTGCCGAACTAGGTACAGGCTAAGGGGAATCGTACGCGCATGGCAAACGCCGGGACAAAGAACCGACCGCTTTCGCCCCATCTTCAGATCTGGAAGTGGGGTCCGCACATGTTCGTGTCGATCCTCCACCGCGTGAGCGGAGGCGCGACGTCTGTCGGCGGCCTCGCGCTGCTGCTGTGGTGGCTGGGCGCGCTGGCCGCAGGGCCGGACGCCTACGCGACGTTCAGCTGGGCGATGACCACCCCGATCGGCTATCTGGTGATGGTCGGCGTGAGCTGGGCCTTCTTCACCCACATGATGAGCGGCCTGCGCCACTTCGTGCTGGATATCGGCGCGGGCTTCGAACTGAAGAGCAACCGCTTCTGGTCGATCGTCTCGCCGGTGATGGGCGTGGTTCTCACGATCGCCTTCTGGGCGATCATCCTGCTTCGCTGACGGGGACAAGACAACATGGGTAACGGAACTTCCATCGGCCGCGTGCGCGGCTTGGGTTCGGCGAAGACGGGCGTCAGCCACTGGCTGGTCCAGCGCTTCACCGCCATTGGCAACCTGCTGCTCGGCCTCTGGCTGGTGATCTCGATCCTGCTGCTGCCGAACATGAGCTATGCGACGGTGATCGAGTGGATCGTCAAGCCGGTCCCGGCGATGGCCATCGCGCTCTTCGTCATCTCCACCTTCTGGCACGCACGCCTCGGCCTGCAGGTTGCCATGGAGGACTATGTCCATGAACACGGCAACAAGTTCGCGCTGATCACGCTGCTGAACTTCCTTGCCTTCGCAGGCGCCGGTTTCGGCGTGTTCTGCATCATTCGCCTCGCGCTGGGAGCCCACGCCTGATGTCCGAGAATACCACGGGCTCTGCCTACAAGATCATCGACCACGTCTACGACACCGTCGTCGTCGGCGCCGGCGGTTCGGGCCTTCGCGCCACCATGGGGTCGGCCGAGGCCGGTCTGAAGACCGCCTGCATCACCAAGGTGTTCCCCACCCGCTCGCACACCGTTGCGGCGCAGGGCGGCATCGCGGCTTCGCTCAAGAACAACACGCCCGATCACTGGACCTGGCACATGTACGACACCGTCAAGGGGTCGGACTGGCTGGGCGACCAGGACGCGATCGAGTACATGGTGCGTGAAGCACCCGCTGCGGTCTACGAGCTGGAGCACGCAGGCGTGCCCTTCAGCCGCAACGCCGATGGCACCATCTACCAGCGTCCGTTCGGCGGCCACATGCAGAACATGGGCGAAGGCCCGCCGGTGCAGCGCACCTGCGCCGCGGCCGACCGTACCGGTCACGCCATGCTGCACGCGCTCTACCAGCAGTCGCTGAAGTACGACGCGGACTTCTTCATCGAATACTTCGCGATCGACCTGATCATGGAGAACGGCGAGTGCCGCGGCGTGATCGCGCTGTGCCTCGACGACGGTTCGATCCACCGCTTCCGCTCGCAGGCCGTGGTGCTGGCGACGGGCGGTTATGGCCGCAGCTACTACACCGCCACTTCGGCCCACACCTGCACGGGTGACGGCGGCGGCATGGTGCTGCGTGCGGGCCTGCCGCTGCAGGACATGGAATTCGTCCAGTTCCACCCGACCGGCATCTACGGCGCGGGCGTGCTCATCACCGAGGGCGCACGCGGTGAGGGCGGCTACCTGACCAACTCCGAAGGCGAGCGCTTCATGGAGCGCTATGCCCCCTCGGCGAAGGATCTCGCCTCGCGCGATGTCGTCTCGCGTTCGATGGCGCTGGAAATCCGCGAAGGTCGCGGCGTCGGCCCGCACAAGGACCACATCTACCTGCACCTCGATCACATCGACGCCAAGGTGCTGGGCGAGCGTCTTCCGGGCATCACCGAGAGCGGCAAGATCTTTGCCGGTGTCGACCTGACCCGCCAGCCGCTGCCGGTGGTGCCGACCGTGCACTACAACATGGGCGGCATTCCCTGTAACTATCACGGCGAAGTCGTCACCATCGGTGCCGACGGCAACCCGGATACCGTGGTGCCCGGCCTGTTCGCAGTGGGCGAGGCAGCCTGCGTTTCGGTCCACGGCGCCAACCGCCTGGGCTCGAACTCGCTGATCGACCTCGTGGTGTTCGGTCGTGCGACCGGCCACCGCCTCAAGGAACTGCTGACGCCGGGCAAGGCGCAGCCGGAACTGCCCAAGGATTCGGCGGATCTCGCGCTTACCCGTCTCGACCACTTCCGCTATGCGGACGGTGGCACCCCGACGGCAGAACTGCGCACCGAGATGCAGCGCAACATGTCGGCCCACGCCGCCGTGTTCCGCACCGACGAACTGATGGCCGAGGGCAAGGCGGCGATCGCCGAGACCTACAAGAAGATGAGCGACATCAAGGTCACCGACCGTGGCCTGATCTGGAACTCCGACCTCGTCGAGACGATGGAGCTGGACAACCTGATCTCGCAGGCGACTGTCACGCTGCACGGCGCGCACGCTCGCAAGGAAAGCCGCGGCGCCCACGCGCACGAGGACTTCCCGAACCGCGACGATGCGAACTGGATGAAGCACACCGTGGGCTGGTTCGACGGCTGGGGCGGCAAGGGCGGCGACGTCCGTCTCGACTACCGCCCGGTCCACGAATACACGCTGACCGACGATGTCGAGTACATCAAGCCCAAGGCCCGCGTGTACTGAGCCGGGAAGCGTGCGCTGATGAAGCTGGGCAGGGCGCTCGGGGTGCCCGCTCTTGCAAGCATATTTATGGCCGCTGGCGGACTCGCGTTCGCCGGCGGTCTTTCGTTTCCGGTCTATCGCGACACTGTGCTGGCGCCGAGGATCAAGGCCGCCGCCTGCGTGCATGACAGGCTCGTCGGCAAGGCGGTGTGGGACCAGTTGGCTGCGCTGAAAACCTGGCGGCACCCGTTGATGCAGGGCGGTCTGGCTGCCGTATTGTGTGGCCTTGCATTGCTGGGGTTATGGGCCGCTTTTCCTAACACTGGTCGTCGCTGGCTGGCAACGCCGTCACAACGCGCGACCTTCGTGCTGTTAGGCGCGGCGGCGCTGGCGATGATCTGGGCGGATGCGGTCTATGCGGAAGTGCTCGACGAGCGACGTCTGCCATGGTGCGTCAGCGGGTTTGGCCCCACGCTCATCGGGGCCACGCTGTTAGCGCTGATGTTGGCCATCGTTGGCCTGCTGGCGGGCTTGGCGGCGAGCCGAACCTTTGGGTCTTTGCCGGTCGATCTGGCTGTCTGGGACCGTGATCGGCCGATGCGCTCGGTGGTCGCGACAGCGATCGCGCTACCTGTCATTGCGGCTATCGCGATTGTGTTTGTCGACTCGTTCCCGCGGACATCGTTTGCGTGTTGTCCGGGGCTGCTGGTGCTGATCTATCTTGTCGCCGCTGTGCGAGCGGCTGCGCTTGGCCCGGCGCAGTGCGGGCCGCATGCCGAAGATACAAACGGCGAAGGTTCGGTCGAGGCCCTGTCGTCAAGGCCTTAACGGCAGGCTGATCCGCGCGGTGAGGCCCTGTTCGGCCCATTCGCGCGTTATCGTGCCGGAAGCTGTGGCGAGGAGGCGGTCGATGAGGTCGCTGCCGAAGCCGCGATGCTCGGGCGTTGCGACAAGCGGTGGGCCGCCACGTTCTTCCCAGACGAGATCGAGAATCCCTTCGTGCGCGCTCCAGTGCAGGTTCACCTCGCCATCGGGGCGGGAGATCGCGCCGTACTTCACCGCGTTGGTCATCAGTTCGTGCGTGACGAGCGAGAGCGTGGAGAGATAGGTCTCGGGCAGGCTCACCCTGTCGCCGTGGACGCTGCACTGGCTGTAGTAGGGCTGGAGCACCGAGATCAGCAGCGTTTGCAGGTCGAGGTGGGCAAAGTCGCTGCCGCGCGCGGCATTGTCCGAGAATACCGCGTCGAACGAGCGCCAGATCGCTTCCACCTTGGCGCGGAACAGCGCCATCGGTGATTTGCTGCCATTGCTGTTACGGGCCTCGCGCTCGGCGAAGTGGGACAGGCTGGAGACGACCGAGAACAGGTTCTTGATCCGGTGGGCGATCTCGCGCGCCATGAGTTTTTCGCGGGCGACCGCCTCTTCGAGCTGGCGTTCGAGCAGCGTCGTTTCGGTGATATCGCGCGAGACGCACAGGATGGTGGACGTGCCGCCATCCGCATCGAGGACCGGGGTGAGCAGGTTGTCCCAGTAGAACACCAGTCCATTGAACTCGCTGCGGCCGGAGAAGCGGGCGACATGGCCTGCGCGCGCCCTTTCCAGCGCCGCCTCGGCTGCCACCTGGATTTCGGGCGGGAGCAGCGGCGCCCACGGCATGCCGAAGCCGGATGCGGGATCGACGCCCAGTGCGACACAGCCTGCCCGGTTCATCGTGACGAGATTGCCGTCCGGCGCGATGACCTTGATGCAGTCGGGCGTGGTGTCCAGCATGGCGCGCTGGAGATCGGCCAGCGAGGTCGTGCTGGTGGAGGGCGCCGAATGCGGCGCGGCCAGAGGCGTTGTGCCCGGATTTTCCATATGCGGCTGGCCTCCCAAGGCTTCCGAGGATGGCCGTTCAGGCTAACACGCCGCTAACCGGCTGCAAGTGTTTCTGCGCATTTCGGATGGTGGGTGGTATGTTTTGTGTCGGGCAGCGCGGAAACCCGGCGCGCCGATGGACGTTGCAGTGGGGAACCGACCTCATATTCCATCGGAGATTGCGCATGGTGCAGATGCACATGGACCCCACTCTCGATCCCTCGCTCAATGCCGATCCGCTGGTGTCCGCCGCCGCGCGCGAGCCTTCCGGCTGGGCCTGGGTGCTCGCCTACGGGATCGTTCTGTTGCTGATCGCGCTGGCGGTGCTGGTCGAACCGGCCATTGCGGGTGTCGCCGCCGGGCTCGTGATCGGGCTGGTGCTGACGCTTTACGGCATCGCGGCGATTGCTTCGGGCTTCACCGCGATGTCCAGCCGGGCGCGCTGGATCGAGATCGGGCTCGGCGTGGTCGCGCTGATCGCGGGGCTGGTCTCGCTGTTCAATCCGCTGGCGGGCGCGGTCTCGCTGGTCTGGGCCATCGGCGTGTGGCTGCTGGTGACGGGTGTTCTGCAACTGGCCGCAGGGTTCAAGGCGCGTCACGATCGCGGCTGGCGCATCGGCATGGGTGTGCTCGACGTTCTTCTCGGGCTGATCCTGATGTTCGCAGGGCCGCTGGTGAGCCTCGCCTTTCTGGCTGGTATCGTCGCGATCACGCTGGGCGTGCGCGGCGTGTTCCTGCTGGTTGTCGCGCGCGACATGCGCAAGGGCCTGCCGCTCTGAGATAATCACCGATGGCGAGCGACCCGAAGGACAGTACGGACCGCCGCACGCAACTGGCGGCGGACCGCACACTGCTCGCCTCGGAGCGGACGTATGCCGCGTGGATGCGTACCGGGCTGGCGGCGCTGGCCTCGGGCGTGGGGGCGAAGGCGCTGCTCGATGGCGAGATCGCGCACTGGCTGGCCACGGCGACGGCTGTCCTCCTGCTGATCTTCGCAGGATTCTGCTTCGTGGCAGGCGTTTGGCGCGAGATCGGTGGCGCGGTGCCTAGGCCGCGCACGGACATGGCGCGCCTGCCGACATGGTTGCTGCTGGGTTCAACGGCTTTCTGGTGCTGGTCTGCGCCGCCGTGCTGGTGGGCGTACTGGTGCGCTGAGAGGAAGCCCGTCTGACGTCAGCTGGGCGAGCGGGCCTTGCGCTCTTCATTCTTGGCGGCGTCCGCCTGTTCGGCCTTGGCTTTCTTCGCGGCCTTTTCGCGGTCTTCCTTCTCGAACTTCGCCTTGTAGGCCGCGATCACCTTTGGCGTGGCGGGAGAGGCAGGGTAGGCGCAGTGGCGCGCTTCGCCAAGGCCCTTGAGGAACCCGCGCCGGGCCAGCCCCGCCTGGATCGCGGCGGTTACTTCGTCATCGTGCTTGCGTGCGCCGGAGACTTCCCGAACGAGGCTGCGGAACGGGATGAACGAGGCGACGACATATTTCGCGACGCGGGTGGCGCTGATGCGGTCGCGCTCTTCCTGCGGCAGGTCGAGATCGGGGCCGAGAATATCGTCGAGGGCATCGACGGCAGCGGTGATGCTGGTGCAGTTGTTCAGGCCGTCACGGTCGTAGGGCCTGGTTTCCGCCTCGATCAGCAACTGGGGAATCTTGCGCTGATCGAGGTTGAGATCGTTCACCGGGGTCTTGGCGACATCCATCGCATCGGGAGAGCGGTCGGTGATCGGACGCTGATCGGCAGCCCTGGCCGCAGGCGCGATAAGCAGCCCCAGAGCGGCAGCCGCGCCCCCCGCGGCACCGACGAACTTGCGCATGGTAGTCACATTGTCTCCTAGCCGGCCAACCGGTTCCGCACCCTGTCTCATGAGGCGAACGTGTCGCAGGCGTCCTCGTTCCCGGTGTCGAGCCCGCGCTTGAGCCATTCCATGCGCTGGGCGCTGGTGCCGTGGGTGAAGCGCTCGGCGTTAACGGCCTGCCCGGCATTGCGCATCAGCGTGTCGTCGCCGATGGCGCTGGCGGCGCGCATGCCTTCCTCCATGTCGCCCGGCTCGATCAGATCGCGGTTGCGCGCGGCCCAGACGCCCGCATAGCAATCCGCCTGAAGCTCCATGCGCACCTGTAGCGAATTGGCGGCTTGCGGGTTCGCCTGCTGTTCGCGGCGGACCTTGGTGTCGAGCCCGGTCAGGTGCTGGACGTGGTGGCCATATTCATGGGCCATGACATAATATCGCGCGAAATCGCCCTTGGCGCCGAGCTGCTGCTGAAGTTCGTCGTAGAAGCTGGTGTCGATCCAGATGCCCTGATCGGCCGGGCAGTAGAATGGCCCCATCGCCGCCTGCGCCACGCCGCAGCCGGACCGACTGGTGCCGTTGTAGAAGTACAGCATGGGCTGCTCGAACGCGATGCCGGCCTGCTGAAAGCGCGGCTGCCAGGTCTGGTTGAGCGAATCGAGCGCGTTGCAGGCTTCGGTCGCATAGGCGTTCTGGGTGCAGATTTTTGTGACGTCGGTGGTGCCTGCCGCCGGAGCGGAGGAGGTAGGCGACTGGCCGCCGCTGCCGCCTTGCGTCGCGGTCTGGACGCTCTCGATCGTGCCGAGCATCTGCTGCGGGTCGACGCCGAACACGACCGCGCCGATCAGCACCAGTACCAGCGTGCCGCAGCCCAGCTTGCCGCCGCCACCGCCGGGAAATCCGCCACCGCCGCCTTCACCCTGACTGACGCGAATGTTCGCCGGATTGAACTGATTGAGCCGCATATTCGTGTCCCCGCCTGATCTGCCTGACCCTGTGATCGGAACTCTAGCCGAGCCCGGTCGCGCTGTAATCCCTGCGGGCCGTTTTTGCTCCCGTCCCGCTGCCGGGACGCAAAATGCGATGGACCGAGTGCGAAGCGCACTCCATGCAACGCAAAACGGCAGTTGCATGCCTGACAAGTGCGATGGAATGCGCTTATAGAACGACCATGCGAGGGCATACGGGCAACAAGGGGCAGTATTTCGGCAGCACCGCAAGGCGCGGGCTGCGTGCACTTGCTGTTGCGGTTCTTGCCGCGGCCTTGACGGCGAGCGGATCGCTTTCTGCCCGTCCGCGCATCGACAAGGACAGCCGGGATATCGAAGCGCGTCTGCTCGCCGATATTCGCGTGCTTGCCAGCGATGACTTCGACGGTCGCAAGCCGGGCACGAAGGGCGAGACGAAGACGCTCCATTATCTCGGCAAGGAATGGTTCGATATCGGCCTCGTCTCGGGCACCAACGATCCGGGTAACGAGTGGTTCGCGCCGGTGACGCTGCTGGTGCGCGAGCCTGCCGTTTCCACCGCACGCTTCTGGCGCAAGGGCCGGGCGGTGCCGTTCGATCGCAAGTCCGTTCTGGCACTGACCTGGGGCAAGCGTGCGATGGTAAGCAGCGCGCCGTTGCTGTTCGTCGGGCATGGGCAGGGGGCTGAGCTGACCCGCGCCGAACTGGCGGGGCGCGTGGCGCTGCTGCTCGATGGCGACGGTACGGACGGCAGTCGTCAGAACATGCTGCTGCAAAAGGGCGCGGCGGCGGTGTTGACCGTGCTCGACGGGCATCGCACGCTGGCCGATGTGGCGGCGCGCCGCGAGCGTTCGGGCTATGCCCTGGCCGACGAGGGGCTCGACAGCGATATCGAGGCTTACGCCACGCGCGAGGGCGTGACCGAACTGCTCGCCCACGCAGGCCTTTCGCTCCAGAAGCTGGAAGCGAAAGCCGCGGCGCCGGGCTTCGTGCCGCGCGTGCTGGATATTGCGGTCTCGCTGGAGGCGACGACGACCGAGACAACGATCCATACCCATAACCTGATCGGCAAGCTGCCGGGGCGCGATCCCTCGCAGGGCGCAGTGCTGTTTCTGGCGCATTGGGATCACTTCGGCGAATGTGCGGCGGCGGGCGCGCCGGACCGGATCTGCAACGGTGCGGTCGACAATGCCAGTGGCGTTGCGGCGCTTACCGAAGTCGCCCGCCAGCTTGCCAGGGGGCCGCAGCTCGATCGCGATATCTATTTCATGGCGACCACGGGCGAGGAGTCCGGGCTGCTGGGCGCCCATGCCTTTGCCGACAATCCGCCGATCCCGCTCGATCGCTTCGTGGCGGCCTTCAACATCGATTCGCCCGCGATCGCCCCGCACGGCACACCGTTCGCCATCGTCGGGCGCGGGATGACGGCGCTCGATCCCGAGATCGAGAAAGTGGCGAAGGCGCAGAAGGTGAAGATCGTCCAGAATAACGACGCCAACGAATATGTGCGCCGTCAGGATGGTTGGGCGCTGCTCCAGCACGATGTGCCTGCGGTGATGGTGACGACGGCCTATGGCGAACTGTCGCGTCTGCGCGCTTTCTTCGAGGGGCCGTATCATCGCCCGATCGACGATGTGGCGCATCTGGGGCCGCTGGGCGGGGCGGCGGACGACACCCGGATGCTCACCGCGCTGGGACGCTGGTTCGGCGATGCGCAAAGCTATTCGCCCACGACCTCCGACAGTGTGCCCGCGTCCCCGGCAACTGCCGCTGCAACTGGCATTGCAATCGGGGCATCCACCCCTGCCGCAAACGCGAAATGAGGGTCTAGCCTCTGGCGGTATCTTTGATTACATGGCTCGCCACGATTCTCCCCCGCAAGATTTAGGTGGCGCACATGGATATCCCTCTCGGACTCACTTTCGACGACGTTCTGCTGCGTCCTGCCAAGTCCGAGATCGTGCCGACCCAGGCCGATACCCGCACCCGCCTGACCCGCTCGATCAGCCTGAACATCCCGGTGGTTTCCTCGGCGATGGATACCGTGACCGAGGCCGACATGGCCATCGTCATGGCGCAGCTGGGCGGCATCGGCGTGCTTCACCGCAACCTGACCATCGAAGAGCAGTGCGCGGCTGTCCGCGCGGTCAAGCGCTTCGAGAGCGGCATGGTCGTCAATCCGATCACCATCTCGCCCGACGCCACGCTGGGTGAAGCGCGCGCCCTGATGATGACGCACAAGATCAACGGCATCCCGGTGGTCGAAGGCTCGGGCAAGCTGGTGGGCATCCTCACCAACCGCGATGTGCGCTTCGCCGCCAATCCCGGTCAGCCGGTGCGCGAACTGATGACGCATGAGAACCTCGCCACCGTGAAGGTCGGCGTCGGTTCGGAAGAGGCGCGCCGCCTGCTGCATGCCCGCCGCATCGAGAAGCTGCTGGTGGTGGATGACGCCTTCAAGTGCGTCGGCCTGATCACCGTTAAGGACATCGAGAAGGCCGTCACCTACCCTGACGCCACCAAGGACGAGGCGGGCCGCCTGCGCGTTGCCGCTGCAACCACCGTGGGCGACAAGGGCTTCGAGCGCACCGAGGCGCTGCTCGCCGCCGAGTGCGACGTTGTCGTGATCGACACCGCGCACGGCCATAACGCCGATGTCGCCCGCGCGGTCGAGCGCGTGAAGAAGCTGTCGAACAACGCGCAGGTGATCGCCGGTAACATCGCCACGGCCGAAGCCGCCAAGGCGCTGATCGACGCGGGCGCGGATGGCGTGAAGGTGGGCATCGGGCCCGGCTCGATCTGCACCACGCGCATCGTTGCCGGTGTCGGCGTGCCGCAGCTTACCGCGATCATGGACGCGGCAGAGGAAGCTGCCAAGGCAGGCATCCCGGTGATCGGCGATGGCGGTCTGCGCACCTCGGGCGATGCCGCCAAGGCGCTCGCCGCCGGTGCCTCGACCGTGATGATCGGCTCGATGCTGGCAGGCACTGAGGAAGCGCCGGGCGAGACCTTCATCTATCAGGGCCGCGCCTACAAGTCGTATCGCGGCATGGGTTCGGTCGGCGCGATGGGCCGCGGCTCGGCGGACCGCTACTTCCAGGGCGACATCAAGGACCAGATGAAGCTGGTGCCCGAAGGTATCGAGGGTCAGGTCGCCTACAAGGGTCCGGCCAAGGACGTGATCCACCAGCTGGTCGGCGGCATCAAGGCGGCGATGGGCTACACCGGCTCTGCCACCATCGAAGACCTCAAGGGCGCGCAGTTCGTGCGCATCACCAACGCCGGTCTTCGCGAGAGCCACGTCCACGACGTGACGATCACCCGCGAAGCGCCGAACTACCCCTCGCGCTGAAAGTAGTCCGGGCATGACCCCCGCCGCGCGTGTTCAGGCGGCGATCGAGGTGCTTGACCTCGTGATCGTCGCCGCCCGCTCGAACGGGGCACCTGCCGACAGGCTGATTACCGAGTGGTTCCGCGCCCGTCGCTGGGCGGGTAGTGGAGACCGCCGTGCCGTGCGCGAGCTGGCCTATCGCGCGATCCGTGCCTGCGGCGAAGTGCCGGTCTCGGGCCGCGCGGCGATGCTGCGGGTCGCGCAGGGCGATGAAGCGCTGGCGGCGCTGTTCGATGGCTCCCGCCATGCCCCGGCGCCGCGTGCGGCGGGGGACATGATCG
Organism: Novosphingobium sp. 9; assembly: GCF_025340265.1. NCBI lineage: Bacteria > Pseudomonadati > Pseudomonadota > Alphaproteobacteria > Sphingomonadales > Sphingomonadaceae > Novosphingobium > Novosphingobium sp. 9. Next base: position 2,599,885 of record NZ_CP022707.1, on the reverse strand, counting down.
CCAGCGAGGGCATCGCGCCCGACTGGCTGGTCGAGGCGCTGGCGGCGAGCGGGGTTTCCGGCGCCGATGCCGCAGCCTTGCTCGATCGTGCGCCGCTGGACGTTCGTGTAAATCCGCTGCGCGAAGGCGCGGTGCCCGAGGGCGGTGAGCCGGTCGCGGCGGCGCATGGCCTGCGCTATCCCCCGAAACCCGCATCGAACAGAGCGAGGCCTATACCTCGGGCCGGATCGAGGTGCAGGACGCCGGATCGCAGCTGACCTGCGAGGTCGTGGCGGCGCGGCCCGGAGAGACGGTGATCGACCTGTGCGCAGGGGCGGGCGGCAAGACGCTGGCTCTGGCCGCAGCGATGGACAATCGCGGCACGCTGATCGCGGCGGATACCGACCGCGCCCGCCTGCAACGCCTGCCGCCGCGCGCTGAGCGGGCAGGCGTGGCCAATGTCGAGACCGTGCTGCTCAACCCCAATCGCGAGGGCGAGGCGCTGGCGCGCTTCACCGGTGCCGCCGATGCCGTGCTGGTCGATGCGCCGTGTTCGGGCACCGGCACCTGGCGTCGTAACCCCGAGGCGCGCTGGCGGCTGACACCGGCCCAGATCGAGCGCTATGCCGCGATCCAGCAACGCCTGCTGGGTGTTGCGGCGCGGCTGGTGAAGCCGGGCGGACGGCTGATTTTCGTGACCTGTTCACTGCTCGACGCCGAAGGACGGACCCGCGCTGCGCAGTTCCTGGCCGAGCATCCGGGCTGGCGTGCGGAGCTGCCGCATCTCCCCGCCGGAACGCCGCGCGGAGACGGCATGCGATTGTCTCCGGCCCATGACGGAACCGACGGCTTTTTCGTCGCACGCTTCGTCAGGCTATGATAGCGTTTCGGTCATGAAGAGGATCTCGCCCTCGGCCAAGGACCTGTTGATGCGCTATACCCCCGTTGCCGTCGCACTTTCTCTCGCGATCGCGATGACGTCTTCCGTTTCGCTTTCGGTGCCGCCCGAAACGCTCGACCCGCGTGTCGTCAGCCTGCTCGATCAGGGTCGGGCGGCTGAGGCTGCGGGGGATCATGATGGTGCGGTGAGCGCTTACGAAGCCGCGCTGACGGTGCAGCCGGGCAGCGCCACCGTGCTGGTCGCGCTGGCAGGTGCCACGCGCGAGACCGGCATGACCGGCAAGGCGCTGCATTACTATCGCGATGCGCTGGCCCGCGATCCGCGCAATCTCGCGGCGATTTCGGGCGAAGGCGTGACGCTGGCCGAGAAGGGCGCGACCGACAAGGCGCGGGCTTCGCTGGCGCGGCTGGAAAACCTGTGCGGCAAGGACTGCGCAGGCACGCGCGAGGTAACGGCAGCGATTGCGCGTGGGGCGACTGCACCCAAGATGGCGGTCGATGCCGGGGCTGTCTCGCGCCCTGCGGTCACGGACAACTGATCGAGGCGCAGCGGCGCCGATTTACCTGAGATTGGGCCGGTTTATCTGACAGTGGAGGGCCGCTGACCCTAATCCGTTCGTGTCGAGCGTAGTCGAGACACGGTAGCGCTGCGGTGTCTCGACTACGCTCGACACGAACGGAAGAGGGGAGCCGGGGAAGGGGCAGCTCCGAAATGCCCCCTTGCCGTTCCTGTTCAGATCAGCGCCCGGAACTCGTCGAGCACGGCGCGGTAGACGCGCTTCTTGAAGGGCACGATCAGCTCGGGGAGCAGGTCGGGCTCGATCCACCTGAACTCGCAGAATTCGGCAGGCTTGTGGGCTTCGAGGTCGATGGCCTCGTCGGTGCCGTCGAAGCGGGCAAGGAACCAGGTCTGGCGCTGGCCGCGATAGCGCCCCTTCCACAGCTTGCCTATCAACTCGTCGGGCAGGTCGTAGAGCAGCTCCTCGCGCGTGCGGGACAGGATGGTGACATTCTCTTCGCGAACGCCGGTCTCTTCCCACAGTTCGCGCAGCGCCGCGTCCTTGAGGTCCTCGCCCTCGTCGACGCCGCCCTGCGGCATCTGCCAGAAATCGCCCTCGCGGTTGTCGATCCGCTTGCCGACGAAGACCTTGCCGGAAGCATCGACAAGCATCACGCCCACGCAGGGGCGGTAAGGCAGAGTCGCGAAGTCAGTCATGGTAGAGAGTATGTCCTTGAAATAGGGGGATGCTACGCGAAAGGGGCGGCGATACGGGATCGGCGCTTTGATCGTCAGGGCGAAGCATGCCGTGAAAATGGCGCATGTGTATCCGGTTGACCAGATCGTTTTGCGAGCGCGGCGATGAATTATCGCTCAGCCGTGGCCTTGCTGCCACCGGGGGAGGCGGCAGCATCGATCTTCTGGAACAGCGCGGCGGCGCCGAAGGCCCAAGCGGTTCCTGCGAGCAATCCTGCCACCACGTCGCTGGGCCAATGGACGCCCAGCCACACCCGGCTCCAGGCAATGGCCAGGCTCAGCAGCACGGCGCCTGCCACAAGTCCCCCACGCAGCGCGCGGCTTTGAGCAAACGCGCCGAAGACCAGCGCCATGGTGATATAGAGCAGCGCCGAATTCAGGCTGTGTCCGCTGGGAAAGCTCGATCCGCTGGCATGTACCAGATGCGGCACGATCTGCGGGCGCGGCCGCTCGACCGCGAATTTCACCAGCAGGCCGAACAGCGAGCCGCTGACGACTGTCAGCAGGAAGCGGACCGCCGCATGGCCGCGCTTCAGTCGCCACAGCACCAGCGCCGCCGCCACCGTGATGACCGAGCGCAGCAGCACCCCGCCCAGCGCCGTGAGGCTGACGGCCAGACCGTATAGCGCGTAAGGCCCGGTGGGCAGCAGGTGGGCGTCGCGCCAGATCAGCATGCCGGTCACGTCGAAGCCGATCAGGGCGTTGCTGGCGATCCCGGCGGCGATCACCGCAAAGGCGATCCAGCAGACGATGGCGATGAGCTTGGCCTGCTTGCGCGAAAGCAGCGGGGCGGCGATGTGTGAGGGGGCATGGAAAGGGTAAGGTCCGGTACTGTGGAAGACGATCTTGCGGAACGGCTTGCCCTTTTGCACGTTGCCCCGCGATGACCAAGCCTTCCGCGTCCGCTTCTCCCAAACCGATACTTGTCTGGCTGCGCCGGGACCTTCGCCTGTCCGATCAGGCCGCGCTGGCCGAGGCGGCTGCACGTGGCCCCGTGATCCCCGTCTACGTGCTCGATGACGAGACCGCGAAGCACCGGGCGATGGGCGGGGCCTCGCGCTGGTGGCTGCACCATTCGCTGGCCGCGCTCGATGCGGATCTGCGCGAGAAGGGCTCTCGCCTGATCCTGCGACGCGGTCCCTGCGACAAGGTGCTGGCCGATGTGGCAGAGGAAGTGGGGGCGAGCGAGGTCCATGCGCTGCACCATTACGAGCCGTGGTGGCGCAATGCCGAGCGGGCGGTGGGCAAAGTGCTCGACCTGCACCTGCATCACGGCAACTACCTCGCCCCGCCGGGATCGGTGACGACCGGGGCGGGCACGCCCTATCGCATCTTCACGCCGTTCTGGCGGGCCTTGCGAGACTTCATGCCGCCGCCTGAGCCGCAGCCGCGTCCACACACGCTTCACGCGCCCGGCACATGGCCGAAATCCGATAGGCTCGCCGACTGGGGGCTGCTGCCTGAAAAGCCCGATTGGGCAGGCGGCATGCGCGAGACGTGGCAGCCGGGCGAGGCCGGTGCGATGAAGCACCTGCGGGCCTTCGTGGACGAGGCGAGCGCCTACGAAAGCCAGCGCAACCTGCCCTCGATCGAAGGCACCTCGATGCTCTCGCCGCATCTGCATTTCGGTGAGATCTCGCCTGCGCGAATCTGGCATGCGGTGGCCGATGCGGGCGGGTCGGTGGACGTGTTCCTCTCCGAGATCGCCTGGCGCGATTATGCGCAGAATGTGATCTGCCAGTTCCCCGATTACGGCGGCACCTCTGCGCGTGAGCCCTTCGACCGGTTCCCGTGGCGCAGCGGCAAGGAGGCCGATGCCGCGCTTCGGGCATGGCAGCGCGGACGCACGGGCTATCCCATCGTCGATGCCGGAATGCGGCAGTTGTGGCACACCGGCTGGATGCATAACCGGGTGAGGATGATCGCTGCCAGCTTCCTCATCAAGCACCTGCTGATCGACTGGCGCGAGGGTGAGCGCTGGTTCTGGGACACGCTGGTCGATGCCGATTATGCCAGCAACGCGGTAAACTGGCAGTGGACGGCGGGTTCGGGTGTCGATGCCAACATGTTCGTGCGGATCATGGCGCCGCTCAGCCAGTCGGAGAAGTTCGATGCGGCAGCCTATATCCGTGAATGGGTGCCCGAACTGGCGGGGCTTTCCGATGCCGAGATCCACGACCCGTCGGACCGCGCCCGGCCGAAGACCTACCCGAAGCGCCTCGTCGAGCACCGCGATGCGCGGGAACGTGCGCTCGATGCATGGAACACTGCAAAATCCGCGAGATGACGTGTAGAACCGCAGCAAGGTTCGGGGGTTAAGATACGGAAAGGTCAGCACTCGCGCATTGCCGCAGCGGTGCGAAAGAGTCATAGGTCACTTATGAACGCACAGACTCCCGATCGCGGTGGGCAACTCCTTGCCGGAGGACGCGGCGTCGGCGTCGGCCCGCAGTGGCTGGCGCGGCTGTGGTCGGGCAGTGTGGCCCGCATGCTGGACCGGATCGACGCCAAGTTGCAGCGCGGCGCGGTGATGGCGACGCTTCCCAATGGCGAGGCGCGCCTGCTGGGCGGACGCGAGCCGGGCTTCACCTGCGAGGTCCACCTGCACAGCTGGAAGGCGCTGCTGCGCCTCGCGACGGCGGGGTCGGTAGGCTGGTATCAGGCCTGGGAAGCGGGCGAATGGAGCAGTCCGGACCCGGTGCCGCTGTTCGCGCTGTTCATGGACAATGCCACAGCGCTGGGAGACACTGCGCGGGCGCACGGGCCGTGGCGGCTTGTCGCACGGCTGCTGCACTGGCTGAACCGCAACACCCGCAAGGGGTCGGCCCGCAACATCCACGCGCACTACGATCTCGGCAACGATTTCTACGAGCAGTGGCTGGGCGAGACGATGATCTATTCCAGCGCGCTCTATTCCGCGCGGGAGGAAGGCCCCAACGCCATGGGCCAGTTCTTCAGCGAGCTGGACATGGCGCAGTCGGCCAAGGTCTCCGCCATCGAAGAGCGGCTGCATCTGGAGCCGGGTGCGAAGGTGCTGGAGATCGGCTGCGGCTGGGGCACGCTGGCGGCGTTCCTTGCCAGCCGCAATCAGGTCTCGGTCGATGCGATCAGCCTTTCGGACGAGCAGCTGACCTATGCCCGCCGCCGCTGGATCGCCGAGCGCGTGCCCGATCCGGCAGGCGTGGAGCCGGGCGAACTGGACTTCCGCAAGCAGGATTACCGCGACGTCTCGGGCCAGTACGATGCCATCGTCTCGGTGGAGATGGTGGAAGCGGTGGGGCGCTCCTACTGGCCCAGCTTCCTCGATTGCGTGGCGAAGAACCTGAAGCCGGGCGGACGCGCGGCGATCCAGTTCATCTCGATCCGACACGAACTGTTCGAATCATACGCCCACAGTGCCGACTTCATTCAGGCCTACATCTTCCCCGGCGGCATGCTGATCGACGAGCCCGAATTCCGCGCACTCGCCGAAGAGCGCGGCCTTTCGTGGGAGAACCGCCACGGCTTCGGCCTCGACTATGCCCGCACGCTCTACGAATGGCGCGAAAACTTCGACCGCGCAGTCGAGGACGGACGCCTGCCCGCCGGTTTCGACAGCCGCTTCGTGGACCTCTGGCGCTATTACCTCATGTACTGCGAAGGCGGCTTCATGGGCGGCGGCATCGACGTGGCGCAAGTGACGTTGGTGAAGGGGTAGGGGGAAGTCCGTGCGCTTCGTCGCTGCTCTGGTGTTGATAGTGCTGTCATGTGCAGGGTGCCACCCGAAACGTTCTGAAAGAAGTTCGCAAACAGTCGCTGCTTACGAGATAGCCGTTCCGACTGCGGGCGCGCGAGCGAAACTGCTGTCAATCTTGCGGCAAGCGGCGAAAGCGGCTGGCGGCCATCTCGATGCGAGCAGCGACGAGGAATTGGCTGAACTAGGCCGCGATATGCCGCAGGCCAAAATGACTGTTCATGCCGCGGTATGGCGAGGTTCAACTGATGAGGAAACGTGGGCGGTGATCATGGACCAGAGCGATCATCTTGGTCGCGTTTGGCTTATGTTCCTGAGAGGAGAGGATGAAGCCGCAGCTACTCGGTTTCGGAACTCCGCGATGGCCAACGTTCGTGCGAACTGGAAGCCGCTCTCTTTGCCTGTCATTGAAAATCGGTCCATCCCGCTGAGCCGAGATATGATCAGGACACCTGACGGCTATCGCCTCAATCCTTCTGCAGCATCACGATATGCCGCTAAGTAGTTGAGCCCCGACCGTTTGAGGAGCTGCGAGTAAACTAACGCCCATCCCATCGCGTATTCAGCGCTGCCAGTTCGTCCTCGCTCAGCAGGCGGTCGAAGGCGCAGCCGACGTGGCCGTTGTTCCACCACACCACCTTGCCGCGCATCGCTTCCATGCCGGGGAAGGTCAGCCAGCAGATCGTGCCGGGCACGATGCGGGTGATGGCGGTGGCGGAGTAGCCCGAGAGCGAGAGATCGCGCACGGCGGTCTGCAATGTCTTGCCGCCCGAGGCCCGAAGGGTCGCCGGGATCGAGATGCGGCTGCGGTGCGCGCTGCGGTCCTCCTGCGCGGCGTGCGCATAGGCTTCGGTTTGCGTGCGTTCGATCATGAAAGCTGCCCGTGTTGCGGTTCGGTTCGGTCACATCCGGCGTACCCGGCAGTGTCCAAAATCGAGACTCGCAAGAAAGGGTTACTATCGCGTTACCGTGGCGCGTTACCGGGGCGGAAGCTTCGCGCGGTGACTTACTTGGGCTGGTTCAGCGCCAGATGATGCCCGGTGGGGAAGTTCTGCCCCAGCAGGCCCAGCACCGCGTCGGCGACCGCTTCGGGCGGCTTGACCGAGGAGGGGGCCTCGCCCGGATAGGCGCGGGCGCGCATCGCGGTGCGGGTGGCGCCGGGATCGAGCACCGCAACGCGGATCTGCGAGGTCTTCTCGACCTCCTGCGCATAGCACTGGAGCAGCACCTCGAATGCGGCCTTGGTGGCACCATAGGCGCCCCAGTAAGCGCGGGGGCGCTGGGCGACGCTGGAGGTGAGGCCGATCACCCGCGCATTGGGGCTGAGGCGCAGCAGCGGATCGAAGTTGGCGATCAGCGCCTGCGTGGCCAGCACGTTGGTAGTCAGTGCCTTGTTGAAGGCGCGCTGGTCGATATCGACCACCGAGGTCAGCTCGGTGAGGATGGCGGCATTCACCACCATGATGTCGAGCCGGTCCCAGCGTGTTGCAAGCGCGCTGGCGAGCCGGGCGACGCCGTCCGGCTCGGCCAGATCGACCGGCGCGATGGTGGCGTTGCCACCGGCCTGGAAGATGGTCTCCTCGACCGCTTCCAGCGCCTTGGTGTCACGCCCGGTCAGCACGACATGCGCACCGGCGGCGGCCAGCGCGATGGCGGTGGCCGCGCCGATCCCCCGGCTGGCGCCGGTGACAAGCGCGATCTGGCCGCTCAGGTCGACGTTCAGGTCGGCAGGCGCTGCCTCGGTCAAGGCCTCAGGCGACCTTGCCGACTTTGACCGGTGCCGGGAAATCGCGCTCGGCGAAGTCGGTCAGCTTGGTGGGATAGTCGCCGGTGAAGCAGGCATCGCAGAACTGCGGGCACTTCGACTTGCGCTTTTCCTCGCCCACCGCACGGTACAGGCCGTCGATCGAGACGAAGGCCAGACTGTCGGCCTGGATGAACTCGGCCATCGCCTCGACATCCATGGTCGCGGCGAGCAGCTTGGAGCGCTCGGGCGTGTCGACGCCGTAGAAGCACGAATGCTCGGTCGGCGGGCTGGCGATGCGCATGTGCACTTCGGCAGCGCCGGCATCGCGCATCATCTCGACGATCTTCTTCGAGGTGGTGCCGCGCACGATCGAATCGTCGATCAGGATGATGCGCTTGCCTTCCACGATGGCGCGGTTGGCGTTGTGCTTGCGCTTCACGTCGGCATGGCGCGCCGCGTCACCCGGCTGGATGAAGGTACGGCCCACGTAGTGCGAGCGGATGATGCCAAGCTCGAACGGAATGCCGGACTGCTGGGCATAGCCGATGGCGGCCGGAACGCCGCTGTCGGGCACCGGGATCACCACGTCGGCATCGGCGAAGGCTTCCTTGGCCAGCTCGACGCCGATCTGCTTGCGCACCTGATAGACCGAGAGGCCATCCATCACCGAATCGGGACGGCTGAAATAGACGTGCTCGAAGATGCAGGGGCGCGGCGAGGGATCGCCGAACGGGCGGTGGCTGGAGATCACGCCCTTGTGATCCACCTGCACCAGTTCGCCCGGCTCGATCGAGCGGATGAACTCGGCACCGACGATATCGAGCGCGACCGTTTCCGAAGCGAAGACGATGGCATCGCCGATGCGGCCCATCACCAGCGGACGGATGCCCAGCGGATCGCGGCAGGCCATCATGCCCTCTGCAGTGGTGCAGATCAGCGAATAGGCGCCCTCGACCATGCGCAGGGCATCGACGAAGCGATCGAGCAGGGTGGGATAGCGGCTGGTCGCGACGAGGTGGATGATCACCTCGGTGTCGGAGGTCGACTGGAAGATCGAGCCTTTCGACACGAGATCGCGCTTCAGCGTCATCGCGTTGGAGATGTTGCCGTTATGCGCGATCGAGAAGCCGCCGGCGGCCAGATCCGCGAACAGCGGCTGGACGTTGCGCAGGCCCGAGCCACCGGTGGTGGCATAGCGCACGTGGCCCGAGGCCATGCGGCCGGGCAGCGTTTCCAGTTCCTTGTGGCGGAACACCTGCGCCACGTGGCCAAGGCCGCGGTGCGAGTGGAATTCGGAGCCCGAGAAGCTGGTGATGCCCACCGCTTCCTGTCCGCGATGTTGCAGGGAATGAAGGCCCGCAGCCGTGATGGCCGCAGCTTCGTTGGCACCGATAACGCCGAAGATGCCGCATTCTTCGCGCAGCTTGTCCCCGTCGGCATCGAGAAAGGGGTGTGTCATGTTCATGGAATCGTAGGGCCCGCTTGCCGCTCACAATGTGCCGCGCATTTGGCTGGGATCGCCCGGAAAAGCAAGGGGCAGGGCAGACAGTTTGCCCCACTGTGTCCTGACCCGTGCTTTTGACAGGGCGATGACGGCGAAAAAGGCGGGAACTTTCGCGGATCGCGCGGGTTTGGGAAGCCCGCTATGCTCCTGCCGCTGTCACGTTGCTGTCCGGTATTCGCCTTGACGTATCCGCCGTATTTCCGCTTTCCCCTGCGTGTTCATCCTCTCGCAAGGGCGTCTCGCGCAGTTCATCGCCGTCCGGCATCGCTCCATCGGGGCATTGCCAGTGCCCTGCCTGCACCGTAAGGCGCGTTTCTATCAATCCCGATCACAGGCGGACCTGACGCTTGATCCTCTCTTCCTTCGAATGGACCATCGCCAAACGCTACATGATGCCCGGCAAGGGCGAGCGCTTCATTGCGCTCGTGGCGGGGATCAGTTTCGTGGCGGTCATGCTGGGCGTGGCCGCGCTCGTTATCGTGATGAGCGTGATGAACGGCTTTCGCGGCGAACTGTTCGACAAGATCGTCGGGCTGAACGGCCATGCGATTGTACAGGGCTACGGCAACCGGCTCGACAACTGGCAGCAGATCGTGACGCAGGTGCGCAAGACGCCGGGCGTGACGCATGCCTCGCCGCTGATCGAGCAGCCGCTGATGGTGACGTTCAACGGCAGGACCGAGGCGATCCTGCTGCGCGGCAACACGCAGGCGGATATCCACAATCTGGATGCCAAGGTGACGGCTGGCGATATCGGCTCGCTGCAACCGGGCGCAGAGAATGTGGCGATCGGCTCGGAACTGGCGCGCGATCTGGGCGCGCAGGTGGGCGATGTCATCACCATCATCAACCCGGCAGGCCGCGCCACGCCCTTCGGCACGGTGCCGCGTCAGGTCGCCTATCATGTCTCCGCGATCTTCGAGATCGGCATCTATGATTTCGACCAGTCCTACGTCGTGATGCCGATCGCCAACGCCCAGCAACTGCTGCTGATGGGTGACACTATCGGCAATATCGAGGTTTCGGTGAAGAACCCCGACGATGTCGGCACGATCCTCGCCCCGCTGAAACGCGAACTGGCGGGGCTCGCGCAAGTGTCTGACTGGCGGCAGATCAACTCCTCGCTGTTCGAGGCGCTGGCGGTGGAGCGCGTGGCGATGTTCACGATCCTGTCGATCATCGTGCTGGTGGCGGTGTTCAATATCCTCTCCTCGCTGATCATGCTGGTGCGGGCCAAGACGCGCGATATCGCGATCCTGCGCACGATGGGGGCGACGCGCCGTTCGCTGCTGAAGGTCTTCGTGACCACCGGCTTCTGCATCGGTGCGATGGGCACGGTGGCGGGCGTGTGCATCGGCTTCGTGTTCCTCTATTTCCGCCAGCCGATCGTCCACGCGGTGGAGATCGTGACCGGGCAGAACCTGTGGGATCCCTCGATCCGTTTCCTGACAGAACTGCCCTCGCGGCCTGATCCGGTGGAGATCACGGTGATCTGCGTGATGTCGCTGGTGTTCAGTTTCCTCGCCACGCTCTACCCGGCCTTCAAGGCGGCGAGCACTGATCCCGTGCAGGTGCTGCGCTATGAATGATGTGACCGTTTCCGCCCCCCCGTTTCCGCCGCTGACGTGCCTTCGGCTGCCATGGAGGCCGGGCCTGCCGTGCGCCTCGAAGGGCTGACCCGCAGCTTCTCGCAGGGCGGTGTTACCATAGACGTGCTGCGTGGCGTGGACCTGACCATCCGCCCCGGTGAGATCGTCGCGCTGCTGGGCCCTTCGGGTTCGGGCAAGTCGACGATGCTGCAGGCGATCGGCCTGCTCGAAGGCGGTTTCGGCGGGCGGATCGAGATCGCCGGGATCGATGCCTCGAAGCTGGGCAAGGATGCGCGCGCTGCGGTACGGCGCGACTATATCGGCTTCGTCTACCAGTTCCATCACCTGCTGCCCGATTTCAACGCGATCGAGAACGTGGTGCTGCCCCAGCTCATCACCGGGCGTTCGCGGCCCGAGTGCGAGGCGCGCGCCACCGAACTGCTCACCGCGCTGGGGCTTGGCCAGCGGCTCGACCACCGGCCCAGCAAGCTGTCGGGCGGCGAGCAGCAGCGCGTGGCGGTGGCCCGTGCGCTGGCGAACAAGCCCCGGCTGGTGCTGGCCGACGAGCCGACCGGCAATCTCGACGAAAGCACCGCCGACAAGGTCTTTGCGCAGTTTCTCGAACTGGTGCGCGGCCAGGGCAGCGCGGCACTTGTCGCGACTCATAACGAGCGATTGGCCGCGCACATGGATCGCGTGGTGCGTCTGCACGAAGGTGTGCTTGCCTGACGGTTGCGTTCCTGTTTGATTCAGGTGTGTGCGTGCAGGAAGAGCATGCAACATGTGTGCGCCTTTGCACGTTCACGATTCTATAGACATGCCATTGCCAATTGAGAGGACGTTTAGATGAGCGACAACCCGACCACGATTCAGGGTGGTCCTTTTGATGAAGTACCCGGCTGGGACGACAGCGCCGAACTGCACCGCACCAACGATGGCGGCGGTGTGCTCAACTTCTTCAAGGCCATTCGCCGCGATACCACGGCCAACCTGATCCGCTACGTCATGCATCTGAATGATGATGAGCAGGCCCATTACGCCATCCAGAAGGACGGCGACCGGATGCTCCAGATCGGTGACATTCGCCGCCTCTACCGCCGCAGCGATTTCCCGCGCGGGGCACAGGGCTGATCACCCAGGCTTCGACGGCGCCGTGCCTGCCAACCGGCAGAGGCGCGGCGCCCGTCCTTTCGCCCCCTTTACTTACCCCACAAGGAATGACGCGACCGGCCGCCCTATAGCTGGGCGAGGCGCCGTTTCCGTGCAAGATCGATGGGCACGGGCGCGTTCTTTTCCGAAGGCGCCAGCGCCGAAGCTGACGGCGGCAGATCGTCGACGCTGGGCAGAAGCCCTGCGGTCATGGTTCGGTTGCGTCCGGCGCGCTTGGCTTCGTAGAGCGCTTCATCGGCGCGGGTGAGAACGGCATCCCAGCGCTCCTCGTCTCCGGGATGTTCGAAAAGTGCGATGCCCAGGCTCATCGTCGCGCTGTCATGCGTATCGTCGAGGTGATGGCGCATGGCTGCAAAGGCATGGCGCATCCTTTCCGCCTGCGTGAAGACGGCGACGTGATCGTCGGCATCCAGCACCGCCAGAAATTCCTCGCCACCAATCCGGAAAACGCAGTCGCTGCCAAATATCGATCGCGCGGCCTCAGCTGCCCCGATGATCACACGATCTCCGAAAGCGTGACCGTACCGGTCGTTGATGGTCTTGAAATGGTCGATATCGAGTGCGACCATCGCGCGGACCTTGCCCGTCCGGCACGATGGAAGCCCTGCCATATGCGCATCGAGCGCACGCCGGTTGCCGATTCCGGTGAGCGGGTCGACTTGCGCCAGCCGCAGATGTTGCGCCGCCAGTTGTTCCCGTCCTAGCGCGGTCATGAACAGGCCCAGCAACATGCCTTCGATCACGATCTCCAGATTGAAGAAGATGATGGTCGGCGCAGTCGGGGGCAGGGGGCCGAGCGGGGCGGGCAGCGAAAGCGAGAACGGCAGGCGCAGCACGTCGATCATCGCAAAGGTCGCGAAGATGCCGTAAAGGATGTTGGCCGAAGGCAATTCCGGCGCCCGCATTCGCTTGAATTCCCGCGCGATCAAGGCGTTGAAGGCGGCCATCAGGGCGATGCGGGGCATCATCGAGAACATCTGCGTGGGGTCTGTGTGGCTGGCGAACGTCAGCGAAAACGCAAAGCACCCGAAACAGGCCAGTAGCGGCAGGACCAGCACCGGGGATCTTCCGGCTGAAACCCGCGCGGCCTGCCAGGCCGACACGTAGACCAGCAGGATCAGCAGCCAGCCGATGCGGATCGCCCATAGCGGCTGCATCACGTCGGGGTAGCCCAGCAGTACGCCTGCCGGGATCGCTATCGTGAAAGGCACCGAAAGCCATGTTCGCTGCGCCGGGCGGCCGTCCTTTATCCAGGCGAGCACGATCGCCAGCCCCATGATGAAGGACAGCGCTGTGCTGCACGCGACGATGGTGGTGATATCGGGCATTGTCCTCACCCGCCCTGCAAGGGGTACGGCAAAGCATCGTGGCAATCGGCCATGAACCCCTCCTTCGAGTTTGCTGGTAAAGTGCGCGGTGTTAACGATTTGTAATCGGGAGAATCAGGGATATTTGCTGGTGAACGCCCCTAACACTCCACTCTTAATGCTTTCTATTCTTAATTGATCGAGTTTGGCGAGCGGCATGTATCAAATTGTCGCGACAGGTTCTCGGCCGGGTAAACGGGGGTGGAAATACGTAAATTGAGGATTCTGTCGGCCCGATTCTCGGCCAGGGACCTATCCCCCGGAGAATCGCCGCGCCTCTTGATAGGGGCGGGGCGCGCTCCTAGATTGCCGCCATGGCTTTCGCACCCTTCGTTCCGCTTCGTATCTTTTCCAGTTTCACGATGCTCGACGGTGCGATTGATCCTAAGGCGGCGGCGAAGCTGGCCAAGGAGCGCAAGTTTCCCGCCGCTGCCACGTGCGATCGCAACGGCCTGTATTGCGCGCCCACCTTCGCGCAGGCGTGCAAGGGCGCGGGCGTGCAGCCAATCATCGGCACATTTCTGGCCGTCGCGCGCCCCGGAACCGCCGGCCATGATCGGCCGATCGACTGGCTGGCGCTGTTTGCGCAAGACGAGACCGGGTGGAACAACCTGTGCCACCATGTCAGCCGCGCCCATCTGGAACGCCCGGTCGAAATGGACCCGCATGTCGAGCTGGCCTCGCTTCAGGGCTATACCGATGGTGTGATCTGTCTGACCGGCGGCGATGAGGGCGCGCTCGCACGCCTTTTCGCAGGCGGGCGGTACGATGAGGCCGAGGCCTATTGCGACACCTTGCAGGGCCTGTTCGGAGATCGGCTCTACATCGAGATCGCCCGCACCGGCGAAATTGTGGAGGACGAGAGCGAGGAAGACCTGATCGCGCTGGCCTATGCGCGCGACATCCCGCTCGTCGCCACCAATCCGGCGCAATTTGCCGAAAAGAATTTCCACGCGGCGCATGACGCCATGCTGTGCATCGCCAATTCGACCCACGTCGATGCCGCCGAGCGCCCGCGTTCCTCCTCCGAGCGCTGGGTGAAGCCGGTCGATATCATGCAGGAGCAGTTCGCGGATCTGCCCGAGGCGCTGGCGAACACGCTGGTCGTCGCGCAGCGCTGTGCCTTCATGCCGCCGCGTCGCAAGCCGCTGCTGCCCAGCCTTGCGGGCGATCGCGAGGGCGAGCAGCGCATGCTGGCCGATGATTCGCGGCGAGGGCTCGCGCGCCGCCTCGCGCCCTACTGGCCCGGCGTCACCGAGGCCGAACTCGATACCGTGATGGCGCTGCCCGAGGAGGAGCGTCGCGCCGCCTGGCAGGCGCAGCTGGCCGAAAAGGGCGTGACCGAGGATTTCCTCGAATATGCCACGCGTCTCGATTTCGAGACGAAGATCATCATCGGCATGGGCTTTCCCGGCTACTTCCTGATCGTGGCCGACTTCATCAAGTGGGCGAAGGACAACGACATTCCTGTCGGGCCGGGCCGTGGTTCGGGCGCCGGTTCGGTCGTCGCGTGGGCGCTGACGATCACCGATCTCGATCCGCTGAAACTCGGCCTGCTGTTCGAGCGCTTCCTGAACCCGGAACGCGTCTCGATGCCGGACTTCGACATCGACTTCTGCGAAACCCGTCGCGGCGAGGTGATCCGTTACGTCCAGCGCAAATACGGCATGGATCAGGTGGCGCAGATCATCACTTTCGGCAAGATGAAGGCCCGCGCGGTGCTGCGCGACTGCGGGCGCATCCTGCAGATGGGCTACGGCCGCGTCGATTCGTTGTGCAAGATGGTGCCCAACCATCCCACCGATCCGTGGACGCTGACCGAGACCATCCAGGGCCGCAAGAAGCACGGCGTCACCGCCGATCCGCCGGTGCCCGAGTTCAAGCGCGAATACGATACCGATCCCGAAGTGCGCCGCCTCGTCGATCTGGCGGTGCAGCTGGAGGGCCTGCCGCGCAACTCGTCCACCCACGCGGCGGGCGTGGTGATCGGCGACCGTCCGCTGGCGCAGCTGGTGCCGCTTTACCGCGATCCGCGCTCGGACATGCCGGTGACGCAGTTCGACATGAAATATGTCGAGGACACCGGACTCATCAAGTTCGACTTCCTTGGCCTGAAAACGCTGTCGGTGCTGAAGAAGGCAGGCGATCTGCTGGAGCGGCGCGGGATCTCGATCGATTTGTCGACGCTCGCGTGGGACGATCCGGCGGTCTACGAACTGCTCAAGCGCGGTGATACCGTGGGCGTGTTCCAGCTGGAATCGGAAGGCATGCGGCGCACGCTGGCAGCGGTGAAGCCGACCAATTTCGGCGACATCATCGCGCTCGTTTCGCTCTATCGTCCGGGTCCGATGGACAACATCCCGCTGTTCGGCCAGCGCAAGAACGGCCTCGCGCCCATTGAGTACCCGCATGACAAGCTGGCGGGCATCCTGGGCGAGACCTACGGTATCTTCGTCTATCAGGAGCAGGTCATGCAGGCCGCGCAGATCCTGGCGGGCTACTCGCTGGGCGATGCAGACCTTCTGCGCCGCGCAATGGGCAAGAAGGTGCAGGCCGAGATGGACAAGCAGCGCCAGCGCTTCGTCGAGGGCTGCAAGGAATTCTCCGACATCGAACCGGCCAAGGCGAACGAGCTGTTCGACTTGATCGACAAGTTCGCAGGCTACGGCTTCAACAAGTCGCACGCGGCCGCCTATGCGCTGCTCGCCTACCACACCGCGTGGTTCAAGGCGCACTATCCGCACGAGTTCTATGCCGCCGCGATGTGCTTCGACATGCACCAGTCGGAAAAGCTGGCGGTGTTCGTGGACGATGCGCGCCGCAACGGCATCGCCATCGCCGCGCCCGATATCAACGCCTCCGAGGCCGAGTTCATGGTCGAGGAAACGCCCGACAGCCATCAGGTGCGCTATGCCCTCGCCGGCATTCGTAATGTCGGCGAGAAGGCGATGGACATGATCGTCGAGGAGCGCGAGACGAACGGTCGGTTCGCCAGCCTCGATGATCTGTTCCGCCGCGCGCCGGCAGGCTCGATGAACCGTCGCCAGCTGGAAGCGCTGGGGGCTGCGGGGGCGTTCGACAGTCTGGAGCCCAATCGCGCCAAGGTGCTGGCCAATGCCGATACGCTGCTGGCCGAGGCAGACCGGTCCTCGCGCGAGCGCGCCAGCTCGCAGGTCGGCCTGTTCGGCGGCGAGGATCACGTCGAGCAGGGCCTGCGCTATGTCGAGGCCGAGGCGTGGTCGCGGCTGGACCAGATGGCAAAGGAGCGCGAGATTTTCGGCTTCTACTTCGCCGCGCACCCGGTGGAGCAGTACCGCGCGGTGGCCTCGGCCAACGGTGCGCGCACCTACTCCAGCCTGATGGCGGGCGGATCGGGCGGCGGGCGCAGCGGCGCGGTGATGGCGGCGATGGTGGAGAACGTCCAGCGCCGCAAGACCAAGCGCGGCAAGGACTTCGTGATGGCGGAGTTCTCCGATTCCTCGGGCAACTTCACGGCCTCGTGCTTCGAGGAGAGCCTGGTCGAGAACTTCGTGAAATGGGCCAAGGACAGCGCCTGCGTGCTGCTCACTGTCGAACTCGACAGTCCGAACCCCGATGAGCCGCCGCGCGTCACGGTGCGGGGTGGTCGCCCGCTGAACGAGGTAAAGGCGGATGCCCGCATGATGCTCAAGCTCGATATCGACCGGGTGGATGCGGTGAAGGAACTCGCGCTGCTGATGCGGCCCGGCGCCAAGGGTTGCGGCGAGGTTCTGGCGACGCTGGTGCTGGAAGACGGTCGGCGTCAGCAGATCCGGCTGGGCCGCGATTTCGCGCTCGACGGCGAGTTCGCCGAACAGCTTGCGCATGTCGAGGGGTTGTCCAACGTCTCGCTCACCGCCCGCAAGGGCGCGGGCGATCACTTGCGGCTGGTGGCCTGAGACTGGGGCGAGGCGCGCGGATGGACAGGACGAAACGCATCATGGGGCGGTCGCCGAACTGCCGCTGCCCGTCAAGTTAACCGCGTTTCACGGCGGGGCTCACGGGTTGCCGCTGCTCTTGTCCGTGACCGTATCGGCAGCTTGCTTCGCGGCTTCCCCGACATCGGCGGCGGCGTTGCCGATCTTGTTCGCGGCCTGAGTGACGGCGTCGTT
The DNA here is from genome assembly GCF_025340265.1 of Novosphingobium sp. 9. Lineage (NCBI taxonomy): Bacteria > Pseudomonadati > Pseudomonadota > Alphaproteobacteria > Sphingomonadales > Sphingomonadaceae > Novosphingobium > Novosphingobium sp. 9. Next base: position 2,582,511 of record NZ_CP022707.1, on the reverse strand, counting down.
CTTTGCGACCTCGCTCGTCGATTGCTGGTTGAACACATAGATTGCGGCGATGGCGGCCACCAGCAGTATCACGGCGAGAACGACCCCCATGCCGCTGCCGCTGCGTTCCCGAACGATGGTGGTGTGATGGACAACCTGCGGCGCGGCGGGTTGGGGCGTCTCAGATGGCGATGTGCCGGGTTTTCGAGCTGATTCCGGCGTGGTCTCGATCTCATCGGTCATGGCTTGGTTCTGTCCCCTGTCATGCCGATCGCAACGCGCAGAACAGGGCAGGAGTTGCAGCGATGTAATCCCGCAAATCCGCGAGTCGTCGCTTCAGATTGGCACGCTTGCGTGCATTTGCGCGTGAAGCGGTGGCTGCGTTTCTCGCGAGGCTATCCGCGTCAGATGGAGCGTTTTCTTGCTGTGAATGGTAACAATTGGGAGGAAGCGGGGGTGCCTCATTCGAAGAACCTGCTGGTGTCGTAGTTGGCGATGGTTTGCGACAAGGATCGCGGGCTATTCCCGTGGTCATTCATCTGGTCGGGATCGGCCCCTGCCTTCAGCAGCAGTAAGATGCAGGCGCCATCGCCTTTTGAGGCATAGACAGCTCTTGAGAGCGGGCTGTTGCCGTTTAGGTCTGCCACGTTTACCGATGCACCGCCGTTCAGCAGGATGGCCGCAATCTCGGCATCGTTATTCTGCACGGCGAAATGCAAAGCGGTCCAACCCGCGTTATCGGCATAATCGAGGTCATAATTCTGGGTCAGATATCGGGATACAGCGCAGGCATCGCGAACGATTGCAGCGTTGATGAGCTCATTTCTGCCTGCGCGATCAACAACCATGTTCCATCCGACCGTATTCCGTAAATATTTCCAATAGCTATATTCTTAAGTGGATCGATTATCATTCTGCAGCGGTCAGAATAATGAAAGCTGGCCGCCGATGGAAGGCGCCTTGAAGCGGCTGGAGTCGAGCGGCGGGAAGCGCTGGTCCATGCCGTGGCGCTTCATTGCCAGCCGGATGCGCCGGGCGATCAGATCGGGCCAGACGCCTTGCGGGCGCATGCGGGTGCCGAAGTTGGGATCGTTGTCGCGCCCGCCGCGAATGTCCTGAATGGTCGCCATGACCTTGCCCGCGCGCTCTGGGAAGTGCGCATCCAGCCATTCGCGGAACAGCGGCGCGACTTCGTAAGGCAGGCGTACCAGAATCCACATCGCGCTGCGCACGCCTTTGGCCGCCGCCGCCTCGACGATGCCTTCGATGAAGCTGTCGGTGATCGCCGGGATGATCGGCGCGATCCCGACGTGGCAGGGCACGCCCGCTTCCACCAGCGTGCCCAGCGCCGCCAGCCGCCGGGCCGGAGAGGCAGCGCGCGGCTCCAGCTTCTGCGAGAGCACCGGGTCGAGGCTCGTCACCGAAATGCCGACATGGACGAGGTTCTGCGCAGCCAGTTCCCGCAGCAGGTCCAGATCGGCCAGCACCCGGTCGGACTTGGTGGTGATCGTCACCGGGTGGCGCGTTTCAAGGCACAGTTCGAGCACCTGCCGGGTGATGCGATACTGCGCCTCGATCGGCTGGTAGGGATCGGTATTGGTGCCCATGGCGATGGGGGCAGGGCGGTATCCGCGCTTGGCCAGTGTCTTGCGCAGCAGTTCGGCGGCCTGCGGCTTGGCAAACAGCTTCGTCTCGAAGTCGAGGCCGGGGGACAGGTCGTGCCAGGCGTGGCTCGGGCGTGCGAAGCAGTAGATGCACCCGTGTTCACACCCATTGTAGGCGTTCACGCTGCGGTCGAACGGGATATCGGGCGAACGGTTGAACGACAGGATCGTTCGAGGGTGAAGCTCGACGACGCTGGTGCGCAGCCGTGGAGCCTCTCCGTCGATCTGTACGCGGGCATCCAGCCAGTCGCCATCGCTTTCACGCTGCGCCAGATTGAAGCGCGCACTGGCCTGATTGGTGACGGAGCCTCTGCCTTTGACGGGTTGCATGGCGGGAACATAATGCGAACATCATGGTCCCGCCAGTCCTTTTATACTGTGCCGGGGGGCGTTGCCTCAGGCGACGATGGTGGGCGTGCCGCAGCGCAGTTTGTTCACTTGTACATCTGCTGCCCCGATCCTCACGCCGAGCGCGTCGGTCAGCGTGAACAGGACATTGTCGACCAGCGGCGCGGCGATACCCAGGACGCCGCCGACCAGCGAGGTCACACCCGAAAGATTGATCGGCAGAAGTCCGCCCAGCAGGCTGGCCTGCAGATTGATGCCCGAAACCAGCGAGGTGGTGATGCCCTGCGTCAGGTCGCGGGTCGAGACGGTCTTGATCGTCTGGGCGGTGATTTCCGGCATCGAGAAATTTACGGTCTGCGTGGTGACGCCGCCCAGACTGATCTGCGACAGCGCCGTGACCTTGGCGACCAACGGCACGTTGACCAGCGTCGCGCTGGCAAGCGGAACGCTGGCGGCGAAGTTCGCCATGTCGGTGGCAGAGACCGAGGCGATGGCGACTTTGCCGACCGAGGGCACCACGTTGAGCGAAACTCCTTGCGTCGCACTGGCTCCACTGCACGAAATGCTGCCGAGCGATGCTGTGGCCGAGGCCAGCTCCACATAGACGGGCAGCGTGACCGAAGGCAGCAGCACATTCCCGGTCAGCAGCCCCGCCGTGATGAGGATGCGCGTCTGCGCGGTGCTGAGCGTGTAGCCCTTGGCACTGGTCACGGTCAGCCATGGCGATGTCACCATTCCCTGTCCGCCCATGATGCGTACGCTGGTGCTGGCCAGCCCGCAACCGAGAGGTTCAGCGAAATATCGTAGTGGTCGCCTGCCGACAGCTCCAGCGCAGTGCGCAGGATCGAGTAGGCGTCGATGTTGAGGCCGAGGGTGCCGGGGTTGTAGTCAAGCTGCCCGTAGGGGCCGAGGTCGATGAGATTGCTCATCGCGATGGACTTCGACGGCGCCTGCGCGGCAATAGAGGAGAGCAGCGAGGCGGCCGCGCTGTTGTTGACCGAACCGGCGAGTGCGCGGATGACGTTGCCAACCGATATGCTCTGTCCGAACAACTGCGCATAAGTGATGTCGCCGGCGTTCACTTGCGCCTTCAGGGCATCGGCAAAACCGAGCAGATCGACATCCGCGTTCGCGAGATTTTGCGAGTCGAGTACGGAAAGGTTCAGATTGGTGCCGATCAGCGCGGAGAGCAGCTGGTTGGGAATGCCGCCGGATACTGTCGCAAGCGTGGTGCCGAGCGAGAAGGCGACGAGATCCTGGCGCTGGGCGGTGGCTGTTGCGGTCACGGTCCCGTTCCGGAAACCTAGGGCACGGGCGAAGAACAGCGGTACTTGCTGGGAAAGCGTGACCCGTGCTGCGGATCCGTCCCCGCCGGTCTGGAAGCGCTGCGCGATGGGAACGCTGGTGCTGGCCGTGTAGGTGCCGCTCTGGAGGCTGGCGATGGTGACATTCGCGGCCTGTGCCTCGGTTACCACGCCGTTGATCGCGGTTCTCTGGGCAGCGTCGGTGCCCTGATTTGCTGCGGCCATGGCAGCAGCATCGACCACCCCTTGCAGGTTGCGCTTGGCCAGGTACATCGAGGCGAGGTCGACAGAGACGGTAGCGGCGCCCATCAGCGCGATCAGCGAAATCGCCATCATCATTGTGGCGATACCGCTGCGATCGAGACAAAGCCTGCGAATGCCATTGTGGAAATGGCGAGCCTTGATGGCGCGCAAGAGGCTGGGGAAACGGCGTCCCAGCAGCGGCAGGGCATGGAATGGCATGGCGTGTCTCATGGGGCTGCCAACTGCACGACGGCATTACGCACGATGTTGCCGCTGGGCAGCGGGATCAGCGCGTTCTGATACATGGAGGACTTGGCCGCATTGTAGGTCAACGTCACGCGGTAGTAGGCGTTGTCCTGTGCGGTAGCGATTGTCACCAGGGAAGGGTTCAGCGTCCCCTGATACAGGACACTGTTGGCGACTGTGGTATTGACCAGCGTCTGGCGTTCGGTTGCGGTCAGCCCCGCCATCGAGGCACGGGCTGCATCGTTTGCGACTTCCTGCAGGGAATGCGCGGCCATGAACCAGCTGCCATAGGTAACGATGCCCAGGAGCAGCACGATCAGCACAGGCATGACCAGTGCGGCTTCGACAAGCACGCTGCCCGCCGTTTCCTGTCGCAGTCTCTTCGCCAGGATAGCGACGGCACCCCGTCGCGTTCCCGCTTCACTTCTTCCGGTAGATCGTACCATCGGCATGAAGTCTCCTTCCCGCTTCGATGATCGCCTGCGACCCGAAAGAACCGCCTTCACTTGAAAACAGATTTATTCTGCATTTTGCAAAGGTGGATTGGCGATAATATTATTTCATAACAATGGCTTGTTGATTTGGTTAATCTCGGTTTCAGAGGATCTACGTAAGCTGGTGGCGATGTTCCGCCGCATGGGCGGTTCGACTCGTCGTGGCTGTTGTTATCCGGTTCAGGCTTCGCTGCTGCCTGTCTGTTCGGTCGGTGCGCGGGTCATGAGCGCGACGGCCCCTTCGGTCCCATAGAGCCCCTGAAGGCGGACCATGGAGAGTATCACGTCTACCGGTATGCCCGAATTGGTCAGCAGCCGCAGCCGGACCTTCTCGGGTTCATTGCCGCGCAGCACCGTTTCAAGCACTTCGCGGTAACGCGGCTTGTCTGCCGAAACGACGAGGTCGCCCAGTGCAACGCCATCGAGCCGGGTCGCGGGGAGATCCAGCAATTTGCTGAAGGCCTCGTCCACGCGATCGATCGTACCACGCAGGCTGAGCCGCGCGTAACAGATGTCGCCATGCACATCCATTGCCTTGACGATGGCTTCCTTGACGTTCGCCTTGAAGTGCCGCTCGGCCTCAGCGGTGATATCGCGCAGGCGCAGGACGAGATGGTCGTCGAGCATGAAGCTCTGGAACCTGATCCAGGCGCTGACGAGGAAGGGGGAGGGCAGGTCTGCCATGTTGGGCTCGCCCTGCCGCAGAGTCTCGCGAGCCTGGACTTCCATGACGGTGCCGCCAATGCGGGGGAGAGCTGCCGTAAGAGGACGCCCGACAAGCGTACCCGGCGTTGCGCGCACCAGCGAATGGGCGATGCGATTGGCAAAGGTGATCACCAGATTTTCGTCACAGGCGATAATGCCTTCGTCGATCCAGTCCGCGAGGCCGAAGCGCACGGTAGGAGAATCCGGGCTTACCTCGTCGGAGGAGGTATGCTGCAAGGTGCGGAACGTATCGACGTCGCACAGCACGTGCGTTTCGCGACCGTGATGGGTGACATAGACGGGGCCGGTTCGCGCATCGTCCCGATAGCGGGCGAATTTTCGGACGAAATCGGCAGCGGTGACATGATTCATGAATGGTCTCCCACAGATACGGTTCAGTCCTCAGGCCCGGCGTCGGTATGACGCGCGGCCCGCGATCTTTCGTTTTGTGGCGACCCTGATGCCCTTAACGTAACAAGACCCGAAAAGGATCCGAAACAAGTGAAAGCACTTCGGAATTCTGCGTGGGTATCACGCCTGTTTTTGTAATTTACCCTGTTTCACTGCGGAAATCATAAAAAATGTGAACAAGGCTGCTTAACCTTGAGGAAAGCATTTACACATTTCCCAAAGATTTCAACCGCTGCGCCGCAACGAAAAGCCCTCCCGCCGGGGCGGAAGGGCTTTTTCTTAAGCATCCGTGCCGGTGTGCGGCGCGGGATGACGCTCGTCAGATCAGGCCCAGTTGGCCATTTCCGTTTCGAGGTTCTCGACGATCGCTTCGAAGAACTGCTCGGTGGTCATCCACGACTGCTCGGGGCCGATCAGCAGGGCAAGGTCCTTGGTCATCTTGCCGCTCTCGACAGTCTTGATGCAGACCTGCTCCAGCGTCTGAGCGAAGCGCACGACGTCCGGGGTGGCGTCGAACTTGCCGCGATAGGCAAGGCCGCGCGTCCAGGCGAAGATCGAGGCGATCGGGTTGGTCGAGGTCGCCTTACCCTGCTGGTGCTGGCGGTAGTGGCGGGTCACGGTGCCGTGGGCCGCTTCGGCCTCGACGGTCTTGCCGTCGGGTGCCAGCAGAACCGAGGTCATCAGGCCCAGCGAGCCGTAGCCCTGCGCCACGGTGTCCGACTGCACGTCGCCATCGTAGTTCTTGCAGGCCCACACGAACTTGCCCGACCACTTGAGCGCCGAGGCGACCATGTCGTCGATCAGGCGGTGCTCGTAGTGGATGCCGGCGTCCTTGAACTTCTCGGCGAAGCCCTCGGTGTCGTAGACTTCCTGGAACAGGTCCTTGAAGCGGCCGTCATAGGCCTTGAGGATGGTGTTCTTGGTCGACAGGAACACCGGCCAGCCGAGGTTGAGGCCATAGTTGAACGAGGCGCGAGCGAAATCGCGGATCGAATCGTCGAGGTTGTACATCGACATGGCCACGCCGGCGGTCGGGAACTTGAAGACCTCGCGGTCGATCACCTGGCCGTCGTCACCCTCGAACACGAGGCGCAGCTTGCCGGGGCCGGGGACGAGGAAGTCGGTGGCGCGGTACTGGTCGCCATAGGCGTGACGGCCGACGACGATCGGGTCGGTCCAGCCCGGAACCAGGCGCGGAACGTTCGAGATCACGATCGGCTCGCGGAAGATCGTGCCGCCCAGGATGTTGCGGATCGTGCCGTTGGGCGACTTCCACATCTGCTTGAGGCTGAATTCGGTGACGCGCGCTTCGTCAGGGGTGATCGTCGCGCACTTCACCGCGACACCGTACTGGTTGGTCGCGTTCGCAGCGTCGATCGTGATCTGGTCGTTGGTCTCGTCGCGCTTCTCGACCGAGAGGTCGAAGTACTTGAGGTCGATGTCGAGGTAGGGGAGGATGAGGCGTTCACGGATCCACTTCCAGATGATCCGCGTCATTTCATCGCCGTCCATCTCGACGATGGGGTTCGCAACCTTGATCTTGGCCATTCGCACTGTCTCCCTGGGGATGAGATTTGCGCGTCTCTTAGGCAGGCATGGGGCCGCTGGCAAGGCGTAGGCGGCATGATACGTGCGGGACCGGCGGCAGGAAACCGCCGCAGGGCCGGGGGCTTGGCCGCCTTATGCGTGCAGGGGAAGCGCCATGCACCAAAATGCAAGTGCGGCGTAGCGGGGCGATGCCGGAATTGCCGATCGGTCGGGCAAAGAAAAACCCGGCCAAGCCAGAGGCCTGCCGGGTATTCTTCGGAATGGTGGGCGTAGCAAGGATTGAACTTGCGACCCCTACGATGTCAACATAGTGCTCTACCACTGAGCTATACGCCCATTCCGTGTGGTCTCTTTCGCGAGGTGTCCCGCTCGGAGGACTGGCCCTCTAGCGGCGCCTTTCGGGGAGCGCAAGAGCCTTCGCGAAGTTTTTTCGAATTAAATGCTGGCCTGCTCGCTGAGGCCGAACATACGCTGCACTTCCAGCACGATATCGCGCAAGTGGAAGGGCTTGGAGAGCACCTTGGCGCGCGGGGCCTCGCGGCTGGCGCGCAGGCTGACGGCGGCGAAACCGGTGATGAACATCACTTTCGTCAGCGGAGAAAGTTCGGCGCAGCGCTGGGCAAGCTCGATGCCGTCGATCTCGGGCATGACGATATCGGAGAGCAGCAGGTCGAAGCCGCCATGCTCGAGATGGGGCAGTGCTTCGAGGCCGTTGGCAACAGGGACGACGTGATATCCGGCCTTTTCCAGCGCGCGGCTGAGGTAGAGGCGCATGGCCTCGTCGTCTTCGGCAAGCAGGATTCGGATCATGGCCTCTCGCGCCTTTCGGGCAGTCTGTCTTGGATCAATTGGCGATTCGTACCGCATCCTTGCGGCGCGGTCAGGTGCTTATACGCCTGATCCGTTTATCTTTGGTGTCCAAACTGCGGGTCGGACGCGGATGGCTCCTCTGCAATTTATGCCGCCTGCAATTTTATGGAGGCGCCGCTTTGACTTCGCCCTCCGCAGGTTCCAGCCTGTATCCATGTTCGAGGCCGATGACGAGCGCAGCGATTCGGGTGGTGCGGTTGACGCGCCGATGTTCGGCGGGTTGGTTCCCGGCAGTGGCGCGGAAGCAGCCTTCGAACTGCGCGAGAAGGCGCAGAGCGACAGCCCGGTGGTCATTGCTGTGCCGCATGCCGGGCGCGCCTATCCGTCTGCGCTGCTGGGCGCGATGCGCGGCGGCGAGGCGACGGCATTGCGGCTGGAGGACCGGCTGGCGGATCACCTCGGTCGCGCGGTCGCAGTGCGGACGGGCGCCAGCCTGCTGGTCGCGCGGGCGCCTCGCGCGATAATCGATCTGAACCGGGCTCCGGAGGATTTCGACTGGGATATGATCGATCGGGCAGAGCGGCCGTCTCCGGTCAGCCTGCTGCCCAGCCAGAGGGTGCGCGGCGGTCTTGGTCTTGTGCCGCGCCGCCTCTCCGGTCTGGGCGAGATCTGGTCGGAGCGGATGACCCGGCGGGATCTGGATGCGCGGCTTCAGGGAGTGCATGTGCCGTATCACGCCGCGCTGTCCGGCGTGCTGGAGCGCCAGCGCAGGCGTTGGGGAACGGCCTTGCTGATCGACCTGCATTCGATGCCGCCGCTGCCGCGCGTGGCTGGAGCGGCGGGGGCGACGTTCGTGATCGGAGATCGCTTCGGAAGGTCCTGTGCGGGGCGTCTGTCCGCTGCCGCGTTGCGCGAACTGGCGCGGGGCGGGGCGATGGCCGCGCATAACCGTCCCTATGCGGGGGGGTATGTGCTCGATCGTCATGGCGTGCCGGGGGCGGGTGTCCACGCTCTTCAGGTGGAGGTCGATCGCGCGGCCTATCTCGATTCGGCGCTGCGTGAGCCGGGCGAGGGCATGGCGCAGGTGGTCGAGCAACTGGTGGCGCTGGTGCGCCATCTTGCGGAGATGCTGGTCGATAAGCCGGCGTCTCGCCGCGATCACGGGCCGTGGCTGGACGCGGCGGAGTAGCGCGAAGGCGCTCGCGAAGTGCGGGTGAAAGCCTCAGCCGCTTGCGATGATGAAGTCCTGAAAGGCCCATGAAAAAACCACCTCGCGCGGTGCGCGAGGTGGCCAAGGTTCAGGGAGGAGGTGCACGTAAGTGCACCGGCCTGACCGGGCCATGAGGGGAGCACCGATCAGGTGCTTCCTATTTAGACAATTGGATTTTCGGATTCAACCCCTTGTTTGCATCAAGGTGTATGAGCACTGCAATCGCTTTGTCATAATTGCCGCGCGATTAAGCAAGGGGTGTGGCATTTCGCACACATGCCCTTGCTTAAGCGGGCGTTTACCGGGATTTGCGCGGCTTTTCGCCAAATCCCCGGTCACAGGATCATCAGGCCGGGATCGGCTCGGGCAGCTTGCCCTGGGCGACCTGGCGGCCGAACACGTCACGCACCAGTTCCAGCGAGAACAGGTGGGCATAGATCATGCCCAGCAGGCCGCTCTGGTTCCAGCCGCGCAGCACGTCGCCGCGCACTTCGCGCAGCTTCGTCTCGTCGACCATCTGGAAGCCGCGATAGGTGAAGGGCTTGCCTTCGGCCTCGATGTTCAGTTCGCCGTCCATCAGCAGCTTGTGCTTCTGGAGTTCGGCGATGAAGCTGGCGGTCTTGGTGCCGGCGATCTCGAAGTTCTCGCAGAACTGCAGCATGCCCTTGGTGACGTCGGTCGGCTGGCCTTCGTCGAACAGGGGCGCGCCTTCTTCCTGCTCGCCCACGAGGTCGCAGGTCGGATCGACGCAGAGCGAAAGCTCTTCGGCTTCAGGGCGCAGGCGAGCCAGCATGAAGGGATAGCGGCGCACATAGGCGGGCATGTAGATCGGCGTGTTCACCGAACCGTCCTCGTCCACGAAGACGTTCACGCCCTCGTTCATGCCCATCAGCACCAGCGGCACCGGGTTTTCGCCGACGCTGAACACGATCGGGAAATGGCGCTGGGCCTGCGGAAATTCCTCGACCGTCAGCGGCACGGTGTTCACGCCCTTGAGCCAGGTCGCTTTGTCGGTCGAACGGCTCTTCCACGTCGCATGCTGCTGCGAGTTGAGCGGGATCAGATCCTTGTAGAACAGCGGAAGGGCGGAATTGGTCGGCGCGGTGGCCATGGCAGTACTCTCCGGCAAGAAAAACGGGTTGGAACCATTCACGGTCGGAACCGACGAAATGGCGGTGGCTTTACGGTTTCGGTGAAATCTGCGCAAGCGCTCTCCCGGCAAGCGCACAAGGTTGTGCGGCAGGGATGCGCTTGCTGGCGCAAGATCAGAGCAGGAAGATCAGAGCAGCTTGCCGGGGTTCATCAGTCGCTGCGGGTCGAGCGCCTGCTTGACGGCGCGCATCAGCGAGAGCTGCGCAGGGTCGCCCAGGCGCTCCAGTTCGTCGCGCTTCATCTGGCCGATGCCGTGCTCTGCCGAGATCGAGCCGCCCCATTCCGTCACCAGATCGTGGACGTAACGGCTGATCTCCTTGGCGGTGGTCGCCTGCCAGGCGGGGCCATCGGTCACGGCAGGGGCGATGACGTGGTAATGCACGTTGCCATCGCCCAGATGGCCGAAGGCGACGGCCTCGGTGCCCGGCCACTTCGCCTCGATCATCGGTGCCGTGGCCTCGACGAAATCGGGCATCTTCTCGACCGGCACCGAGATGTCGTGCTGCACGGCGGGACCGCGCTCGCGCTCGGCGGGGGAGATCGATTCGCGGATCAGCCAGAAGGCCTCGGCCTGCGTCTCGTTGGCCGCGAAAACCGCGTCTTCCAGCAGTTCCGCTTCGAAGGCTTTGGCCATCATCTCCTCGCAGCGCTCGCGCAGGGCATCGGCGTGCGCGCGGTCGGCAACGACCTCGATCAGGACGTGCCAGGCGTGGGCATCCGCCAGCGGGCGGCGGGTATCGGGCATATGGTCGCACACCGCATCGAGGCAGTGCTGCGGCAGCACCTCGAAGCCTTCCAGCGCCTCACCCACCGCGCGCTCGCAATGGAGTAGCAGGCGGCGCGCATCGCCAAGGTTCTGCGTCGCCGCCCAGATCACCACGCGATCCGAGAACATCGGCACCAGCCGCAGCGTCGCCGCCGTCACGATGCCCAGCGTGCCTTCCGAACCGATGAAAAGCTGTTTGAGATCGAAGCCGCGGTTGTCCTTCTTCAGCGGGGTGAGGGCGTTGAACACCTCTCCTGTGGGTGTCACGGCCTCCAGCCCCGCCACCAGCGCGCGCATCGAGCCGTGGCGCAGGACCTGCGTGCCGCCTGCGTTGGTCGAGATCAGGCCGCCCACCGTGGCCGAACCCTTGCCGCCGAGCGAGAGCGGGAAGCGCAACCCTTGCGCTTCGGCTGCTTCGTGGAGAGTTTGCAGAATAACGCCTGCGCCGCAGGTGACCTGCCGCGCATCGGTGTCGATGGCTCCAAGTGTGTTCAGCCGCCGCAGCGAGAGCAGGATCGCATGGCCGCTGGCGTCCGGTGTCGCGCCGCCCGACATGCCGCTGTTGCCGCCCTGCGGAACGATCGGCACCCCGGCTTCGGCACAGAGCTGTACCAGCGCGGCGACTTGCGCGGTGTCGGCAGGCGAGGCGAGGGCCAGCGCCTTGCCGGTGTAGCGCCCGCGCCAGTCGGTAAGCCAGGGAGAGAGGAGGTCGGGATCGCGGGTGAAGCCGCGCGGGCCGAGCAGGGCTTCGGCGCGGGCAAGGAAGGTCTGCGTGTCGATCGTGTCGCTCGGTATCGTCATGATGCATCTATGGCACAGCGGTTCTGTGCGTACAGCCCCGCTCTGTCGCGGCGGCCTTTTCGGGATTGCCACGGGCATTAAGCGATGGTTCAACCTGCAACCGTATGCCGGAAGAAAGTGTGGCGCCGCACAGGCGGGATGCCGCCATGATTTTTCAGGGATGTGATTTTCAGGGACTGCATCTGACGCGATGAATTCGGCCATTGCCCTGCTTTTTCCATTTGCGCTGCTGTTTCCGTCTGCCGGCGGGCCGGTCGGTGGAGACGTCTCGCGTCTGGTCGACTCGTCCTCGGCGACCGGCAGTGCGGTGGTCGCGGGGGGCTTTGCCGATGGCGATGCCCTGCCGATGGGCGCGCCGCAATTGACCGCGTTCGACAGTGTGGCGCCGAAGCCCTCGTTCCAGCTGCGGATCGAGCAGCGCATGACCATCCGCATCACGCCGCAGTCGCCTGCGCCGATCCCGCCGGATCGCTTCATCTCGATGCCGAACGGGCACGTCGGGCCGGGCTATACCGAACGCAAGATTGGTGATTGCCTGCCGATCTCCGGCATCGAGGCCGTGCGCCCGGATCGCGACAGTCGGCTGCTGCTGTTCATGCGGGACGACAATATCGTCAGCGCAGATCTGGAGCGCAGCTGCCGCGCGCGGGATTTCTACCTCGGTTTCTACATGTCGCGCACGCCGGATGGACGGCTGTGTGTGGGGCGGGATCACCTGCTTTCGCGCAGCGGCATGAGCTGTGCGCTGACGAGGATTCGCCTGCTCGTTCCCAAAGATCCGTAATCGTCAGGGAAAAAGGGAGCGCCGAATCGCCGCTGTTGCGTGCATTTTCGGGAAATTCCTTGACTTTTCGGGTGCTCTGGCCATAGGGGCCGGGTGACGTGCATGTTGCTCGTCGCGGGTCGCATCCGCTGCGAACGGGCCTTCGGGGCGGTTCGGCAACGGCACGGCGGCTCTGCTTTTTCAGTTTTTCCGGAAAATTTGCCGCTTATGAGCTTTGCCGATCTCGGCCTGTCTGACGAATTGCTGCAAGTGGTCGAAGCCGCTGGGTATACCGAGCCGACTCCGATCCAGGCGCAGGCCGTCCCCTCCGTGCTGATGATGCGCGATCTTATCGGTATCGCGCAGACCGGCACCGGCAAGACCGCGGCCTTCGTGCTGCCGATGATCGACATCCTGGGGCATGGCCGCCGCCGTGCGCTGATGCCGCGCTCGCTCATTCTGGAGCCGACGCGCGAACTCGCCGCGCAGGTCGCTGAGAATTTCGAGAAGTACGGCAAGAACCACGACCTCAAGATGGCGCTGCTGATCGGCGGCGTGCAGATGGGCGATCAGGTCAAGGCGCTGTCCGAAGGTGTCGACGTTCTGATCGCGACGCCGGGCCGTCTGATGGACCTGTTCGAGCGGGGCAAGATCCTGCTCACCGGCTGCGAACTGCTCGTCATCGACGAGGCCGATCGCATGCTCGACATGGGCTTCATTCCCGATATCGAAAGCATCTGCTCCAAGCTGCCCACGCAGCGCCAGACGCTGCTGTTCTCGGCAACGATGCCGCCGCCGATCGAGAAGCTGGCCGCGAAATTCCTCTCGAACCCCAAGAAGATCGAGGTGGCCCGCGCTGCGACCACCAACGTCAACATCGCCCAGCACAAGATCGCCGTGCCCTCGCGCAAGAAGCGCGACGTGCTGCGCCACCTGCTCAAGACCGACAACGTCAGCACCGCGATCATCTTCTGCAATCGCAAGACCACGGTGCGCGATCTCAACAAGAGCCTGCAACGCCACGGCTTCGCCAGCAGCGAGATCCATGGCGACATGGATCAGCCCGCGCGTCTGGCCGAATTGCAGCGCTTCAAGGACGGTGTGGTGAACATCCTCGTCGCCTCGGACGTCGCTGCGCGCGGTCTCGATGTGAAGGGCGTGAGCCACGTCTTCAACTTCGACACGCCCTGGCACCCGGATGATTACGTCCACCGCATCGGCCGAACGGGCCGTGGCGGTGCTTCGGGCCGGGCGTTCACTCTCTACTCGCCCGAGGATGCCGAGGCGATCGAGAACGTCGAGAAGCTGACCAAGTCGAAAATTCCGGTGTTTACCATCGACGGTTCGGACGAGCCGGAAATGGGTGAGGAGGCGCCGGCACGTCGTGGTCGTTCGGCGTCGCCGAAGGCGGAAGAGCGCAAGCCAGCCGCAAAGCGTGGCACTACTCGCAAGGACGAGGCACCGCGTGGCGATGACGTGCCGCGCAAGGCAGACACGCCCCGTCAGCGCGAAGAGGCCCCGCGGCGCCCGTCGCGCCATGACGAACCGCGTCAGGCTGAAAGGCGAGGCGATCGTCGCCGTGATCGCCATGCCGATCCGGAGCCTGCGGATGGTGGCTGGAACGGCCCCGTGCCCCAGTTCCTGCACATCTCTGCGCTGAGCTGACGCGGTTACGGGAGGAATCGTTTCCTCTCGTATTTCATCGATGTTGCAGCTTAGGAACACGTTTACGATCGTGTTGCTACAATCGATGCGCACCTGAAAAGAACGCTCGTAGGTCGGGCGCCGCAGGTGCGGAGGGCGCACCTATGCCGGAAGTGTTGCAGCGTTCATCTGGCCATCGCATTGTTTTCTGGAGTGAGTGCGGGTTCGTCAGCATCATGGCGATCCGCGCCCTTGTGGTCTTCGGACCGGTTCTCCCGCACCATCCGGAAGTCTCGCTGTTTCTGGCTGCCGAAATTATCAGCATGGTGCTGGTGCTGATGCAGCGCAAAGGCGTGGTTTCTCCCCGCGCGTGGCCGCAGTTCCTGGGCTTCGTCGGCAGCAGTCTGGCGCTGTTGCTCCGCGAGAACAGCGAGCAACTGGCGCCTGAAGCCGTTACCGGGCTGATGATCTTTGCCGGTGCCATGATTTCGATCGGCGCCAAATTGAGTCTCGGGCGCAGCTTTGGAATCGTTCCTGCCAATCGCGGTGTTCGCACCATCGGCCTTTATCGGGCGGTGCGCCATCCGATGTATCTGGGCTACATGGTGACGCATGCAGGTATGCTGCTGCTGTTTCCGTCCCTCTGGAACATTGCCCTTATCGCCACTTGCTGGCTGCTGCTGGTGCTGCGTATCCGCGAAGAGGAAAAGGTGCTGATGCTCGACCCGGACTACCGGGCTTATGCCGAGCAGGTCCGCTCACGCCTGCTGCCCGGCATCTACTGATCTCAGGAGAGCCCTGACCGGTCGATCCCGGTCAGGGTTTGCCGCTGGCCGCAGCGAAAGCGGCGAGCAACGGATCTGCGCCAGACTTCGCTGTGCCGTCGGGCTCGAAGGTCATGATATCCGATTTTCCGGGAGCCATTGCGGCCCAACGAGCGAGGTGGGCGGTCGCCGCGCCTGACGGGTTGGGATTGCCGGTCTTGATGAAGCTCACCAGATAGCGACTGATTGTGGCCCCCATCGCGTTGTCGCGCGCTGTGGTCTTGTCGCCGTAGCGCAAGTCCTGCGTATCGAAGAAGAACGGAATATCGGTGGCATGGCCTGCGCCCGGCGCATCGAGGTTCTGGGCGACATAGGAGAAGCGATAGGCGTAGACCGGCACACCCGCGCTGGCGAGTTCGCTGGCGATGTCATGGGCGCCTTTGATCATGAAGCCGGTGTTGCCGCCCATGTCTGCCCCGGTCGCGCCGATCATCACCGGAACATGGGCATAGGCGCCCGAAGCGTAGGCGGCCTTTACGTCGACACCCAGCTTGCCGTCGACGATCGGCGAACTGAAGGTCTTGGGGCCGGGCTTGGGCTGGAACAGCTGCATCATGCTGAGCCCGTCCGTGACCTGTTCGGCGCTGAGCGCGCGCAGCTTGGCGAGGGCCTGCGGGTCATCCGGGGCGATGCCGTTGGCGCTCGCGAAGTTCACGCCGACCTGCTCTGCGCCGGAAAGCGTGGCATCGCCCAAAGTCGAGCCATCGCCGCCTGACATCACGACGGCGCGCTGGAACAGGCCTTTGGTCATCGGCGAGGTAACGAGCGTGTTCACCGAGAACCCGCCCGCGCTTTCGCCCATGATCGTCACGTTCGCCGGATCGCCGCCGAACGCGGCGATATTGCGCTGCACCCAGCGCAGCGCGGCCAACTGGTCCATCGTGCCATAGTTGGCGAGCAGGCCGTGGTCGGGATCGGCCTTGGTCAGTTGCGGATGGGCGAAAGTGCCGAAGCGGCCGAGGCGATAGTTGAAGCTGAAGAACAGCACGCCCTGCTTTGCAAGGCGCGCGCCGGTGTAGGTCGGCGGTGAGGCGCCGCCGTTCACGAAGCCGCCGCCGTAGATCCACACCACCACCGGCAGCTTGCCCTTGGCAGCGACCGGTCGCCACACATTGGCATAGAGGCAGTCTTCGGCAGGCGGTGTGCCGAGCGGCGCGGCATCGCCGGGGAACGGCTCCTGCATGCAGTCATGCGCATAGGCGCTGGCATCGCGCACGCCCTGCCATGTCGCGGCGGGCTGCGGCGCCCGCCAGCGCAAAGGGCCGACCGGAGGCGCGGCGAAGGGAATGCCTTTCCAGCTTTCCACGCCGTCTGCCGTCGTCCCTTTCAGGCTGCCCTCGGCAACTTTGACGACAGGAGCGGAAGGCACTTTCGCGCAGGCCGCGCCAGGCAGCAGCGTGAAGGCGGTCAGAGCGGTCAGCAGCGGGCGGGCAAGGAACGATGAGCGCATAAGGGCAATCTCTCCAGTCGTTTGGCCGCACCATAGCGCGGTTCCACGACGAAGCGAGAGCTTGCACGCACCCTTATTTGCCTCGCGGCGAATCGGCGCGCTTGCGTGCCTGTCAGGCCGGTTTGACGAAACTGTCGATCACGCGCTTGCGCCCGGCCTGCTCGAAGTCGATCTCCAGCTTGTTGCCTTCCTGCTCGGCCACCGTGCCGTATCCGAACTTCTCGTGAAACACGCGTGCGCCTACCGCGATATCGGTGCGCGGCTTGGCGGCAAAGCTGGCGGCGCTGCGGGTGCTCTCGGCCACGCGCTTGGGCACCGTTTCGAAGCTGGCCGCGGCGGCGCGCTGCCAGCCGGGGCCGCGCGTGACGATGCGCGAGGGCTGGTTGCGGGCCACATCCGCGAAGGGATCGGCGTGCTCGCTCCACTGCGCGCGCCACAGCGAGGCGCCGCCCGACAGCGTGGTCTCGCTCTCGACGTGATCCTCGGGCAGTTCGGCGATGAAGCGCGAGGGGATCGAACTGGTCCACTGGCCGTAGATGCGTCGGTTCGCCGCATGCAGGATCGTGCACTTGCGCTTGGCTCGCGTGATCGCGACGTAGGCGAGGCGGCGCTCTTCCTCCAGACTGGCGAGCCCGCCTTCGTCCAGCGCGCGCTGCGAGGGGAACACGCCTTCCTCCCAGCCGGGCAGGAACACGTTGTCGAACTCCAGCCCCTTGGCGCCGTGCATGGTCATGATCGTGACCTTTTCCTCGTCCGCAGCACTCTCGTTGTCCATGACGAGGCTGACGTGTTCGAGGAAATCGCCCAGACTCTCGTATTCCTCCATGGCGCGCGCGAGTTCGACGAGGTTTTCGAGCCGTCCGTTGGCCTCGGGCGTCTTCTCGGCCTGAAGCGCATCGGTATAGCCGCTTTCGTCGAGGACGAGGCGCATCAGGTCTGCCGGGCTGGTGCTCGCCTCCAGATCGCGCCAGCGCGCGAAATCGCGCATCAGCGACAGGAAGGTGTTGCGCGCACGGGCCGGAAGCTCGTCGGTATCGGCGATCTCGATGGCGGCGCGGGCGAGGGGGATGCCGCTACGCCGCGCAAGGCTGTGCAGCTTTTCCAGCGCCTTGGCGCCAAGCCCGCGTTTGGGGGTGTTGTAGATTCGCTCGAACGCGAGGTCGTCCGCCCCTTGCGCGATCACCCGCAGATAGGCGAGCGCGTCGCGTATTTCGGCGCGTTCGTAGAAGCGGAAGCCGCCGACGATGCGATAGCGCATGCCGATCGAGATGAAGCGGTCCTCGAACTCGCGCGTCTGGTACTGGGCGCGCACGAGGATGGCGATCTGGTCGAGCGGGGCGCCTTCGCGCTCCAGCCGCTCGATCTCGTCGCCCACCCGGCGCGCTTCTTCGGGCGCGTCCCATACGCCGATCACGCGCACCTTCTCGCCCGCATGGCGCTCGGTCCACAGCGTCTTGCCGAGGCGCTGGGTGTTCTCGTCGATCAGGCCGGAGGCGGCGGCGAGGATCTGCGGCGTGGAGCGATAGTTCTGCTCCAGCTTGATCACCTTGGCGCCCGGAAAGTCCTTCTCGAACTTGAGGATATTGGCCACTTCCGCGCCGCGCCAGGAATAGATCGACTGGTCGTCGTCGCCCACCACGCAGATATTGCGGCGCGCCTGTGCGAGCAGGCGCAGCCACAGGTACTGGACCTGATTGGTGTCCTGATACTCGTCCACCATCACGTACTTGAAGCGCTGCTGGTACTGCTCCAGCACGTCGCGGTGCTTGCGCAGGATGTTGAGCATGTGCAGCAGCAGATCGCCGAAATCGCAGGCGTTCACCGCGCGCAGGCGATCCTGATAGAGCTGGTAGAACTTCTGCCCCTTGCCGTTGGCATAGGCCTCGTTCTCGCCCGCATCGAGATCGGCGGGGTTGAGGCCGCGGTTCTTCCAGCGGTCGATGCAGCCCGCCAGCTGCTTGGCGGGCCAGCGCTTCTCGTCGATCCCTTCGGCCTGAATCAGTTGCTTGAGCAGGCGTAGCTGATCGTCGGTGTCGATGATCGTGTAGTTCGATTCGAGGCCCACCAGTTCGGCATGGCGGCGCAGCATCTTGGCAGCGATGGCGTGGAAGGTGCCAAGCCACGGCATGCCTTCCACCGCCGGGCCGATCAGCTGGCCGACACGCTCGCGCATCTCGCGCGCGGCCTTGTTGGTGAAGGTGACGCACAGGATCTCGCTCGGCCACGCCAGACGCGCGCGCACCAGATGGGCAAGGCGCCGGGTGAGCGCGGCGGTCTTGCCCGTGCCCGCGCCCGCCAGCATCAGCACCGGGCCTTCGGTGGTCAGCACCGCCTCGCGTTGCGGCGCGTTGAGGCCGTCGATCAGCGGGGCGCCGGAAGGAGCATCGACAGGCGAAACGGAAAAGGCATGAGGGTCGGTCACAGGTGAACAACTAGGGAACGGATGAACGCTGTGCAAGGCTGCTTCGTCGCGATGTGGGCAAGTTCCGGCGGGGTGAGCAGCGCGCATCCCGACGCATATGCGGGAACTTCCGGGGGGCTCCCGCATTGCAACAGGCAGACAGGGGTTGTTGAAGAGAACTCGGAGACAACGATGAAGTTCAATCGAATCACAGCCTTCGCGCTGGCCGCCGCAACGATCTCGTTCACGGGCGTTGCCTATGCGGAAGGGATGAACTCGCAGCACGCCACCGTGACGCAGCGCGATGCCCATGGCCGCGCGACGCAGGTTCAGGTGGATGGCCAGAACTACGCGGTATGTACGAAGAACGTGCAGGATGGCTGCATCAACCCGCGTTCGGCGGGGCTGCACTTCGGTAACGTGCCGCTGGATCACTGGCCGGGCCAGCCTGCCAGCCAGATGTCGGGCGGATAAGGCGCTCGCTTTTCCGGCAAAGAAAAAGGGCGCTCCTTGTGGGGGCGCCCTTTTCGTATGAGTTTCAGGCCTCTGCCGGGCTGCTATCCGCCGCCACCCGCCGCCACCCGCCGCAGCAGGTGCAGCCGCGCCTTGCCGACATCGCGCTGGGCATCGAGTTCGAAGCCCCGAATCGAGACCGCTTCCTTGCCCGAGGTCTCCAGACTCACCCAGGTCTGCTCGCCGATCCAGCCGAGGCGCGTCAGCTTGTCGATCGCGACCTGTCCCGCGCCGGTGTCATAGGGTGGGTCGAGCAGCACGAGGTCGAGCGGCGCTTTCGCAGGCCCCAGCGCCAGCACCGAGGACGCGCGCACATCGCTGATGCCTTGCGCTTTCAGGTTGGCGATATTGCTGCGGATGGCGCGGATCGCGGCGGCGTCCTGATCGACGAACAGGCAATGCGCCGCCCCGCGCGAAAGCGCTTCCAGGCCCAGCGCGCCCGAGCCCGCGAACAGGTCGGCGACTTTCAGGTCCTCGAACGAGCCGAGGCGGCTGGCGAGCATCGAGAACAGCGTCTCGCGCGTGCGGTCCGCCGTCGGACGGGTCGCCTCGCCTTCGGGTGCGGCCAGCTTGCGCCCGCGCCACTGCCCGGAAACGATGCGCAGGCCCGTGCTCTTTGCGCCAGCTGCCTTCGGCCCTGCTGCCTTCGGAGCGAACGGCTTCACTTGCCGCTCTCCAGCGAGTTGCGGAAGCGTTCCAGCGCGGCGGGCGGCACTTCGTAGGCCAGACCCTTGGGCAGGTCGGCCAGCACGAACGGTCCATAGGCAGTGCGCAGCAGGCGGCTGACTTCCAGCCCCAGATGCTCCAGCACGCGGCGTACTTCGCGGTTCTTGCCTTCGGTCAGCGTCAGTTCGATCCACTGGTTACGCCCGGTGCGGCGCTCCATGTTGGCGTCGATCTTGCCGTAGTGCACGCCGTCGATCTCGATCCCCTCGATCAGCGCTTCGAGCTGCGGCTGGGTGATGTCGCCGAAGGCGCGGGCGCGATAGGTGCGCGGCACCGCGCTGGAGGGAAGCTCCAGCTGGCGCTTGAACTCGCCATCGTTGGTCAGCAGCAGCAGGCCTTCGGTGTTGTAATCGAGGCGCCCCACCGGGATCACGCGTCCGGTGCCTTCGGGCAGGGCGTTGCGCAGCGCGGTGTAGATGGTCGGGCGGCCCATCGGATCGCGCTCGGCGGTGAGCAGACCGGCAGGCTTGTGGAACACGAACAGGCGAGTCGCTTCGGGCGCGCCGACCGGCTGATCGTCGACGGTCACGCCGGTCAGGTCCAGCAGAACGGTCGAAGGCGCATCGATCACCTCGTCCCCGCGCTTGACGCGGCCCTCGGCGATCAGGCGCTCGGCATCGCGGCGACTGGCGACGCCTGCGCGGGCGAGCAGCTTGGCGATACGCTCGCCCTCGCGCTCGGGCAGGTTCGGGTTCTTGGGTGTCGGGCCGGTCGGGCGCGAGGTCTTGTGCGGCGCGGTGCGCAGGTCCGGACGGACCGAGGGGCGCTTGTCACTGTCGCGATAGGGCTTGGCGTAAGCCGAACCCGCGCCGCGCAAGGGAGCGCTGGCGCGCGGCGCGCTGCTGTCACGGCGGGGGGCGTCACCGTCGCGGCGCGGAGGGCGGGCGCCTTCGCGGCGTTCAGCGCCGTGAGTCCGCGAGCCGCCGCGCTCTGTGGCAGCATGCGCCGCCCAGGGACGTTCGGATGATCCCTGCTCGTTCGGGATACGCTCCTGCGAACGTCTTTCGCCGGAAGGACGGGCACGCGCAGGCCGTTCGGGATGCGGACGCTCGGAGTAGGGGCGTTCCGGGCGGGCACGGTCGTCGCGATGGGGACGCTCGCCGAACGCAGGTCGTTCGTTGCGCGTGTGAACGCCGCCCATCGAGGCGCTGCGGATGGGAGCGCCCCGCGACGCGCCGCTGCCGGCCTCGCTCTCGGCGCGATTGCCCCGGCGCTCATCGCCGCGGCGGTGTGCTCCGCGCTGCTGCTCTTCGCGGGCGCGACGCCGGTCGCCGAAGCGGGCAGGGGCCTTGTCGGCGGGAGCGGCGCGCTCGCTGCGGCGCGGGCCGCGATGCCCGATCCGGCCTTCATCGCGTGAAGGGCGTTCGGCGCTGCGCGCATCGTCGCGAGAGTTGCGATCACGCGCCGCGCGCTCGTCGCGACCCAGACGGCGCTCATCGCGGTGGGCGTCGCGGCGATCTTCGGAGCGGCCGCGTGAGGGGGCCTGACGATCCCGGCTATCCCGGTCGCGGCCTTCGGAGGCGCGCTCGTCACGGCCTCTGCCACTGCGCGAACCGGCTCCGCGTGCGCCTGCACTTGCGCCATTGCCGTTACGCGGCGGACCGGGGCGCTTCGGGCCGTTCGATTTATAGGGTGGTTTGGACATGGCTTGCGCCATACCTGTTGATCGCCTTCGCTTCCAGCCTTCCCATGACGTCAATTGGCTTTACCGTGATCGTTCGCACCGACGCAGCCATGGAGAATCGCGCAGATGTCCGAAGCCCCCGCCGCACGCAAACGCGGCTGGCATTCGCTGGGGATGGCTCTGGCCAACCGCAAGACGGCCTTCATGCTCATCTTCGGCTTCGGTTCGGGCCTGCCTTTCGCGCTGTTTCTGGGCACGCTCTATGCCTGGCTGAGCGAAGCGGGCGTCGATCTGGAAACGATGGGCGTCTTTTCGCTTATTGGTCTGGCCTATGCCTTCCAGTTCCTGTGGTCGCCGCTGCTCGACCGGATGGACATTCCCGCCTTG
Organism: Novosphingobium sp. 9; assembly: GCF_025340265.1. Taxonomy (NCBI): domain Bacteria; kingdom Pseudomonadati; phylum Pseudomonadota; class Alphaproteobacteria; order Sphingomonadales; family Sphingomonadaceae; genus Novosphingobium; species Novosphingobium sp. 9. The sequence goes on along the minus strand of NZ_CP022707.1, from coordinate 2,560,498 downwards.
CGCAAGCTGGGCAAGCGTAAGCAGTGGATCGTGCTGGCGCAAATGCTGCTGGGTGCGATCCTGGTGACGCTGAGCGTGCTCAACCCGAAGACCGACCTCGGCTGGTTCTCGCTGCTCGCTGCAATCGGTGCCTTCGCCTCGGCAACGCAGGATATCGTCATCAACGCCTGGCGCATCGACATCGCCGATGAGGAAGCGACGATCGACGTGCTCTCGACGGTCTATCAGATGGGCTACCGCATGGCCTCGCTGGTCGGGGGGCGCTCGGCCTCATTCTGGCGGCACGGATCGGCTGGCCGGAAACCTATCTGCTGATGGGCGCGGTATTGCTGGTGATCGGCATCGCCGGTCTGTTCGCTCCCGATGCCGAGGCCAGCGGGCCGACCGCCGAGGAGCAGGACGCCATGCTCGACCTGAGGCGCGCAGGCGAGCTTGATCCCGTGGTGCGCCTGCGTGCGCTGCTGGTGGTGGGCGCGCTGTGGGCAGCCGCGCTGGTCGCGGTGATCGTGTTCATGGTCAAATCGATGACCGCTCCGGTCGGCGAGCGCCCCGATCCCACTGCATTCATTACCACCGGCGGCCCGCTGATCGTGATCGCCACGATCGTGCTGCCCGCGCTTGTCGCAGGATGGCTGGTCGCCCAGCGCAAGCGTGGACGCCATGTGCTGGAAGCGGACCTTCCCGGTGGGCGGGAGCATGTCTCGATCGCCGACCATCTCTACCGCGCCCTGCTGTTGCCGCTGGTGGAATTCGTCGGGCGGCTGGGCTGGTCGCTGGTGCTGATCCTGGCGCTGGTGCTGACCTACCGCATCTGCGATGCGATCTGGGGCACGTTCGCCTATCCCTTCTATCTGGGCTATCTGAAGTACAGCAACGATGAGGTGGCGATCGCCTCGAAGTTCTTCGGCGTGGGTGCCACCGTGCTGGGGCTGGCGCTGGGCGGCGGTCTGTTGACGGTACTGGGGCGTATGCCCACGCTGCTGCTGGGCGCCGTGCTCGCGGCGCTGACCAACCTGCTCTATGCCGATCTGGCCTCGGGCGGCGCGCATATGGCAGTCCTGGCGCAGTGGACCGGCATGACCCGCATGGTCGAGGCATTCGGCGGAGAGCCGCGTCTTGCCAGCCTGATGATCACCATCGGGATCGAGAATCTGGCGACCGGTATCGCGTCTGCCGCCTATGTGGCGTGGCTGTCCTCGATCGTTGCCAAGGGATACAGCGCCGTACAGTACGCCCTGCTGTCATCGCTGACGATGCTGGTCGGCACGCTCGGGCGCGGGGCGCTGGGGCAGATGATCGCCGATCAGGGCTATCATGCGATGTTCGTCTTCGTGACGTGGATCGGCGGGTTTGCCATCGTGCTGTGCGCGCTGGAGTGGTGGCGTTCGGCACGGGTGGCGCGGCGGCCGGCCACGCTCTAAGGCGCGCAACCCGCTGCCAACTCGGCGGTTGTGTCCCTGATCTCAGCCTGTAGGCTGGCTTCGAGGGGACATGATCGATGCGGGTGAATTACGGATACGAGAATGCCCGAGCCTGCATGGCGCTTGTTGCCTGTGCCGTGCTGGCGGCAGAGCCTGCTCCGGCAGCCGCGCAGGCTTCGCGCGATCTGCTGACGACGGCGGCGTTTGGTACGAACGACAAGGTCAGGGCGCTCCAGCTGATCGCGCAGGCGACGGCCAATGCCGACCGGGCGCTGGCTGTGCATCCCACAGATCGCGAGTCCGCTCTCCAGCGCGCCGTGGCCATCGGCTATCGCGGCAAGCTGCTGCGCAGCCGCTCCGAAGTGATGGCATCATTGGCCGCGTTCAAGGCTTTGCTGGTGCAGGACCCGCGCAATCCCGATGTGCTGATGGCGATCGCGGCGTGGCATCTGGGCGCGGTGGACCAGCTTGGCGGTCTCCTTGCCCGCGCCGCGCTCGGTGCGCGCCGGGACGAGGGGCTGGCAGCGATGGCGCGCGCGGTTGAACTTGGCGGCAACGAGGCGTTCTATCCGGGCATCGCGGCGCTGCTGCAGATCCGCAGCGATCCCAAGGCCGTGGCGAAGGCGCGCCGTCTGGCGGAGGTCGCCGCCACGGCACAGGTCTCTGATCCACTCGATTCGGTGATGAAGCGCGCCGCGCTGACGATACTGCCCAGCTTGCGGGCAGGTGATGGCAAGGCCGCTGCGGCGCTGGCGCTCAAGCTGCTGCCGTTCGGCAGGCTGGAGACCTGACAGCGCTTTGCGTCAGTCCGGAATCTCGTCGTTGGCGCGCAGGACTTCGCCTGAAAGGTAGAGCGAGCCTGCGATCAGCACCGGCAGGCCATCGTCGGGCAGCGCTGCGAGTGCCGCTTCCACGCTGGGTGCAGCGATGGCGTCGGGGCCGAAATCGCGGGCCTCGTGCATGTCGTGACCGGGCACCGGCACGGCGCTGAGGCTGGCGAGGCTGGCCTCCAGCGGTCCGGTGAGCGCACGCGGGTCCTTGTTCGCCAGCATGCCGATGACGAGGTGCAGGCGCTGGCCCGCAAAGTGCCGGGCGATGGCAAGCCCCGCGTCCGGGTTGTGCCCACCGTCCAGCCAGACCTCGCGATTACCCGCATGGGCTACCAGCGGCCCTGCCGAAAGGTGTTGCAGGCGCGCGGGCCAGCGAGCGGCGCGGATGCCCTGCGCCATCGCCTCGGGCGAGACGGTCACGCGGTCCTGATGGCGCAACATGGCGACGGCAAGCGCGGCATTCTCGGCCTGATGACGGCCCGGCAGGCTTGGCAGCGGCAGGGTGAGGGCGCCGAAGCGGTCCGAATAGTCGATGACCTCGGTGACGCTGGCATCCCAGCCGGTGCCGCGCATGTGCAGCGGCGCGCCTGCGTTCAGGGCCGCGCGCTCGATCTCCAGCCTTGCGGCCTCGGGATAGGACAGGGTGCAGAGCGGTGAGGGGCCGCGCACGATGCCGGCCTTCTCGAAGGCGATGCGGGCGAGAGGTTCCTGCGGCACGCCGGGTTCGGGACGCAGCAGGAAGGCCTCGTGATCGATGCCGAGCGTGACGATGCCGAGCGCGGCGGCATTGTCGATCACGTTGGTCGCATCGAGCCGTCCGCCAAGGCCGACCTCGATCACGCAGGCATCGGCAGGCACGCGCGCGAACGCCAGGAAGATCGCTGCCGTGGTCACTTCGAAGAAGCTGGGCGACAGGTCTTCGCCCGCGTCCAGAACTTCGGCCAGCAGATCGGCCAGCATCGCGTCGGACACCAGCTCTCCGGCCAGCCGGATACGCTCGTTGTAGCGCACCAGATGCGGCTTGGTGGCCGAATGGACCTTCAGGCTCTGCGCTTCCAGCATGTATCGCAGGTAGGTGCAGGTCGATCCCTTGCCGTTGGTGCCCGCGACATGGAACACCGGCGGCAGCCGCTTGTGCGGATCGCCGAGGCGCTCCAGCAGGGCGCGGATCGTCTCCAGCCCCAGCCGCCCCTGCGGCACGGTGAGCGCGCCCAGCCGGTCGAGCTGGGCCTGAACCTCGGGGCTGTCCGAGACCGCAAAATCGCGCAAAGGGCGATCCTCAGGCGGTTTCGCGCGCGGTGTGCACCGCGTCGGACAGCGCAGCGGTCAGCTCGCGAAGCGCCGCCGGGGCGTTGTCGCCGTGCTGCTTCACCAGATCGATGAAGGCCGAGCCGACGACCACGCCGTCCGCTACCTTTGCGATGGCAGCGGCCTGTTCGGGGGTACGCACGCCGAAGCCCACCGCGACCGGCAGCGAGGTGCTCGCCTTGATCCGCGTTACCGCGTCCTCGATCGAGCTTTGCGCGGCCTGCTGCATCCCGGTGATCCCGGCGACCGAGACGTAGTAAAGGAACCCGGCCGAGCCTTCGAGCACGCTGGGCAGGCGCGCGGCATCGGTGGTGGGCGTCGCCAGCCGGATCGGGGCGATACCTGCACTGCGCAGCGCCGGGCCGATCTCGGCGTCTTCCTCGGCGGGAATGTCGACGCAGATCACGCCATCGACCCCGGCCCTGGCGCACTCGGCAGCGAACCAGTCCGGCCCGCGCGCGATCATCGTGTTGGCATAGCCCATCAGCACCAGCGGCACTTGCGGGTGGCGCGCGCGGAACTCGCTCGCCATGCGGAAGACGTCGGCGGTCCTGGTGCCCTTGTCGAGGCTGCGGATGTTCGCTTCCTGGATTGCCGGACCATCGGCCATGGGATCGGTAAAGGGCATGCCCAGCTCGATCACGTCGGCCCCGCCCGCGACCAGCGCGTCGAGATTGGCGGCGGTGTCGCCATCGCCTGCGGTGATGAAGCAGACCAGCGCGGGGGCGCTCCTGCCGTTGATTTTTCGGGCGAATGCGGTTTCGAAGCGGGTCATCGCGGTCGTCACTTTGCCCTCTCCCCTTCAGGGGAGAGGGTTGGGAGAGGGGCCTCGCGCGCCGTTTCGAGCGCTTGCGACAGTTTGATCAAGACACCATCCATGTTCGTCATCACATCCAGATTGGTGAAGCGGATGACGTGATAGCCGCGCTCCACAAGATATTGGGTCCGCTCTTTGTCTCGCGGATCGTCGATGTCATGCGTATGACCGTCGATCTCGATGACAAGTCGAGGCTCATTGGCGGAAAAGTCGGCGATGAACGGGCCGATCACTTTCTGCCGCCGGAATTTCACCCCTTCAAAACGTTCCGCGCGCAGCTGGAGCCACATGCGGATTTCGGGTTCGGTCATTTCGTGACGCATGGCCCTGGCGTATCGGGTCAGACTGGCGTCGCGCATGCCCCTCTCCCAACCCTCTCCCCTCAAGGGGAGAGGGCTAAATGTGTGTCACAACTCCACGCCCAGCGCTTGCGCTACGGTGAAGATATCCTTGTCGCCGCGGCCCGAGACGTTGACGACGAGCAGCTTGTCCTCGTCCATTTCCGCCGTCAGCTGCGGCAGTGCGGCGAGGGCGTGGGCGCTTTCGAGAGCGGGGATGATCCCTTCCAGCTCGCAGCACAGCTGGAAGGCTTCCAGCGCCTGATCGTCGTTGATCGGCACGTAGTTCACCCGGCCCGATTCGTGCAGCCACGAGTGCTCCGGCCCGAGGCCCGGATAGTCGAGCCCTGCCGAGATCGAGTGCGCCTCGGTGATCTGGCCGTCCTCGTCCTGCAGCAGGTAGGTCTTGTTGCCGTGGAGAATGCCGGGCTTGCCGCCGGTGAGCGAGGCGGCGTGCTTGTCGGTATCGACGCCGTGGCCGCCTGCCTCGATGCCGGTCATCGCGACGTCCGGATCGTCGAGGAAGGGGTGGAACAGCCCGATCGCGTTCGAGCCGCCGCCGACCGGGGCCACCAGCATGTCGGGCAGGCGGCCTTCCTTTGCCATCATCTGTTCGCGCGTTTCCTTGCCGATGATCGACTGGAAATCGCGGACCAGTTCCGGGTAGGGGTGCGGGCCTGCCGCCGTGCCGATGATGTAGAACGTGTCATGCACGTTCGCGACCCAGTAGCGCAGCGCGTCGTTCATCGAGTCCTTGAGCGACTGAGAGCCGCTTTCGCAGCTGATCACTTCGGCGCCGAGCAGCTTCATGCGGAAGACGTTGGGCTTCTGGCGCTCGATATCCTTGGCGCCCATGAAGATCTTGCAGGGCAGGCCGAAGCGCGCGGCGACGGTGGCCGTGGCGACGCCGTGCTGGCCGGCGCCGGTTTCGGCGATGATCTTCGTCTTGCCCATGCGGATCGCCAGCAGGATCTGGCCGATGCAGTTGTTGATCTTGTGCGCGCCGGTGTGGTTCAGCTCTTCGCGCTTGAAGTAGATTTTCGGGCCTTTTCCGGCCGGTGCCTGCGCGCGGAAATGGTCCGTCATGCGCGGGGCGTAATAGAGCGGGCTCGGGCGGCCGACGAAGTCCTTCATCAGCGCATCGAATTCCGCCCAGAACGCCGGGTCTGCCTGTGCCTTGCGGTATTCCTTTTCGAGATCGAGGATCAGCGGCATCAGCGTTTCGGCGACGTAGCGCCCGCCGAACTGGCCGAAGTGGCCATGCTCGTCAGGCTGGTTGCGGAAACTGTTCACAGGCGTTTGCGCGGTCATGAAGGGCGATTGGCAGAGCATCGCGGGCAAGTCCAGCGCCTTCACGCGGTGGGGCGGCCTAGCCTCTTTCAAGTGCGCAAAACGCAACCGCAGTGCAGGACATGACAACATAGTGTCTGTAAGCGGCAGTTTTGTGACGGTTTGCGGTACTATCCGAAAAGGCTGTTCATTTTCGCGAAAGGTGAGGGGGAGCAACGGGCCCTTCCCCGGTGAGGGCCGGGGGAAAAACAATAATTCTCAGGAGTTACCCCATGCGTATTGCACTCGTTTCGCTCGCTGCCGTGGCAGCTGTTGCCGCCGCCACCCCCGCTTTCGCTGACGAAGCCCGCATCGGCGCCACCACCGGCGTGATCTGGGACGCGCACAACAGCGACGCGACCGCAGGTGTCGAAGCCGGCTACGACTACGACCTCGGCAACACCGGCGCGTTCATCGGCGTCGAAGGCAGCGCGACCAAGGTTCTCGCCAGCAACAACCGCGTTTCGTGGGGCGCCGGCGGCCGTATCGGTTTCAAGGTTCTGCCGCAGAGCAAGCTCTACGCCATGAGCGAGTGGCAGTCGAAGAACTGCAAGTACTGCAACAGCGCGGTTGCCGTGGGCGCCGGCTGGCAGCAGAACTTCACCAACCGCTACTACGGCAAGGTTGAGTACCAGCACCTGCTGATCGGCGACAACACCCCCGACGCAGACGTCGGCCTGGTTGGCGTTGGCGTTAAGTTCTGATTTTCGGAACCGAGTACCTGAGGGGCTTTCGAGCCTCTCAGGCTGAAGGGGCGGCCTGCAAGGGCTGCCCCTTTTGCGTTGGGGGTTCTGGCAAGACCGAAGACAAGCTCACACCCGCCCCCGACCAATCTCACCCCGCGCTGCGTACTGCGTGGCAGAAGGCCGCGATCTTGCCTTCGTCTTTCACGCCCGGTGCGCTTTCGACGCCGGAGGAGGTATCCACCAGCGGCGTGCCGGTCAGCCGGATCGCCTCGGCGACGTTTTCCGGCGCAAGGCCACCGGCGAGCCCCCAGGCGACCGGGCCCTTCCAGTGGGCGACGAGGCTCCAGTCGAAGCTGAGGCCCATGCCGCCCGGCAGCGTGCCCTTGGGCGTCTTGGCATCGAACAGCACCAGATCGACCGCACCGGCATAAGCGGCGGCACGCGCGACGTCTTCGGAGCCCGCAACGCTCAGTGCCTTCCACACCGGCACGCCGAAGCGGGCGCGAAGCTGGCCCGCACGCTCGGGCGTTTCGCTGCCATGGAGTTGCAGGGCATCCAGCCGCGCAGCGGCGAGCGCTTCGGCAATCGCCTCGTCGCTGGCATCGACGAACAGGCCGACGCGACCGATCCGTCCCTCGGCGCGGGCAGAGAGAGCGGCAGCCTCGGCAGGCGTCACGTGGCGCGGGCTTTTCGGGAAGAACACGAAGCCTGCATGGTCCGCCCTTGCGCGAATCGCGGCATCGAGCGCGGCGCCCTCGCGAATTCCACAGATCTTGATCGCGGCAGTAGGCATCACACGGGCGTCCCGGCTATGACCGGTGCAAGGCGGGCACGAGCCTGCCGACCGGTCGAGGAAAAGGGATACGGCTCATGAACCGTCTGGCGCGCTATGTACTGCCGATTACGGCGCTCGCAATGGCTGGCGCAACACTGAGCGGCTGCAACGTCAAGCAGTCGATCGCCAGCGCCGACAGCGAAGTGGCGCAGTTCCATCGCCAGTTGGATGCCGGACAATGGCAGGCGATCTGGGCCGGAGGTGGCCCTAAACTGCATTCGGGCACCAGCGAGGCGGCTTTCGGCAAGCTGCTGACGGCGGTGCATACCAAGCTGGGCGCGGTGAAGAGCACGAAGCAGGTCGGCTGGAACGTCAATGCCGGAACCGGCGGCTCGACCGTGACGGTGACGATGCAGACCAGCTTCGCGAAGGGCACCGGAACCGAGCAGTTCGTGTTTGCCAAGGTCGATGGCGCCAAGAGCGATTCGCCCGAACAGGGTGGAAAGGGCGGTCAGGACAAGCTGGTGCTGGCCAGCTACGGCATCGAATCGCAGGACATGATGTTGAACTGAGAGCCGTCGCAGATTGTCGGCATGAAAAAGGGCGCGCCTCGGGTTATCCGAAGCGCGCCCTTTTCGGTCAGGTCAGGCCCGGATCACGGGGCCAGTTCGTACTGCACGGTCACGTTGACGCGCGTTTCCAGCTCGCCTGCCGCTACCGGCGTGGAAGGCGCCGCATCCATCGCCGCCTTGCGCACGAACATCATCGGCGCCACCGGGCTGCCGCCACCGCTTTCCGAGATCGAGATGACCCGCACGACATGCAGCCCTGCTGCACCGGCATAGAGCTTGGCGCGCGCTGCCGCCGCCTTCATCGCGTCGAGACGCGCCTCGTCCTGCGCCGCGTCGGGCTCGGACAGCTGGAAATTCGGGCCGTCGATCTGGTTCGCGCCCGCCGTGACCAGCGCGTCGATCACCTTGCCCATCGCGGCAAGGTCACGCTGGCGCACCGAGACGGTATTGGTCGCCTCGTAGCCCACGATGGTCCGCTCGTTCGCCTGATAGCTGCCATCGGCATTGCGCGCAGGCTGCGAGTAGACCGGGCTGAGGTTGAGATTGCTGGTCTGCACGTCGCGGTCGGCGACACCGGCCCGCTTGAGCGCCGCGATTACCTGCGACATCTTGCGGGCGTTGGCGGTGAGCGCTTCCGAAGCGGTCTTGCCCTGCGTGGTCACGCCGGACGAGAAGCTCGCCATGTCGGGTGTGCGCGTGCTTGATCCTTCGGCATTGATGGTCAGCATGGTGTGCCCGGCGGCGATGGTGGAGCCATCGGTCGCGCTTTGCGCCTGCGCGGCGAAGGGCAGGGCCGCCGCCAGCAGCCCGGCGCTCGCCAGCGCAAATGTCTTGATGCGGGCTGTGGTCGATAGATTCATGGGTCGCACTCCATCCTCTCTCTCTTGGATATCGGGCCAACGATCTGGCCGAGAGGAGGTTGCGACGGGCTGAACCGTGATCGTGGCTCAGGTTCAGTTTAGGAAGGGGATTTGGAAAGGGCGGCCCATTGGGCCGCCCTTTCGATAAATCCTAAAGCGTCGCCTCGATCGCGCGGGCGGCGGCGAGGGGGTCTTCGGCGCGGCTGATCGGGCGACCGATGACCAGCACGCTGGCACCGGCATCGCGGGCCTCGCGCGGGGTCATCGTGCGCTTCTGGTCGCCATGGCTGGCGTTGGTGCCGGGAAGGGCCGGGCGCAGGCCGGGGACGACGTGATAGCCGTCCTTCCACTGGCGATGTACCGCGCCGACCTCATGACCCGAGCAGACGATGCCGTCGAGGCCCGCCGAGTGCGCCAGTTCGGCAAGGCGCAGCGCCTGATCGGTGGCGGCACACGAGATACCGGTGGCGGTCAGGTCGTTGGCATCGAGGCTGGTCAGCACGGTGACGGCCACGACCTTGCAGTTGTCTCCCGCCGCGGCCTTGGCATCCTCCATCATCGCGCGTCCGCCTGCGGCATGGACGGTGACGATTGCAGGCTCCAGCACGTGGATCGACTGCATGGCCGAGGCGACGGTGTTGGGGATGTCGTGCAGCTTGAGATCGAGGAAGATCGGCAGGCCCAGCTTGTGGATCTCGTGTACGCCGTGATGGCCGTGGGCATAGAAGAACTCCATGCCCAGCTTGATCCCGCCGACATGGCCGGCAACCTTGCGCGCCAGCGCCTCGGCCGCATCGAGGCGCGGCAGGTCGAGGGCGAGATAGACGGGGTTGTTGCTCATGGCTGGGTGTCCGGTCGGGTTTCGAAGCCGGGCGCAATCGGCTCGGCAGGGGTGGTGAGGGGCGCGGGCTCGGCGGCGACCTGTGCCGTAGCGACCGGCGCAGCGGCGACGGGTTCGGAGGGCGTCAGCGCGCGCACGGTGTTTTCGAGGCTGGCGATACGGCGGGTGAGCTTCCACTTCATCCCGCGATAGTACAGCCACATGGGCACGAACCCCACGGCGACGAACAGGATGATGAAATAGCCCATCCGCGAGACGACGTTGACGTAGCCGTTCCCCAGTGGCCAGAGATTGATGACCACCTTGGTCCAGTTCATGGCGACGAAGGCCACCAGAATGATGGTCAGCACGATCCAGGCGATGGTGCGGATGATCTGCATGGTTTCTCCTGCCCTTGGTGCCGTTCGGCATTAGCCTGTGCGGCGTAAGCCTGCGACCCGTTACGCTACGGGCCTTATGCTAGGCGCGATTGAGCGGTGTGAAAAGCCCGGCGCCGGGGGCGGTTCCCTCAAGGATCGAGAGAAGCCCTCCGGCGACAGGATAGAAGCGATCAGTCGGCGAAGACGCGCGCGAAGATCGTGTCGACGTGCTTGAAGTGATAGTCGAGGTTGAACTTGTCCTCGATCTCCTGCGCGCTGAGGGCGGCAGTCACTTCCTCGTCGGCCTTGAGCAGTTCGAGCAGCGAGAGCTGGCCGTCCGATTCCCACACCTTCATCGCATTGCGCTGGACCAGACGGTACGACTGGTCGCGCGACAGGCCTGCCTGCGTCAGCGCCAGCAGCACGCGCTGCGAGTGGACGAGGCCACCCATGCGGTCGAGGTTCTTCTGCATGCGCTCGGGGTAGATCAGCAACTTGTCGATCACGCCGGTCAGGCGCGCCAGCGCGAAGTCGAGGGTGATCGTCGCGTCGGGACCGATGAAGCGCTCGACCGAGGAGTGCGAGATATCGCGCTCATGCCACAGCGCCACGTTCTCCATCGCCGGGGTGACGGAGGAGCGGACCACGCGGGCAAGGCCGGTGAGGTTTTCGGTCAGCACCGGGTTGCGCTTGTGCGGCATGGCCGACGAGCCTTTCTGGCCGGGCGAGAAATATTCTTCGGCTTCCAGAACTTCGGTGCGCTGGAGGTGGCGAACCTCGATGGCGAGGCGCTCGATCGAGCTGGCGATGACGCCCAGCACGGCGAAGAACATCGCGTGGCGGTCACGCGGGATGACCTGCGTGGAAACCGGCTCGATTTCGAGGCCGAGCTTTTCGGCGACGTAGAGTTCGACCGCCGGATCGGTGTTGGCGAAGGTGCCCACGGCGCCCGAGATCGCACAGGTGGCGACTTCCTCGCGCGCGGCGATGAGGCGCTTCTTGCAGCGGCTGAACTCGGCATAGGCTTCGGCGAGCTTGAGGCCGAAGGTCACCGGCTCGGCGTGGATGCCGTGGCTGCGACCGATGGTGGGGGTGTACTTGTGCTCCTCGGCGCGGCGCTTGATCGCGGCGAGCAGGGCGTCGAGGTCGACCCGCAGGATGTCGGCGGCCTTGACCAGCTGCACGTTCAGCGTGGTGTCGAGCACGTCCGAGCTGGTCATGCCCTGATGCATGAAGCGCGCCTCGGGGCCGACCTGCTGCGCTACCCAGTCGAGGAACGCGATGACGTCATGCTTGGTGACGGCCTCGATCGCGTCGATCGCGGCGACGTCGATGGTCGGGTTGGTCGCCCACCAGTCCCACAGGGCCTTGCCGGCAGAGGCAGGCACGGTGCCCATCTCGCCCATCTTGACGGCGGCGTGGGCCTCGATCTCGAACCAGATGCGGTAGCGGGCTTCGGGCTCCCAGATCGCGGTCATCGCGGGGCGGGAATAGCGTGGGACCATGAACGTATCTCCTGTGGCGAACGCGAGGAGCCGCTACGGGCAGGGAGGCCGAAAGGCAAGGGGGCAAGGGTAGGCAGCCTTTGAGAATCGCGCGGTGGCGACACGCAAACAGGCCTGAAGCAGTGAGACGCTATGGGCAGGGTCGAAGAGGATCCTGCCGCGTTTACAGGTGACTGGGGGGATTTTGCTGCGCAGGCACCAAGATTGCCATGCTCGAAAATGGTGACAGATAAAGTCCATGGTCAGGACTCTACCGCACCAGATCCTTCACCGTTTCCATTGCCACCAGTGTCGAGGTGCTGGCGACGTGGGGGAGGGTGGAGATCTTCTCGCCCAGCACTTCACGGTAGCGGTGGATGCTGGCGGTGCGCACTTTCAGCAGATAGTCGAAGGCGCTGGCGAGCATATGGCATTCCTCCACTTCGGGAATGCGGCGCACCGCCTTGTTGAATTCTCCCAGCGCGGCCTCGCGGGTGTCGGACAGCTTGACCTCGACGAAGGCGATCTGCGCGATGCCGAGGCGGGCAGGGTCCACCACCGCGCGAAAGCCCTGGATCACGCCGGAATCGAGCAGGCGCTTCAAACGGACCTGACAGGGCGTTTTCGACATGCCGACCTGACGCGCGAGTTCGGTCACGCTCATGCGGCCATCTTCGCGCAGTGCCGCGACGATCTTGCGGTCGAGGATATCCAGATCGACCGGAGTGACGGGTTTTGCCATGCAGTATGGCTAAAACAGGCCGCTAAATAAGTCAATTTGGCCTGTCAGTTGCCGATAATCGGTGCAGATCGCCGAAAGGCCTCTCGCTATTATCGCGGCCATGACCAAGCCCGCACCCTTCGCCGCTTTCGCCCCCGCCATCGCGCCTGCCACGCCGCTGCGCGCGGCGATCACTGCCGCCTATCGCCGCGACGAGGCCGAATGCCTCGCGCCGCTGCTCGATGCGGCGACGCTGGATGCGGACACGAAGGCGCGTGTTGCGGAGACTGCCGCGTCGCTCGTCACGCGGCTGCGCGCCAAGCACAAGGGAACCGGCGTCGAAGGGCTGGTACAGGAGTATTCGCTCTCCAGTCAGGAAGGCGTTGCGCTGATGTGCCTGGCCGAAGCGCTGCTGCGGATCCCCGACAACGCCACCCGCGATGCGCTGATCCGCGACAAGATCTCGGACGGTGACTGGAGCGGGCATCTGGGCGGCGGCAAGTCGCTGTTCGTCAACGCGGCCACGTGGGGCCTTGTCGTCACCGGCAAGCTGGTCGGCTCGGTCGATGACAAGGGGCTTTCCGCCGCGCTGACCCGTCTGGTCGCGCGCGCCGGGGAACCGGTGATCCGCAAGGGCGTGGACCTTGCCATGCGCATGATGGGCGAGCAGTTCGTCACCGGCGAGACCATCGACGAGGCGGTGAAGCGCGCCCGCGAGCTGGAAGCCAAAGGCTTCCGCTACAGCTACGACATGCTGGGCGAGGCGGCGACCACGGCGGCTGACGCGGTGCGCTATTATCGTGACTACGAAGTGGCGATCCACGCCATCGGCAAGGCTTCGAACGGCAAGGGTGTCTATGAAGGCCCCGGCATCTCGATCAAGCTTTCGGCGCTGCACCCGCGCTATGTCCGCGCGCAGAGCGCCCGCGTCATGGACGAACTGCTGGACAGCGTGCGCCGTCTGGCGCTGATCGCCAAGAGCTATGACATCGGCCTGAACATCGACGCCGAAGAGGCGGACCGGCTGGAGCTGTCGCTCGACCTGCTCGAAGCGCTGGCGCTCGATCCGCAACTGGCGGGCTGGGACGGCCTTGGCTTCGTGGTGCAGGGCTATGGCAAGCGCTGCCCCTTCGTGATCGACTGGATCGTCGATCTGGCGCGCCGCTCGGGCCGCCGGATGATGGTGCGTCTGGTCAAGGGCGCCTACTGGGACGCCGAGATCAAGCGCGCGCAGGTGGACGGGCTGGCCGACTTCCCGGTCTATACCCGCAAGGTCCACACCGATGTCGCTTACGTGGCCTGTGCGAAGAAGCTGCTGGCCGCGCCCGACGCCGTGTTCCCGCAGTTCGCGACGCACAACGCACAGACGCTGGCGACGATCTACGAACTGGCAGGCCCCGATTTCGCGACCGGTCGCTACGAGTTCCAGTGCCTGCACGGCATGGGCGAGGCGCTCTATTCCGAGGTCGTTGGCAAGGACAACCTCGACCGTCCGTGCCGCATCTATGCGCCGGTCGGCACGCACGAGACGCTGCTGGCCTATCTGGTCCGCCGCCTGCTGGAAAACGGCGCGAACTCCTCGTTCGTGAACCGCATTGCCGATCCGGCGGTGGCGATTGCCGATCTCGTGGCCGATCCGGTGGACGTGGTGCGCGCGATGCCGCAGCCGGGCGCCCGCCATGACGGGATCGCGCTGGCCTCGGGTCTCTACGAAGGGCGTCTGAACTCGGCGGGCATCGACCTGTCGGACGAGACGGCGCTGGCGGCGCTGTCGCAGGCGCTGGTGGCCTCGGCGCAGCGCGAATGGCGCGCGGCGGCAGAGGGTGGCGAAGGTTCGGCGCGTCCGGTGCTCAATCCCGCCGATCACCGCGATGTGGTGGGTGAAGTGGTCGAGGCCAGTGCCGAATACGCCGCCGCCGCCGTGATCCGCGCGGCTGCCAGCACCTGGGGGCAGGTGCCCATCGAGCGCCGCGCGGCCATGCTCGATACCGCCGCCGATGCCATGCAGGCGCAGATCGGCGAACTGATGGGCCTCGTCATGCGCGAGGCGGGCAAGTCGGCGCCCAACGCGATTGCCGAAGTGCGCGAGGCGATCGACTTCCTGCGCTATTACGCCAAGCAGTCGCGCATCCGTCTGGGCGCGGCGCAGCTGCCGCTGGGGCCGGTGGTGTGCATCAGCCCGTGGAACTTCCCGCTGGCGATCTTTGCGGGGCAGATGGCTGCGGCGCTCGTCGCGGGGAACCCGGTGCTCGCCAAGCCTGCCGAGGAAACGCCGCTGATCGCTGCCGAGGCTGTGCGTCTTCTCCATGCGGCGGGCGTTCCGGCCGATGCGCTGCAACTGGTGCCGGGTGACGGCGCGGTCGGCGCCGCGCTGGTCGCCGCGCCCGAGGTGGCAGCGGTGATGTTCACCGGCTCCACCGAAGTCGCGCGCCTGATCCAGCGCCAGCTGGCGGATCGCCTGTCGAGCGCGGGCAAGCCGATCCCGCTGATCGCCGAAACCGGCGGCCAGAACGCGATGATCGTTGATAGCTCGGCGCTGGCCGAGCAGGTGGTGGCAGACGTCATCGCCTCGGCCTTCGACAGCGCGGGCCAGCGCTGTTCGGCGCTGCGGGTGCTGTGCCTGCAGGAGGACGTGGCCGACCGCACGCTGACCATGCTGAAGGGCGCGCTGGCGGAGCTGGCCATCGGCAATACCGAGCGCCTGTCGAACGACATCGGCCCGGTCATCACCGCAGAGGCCAAGGCAAACATCGAGGCGCATATCGCCGCGATGCGCGCGAAGGGCTGCGCGGTCGAGCAGGTCGCGCTGCCCGAGGGTTGCGCGGCAGGTACGTTCGTGGCGCCGACGATCATCGAGATCGGCTCTATCGACCAGCTGGGGCGCGAGGTCTTCGGCCCGGTGCTGCATGTCGTGCGCTGGAAGCGCAAGGAACTGGATGCCCTGATCGGTGCGATCAACGCGACCGGCTATGGCCTGACGTTCGGTCTGCACACCCGCCTCGACGGTACGGTGGCGGACGTGAGCGCGCGGGTGAAGGCGGGCAACCTCTATATCAACCGCAACGTCATCGGCGCCATCGTCGGCGTGCAGCCGTTCGGCGGCCGCGGGCTTTCGGGTACGGGTCCCAAGGCGGGCGGGCCGCTCTATCTGGGCCGTCTGGTGAGCGAGGCACCTGCGGTACTGCCCGCGACGGGCCTGCAGGATGCGGCGTTCGCGGCCTACCTCGGCTGGCTGGAAGCGCAGGGCGAGACCTCGGCACTGGCCGCCGCGCGCGCCATCGCTGCGCAGTCCCCGCTGGGTTTCGAGGTCGAACTGGCCGGGCCGGTGGGCGAGCGCAACCTCTACGCGATCCATCCGCGCGGGCGGATTCTGGCGCGGGCTTCCACGTGCGAGGGCCTGCTGGCGCTGATCGCGGCGGTGCTCGCGACGGGCAATACTGCGCGAACCGAAGGCGTGGCGCTGCCGGAAGGTCTGCCTGCTGCCGTGCTCGACCGTCTGCGTCCCGATACCGGTGAGGCTATCGCCGCCGCTCTGGTCGAGGGCAGCGGCGAGGATGCCCGTGCCGTTGCCCTGACTGTGGCGGAATGGGCAGGGGCCATCGTCCCTGTGCATTGTGCGCCCGGCGATCTGTGCGGTGTCTGGCCGATGGCGGGGCTTGTCGAGGAAGTATCGACCTCGATCAACACGACGGCAGCAGGCGGGAACGCCAGTCTAATGATGCTCGGCTGAATATAGCTAAAATAACGATAGGGTCCGGGATGGAGCGAAATCGCCCTCCCGGACCGGAAATGCTTGCGCTCGCAAGGTCGTTCGCTTCATAAATGGCGGAACGAACGGGACGTGGCCTGCGTTGTCGCCGGGTACACTGCTCCCATAAAGGCCGGACCACCGGCTTCAACCATGACGAGAGCAACCATGACCCACGACTGGCAACCGCCGGCCCTATCGAGGCGCACTATGCTCAAGACCACTGCCGCCGGCGCTGCCGTTGCCGGCACGATCGGCCCCGTCGCGGCGGCAAGCCCCGCACCTGTCGATGAAACGCCGCGCATGGACGTGTCGCTGACGGTGAACGAGCGCAAGCAGACGCTCTCGCTCGATCCGCGCACCACGTTGCTCGATGCCTTGCGCGAACATCTTCACCTGACCGGCACCAAGAAGGGCTGCGATCACGGCCAGTGCGGGGCCTGCACGGTGATCGTCAACGGACGGCGGATCAATTCCTGCCTGACGCTGGCGGTGATGCATGAAGGCGATCACGTCACGACCATCGAGGGGCTCGGCTCGCCGGACAACCTCCACCCGATGCAAGCGGCTTTCGTGAAGCATGACGGTTTCCAGTGCGGCTATTGCACGCCGGGCCAGATCTGCTCGGCGGTGTCGGTGCTCAGGGAAATCGAGGCAGGCGTGCCCAGCCATGTCACGGTGGATGTGGCGAAGGCATCGCCGCTGACCGCGCTGGAAATGCGCGAGCGGATGAGCGGCAACATCTGCCGCTGCGGGGCCTACTCCAACATTTCCGAAGCCATGCTGGAAGTCGCCGGGCTTGAAGCCGCCGGGGAGGCGCAGGCATGAAGCCGTTCACCTACGAGCGCGCGCATTCGGCGAAAGACGCTGCTGCCAAGGCCGCTGCTACCCCCGGTGCGAAGTTCATCGCCGGGGGAACCAACCTTCTCGATCTGATGAAACTGGAGATCGAGGCGCCCTCGCATCTCATCGACGTGAACGGGCTGGGTTTCGACAGCATCGAGCCCACGAAGGATGGCGGCCTGCGGATCGGCGCGCTGGTGCGCAACACCGATCTTGCCGCGCATGAGACGGTGCGGCGCGATTATGGCGTGCTGACCCGCGCGCTGGTGGCAGGCGCCTCGGGACAGTTGCGCAACAAGGCGACGACGGCGGGCAACCTGCTCCAGCGCACGCGCTGCCCCTATTTCTACGATCCCAACATGCCCTGCAACAAGCGCAGGCCGGGCTCGGGATGCGGGGCGATCGGCGGCTATTCGCGCCAGCTTGGCGTGATCGGCACCTCCGATGCCTGCATCGCCACGCACCCCAGCGACATGGCCGTGGCCATGCGCGCGCTCGATGCGGTGGTGGAAACGGTCAAGGCCGACGGCTCGGCACGGACGATCCCCATCGCCGATTTTCACCGCCTGCCAGGCGATACGCCGCACATCGAAACGGCGCTGGAGAAGGGCGAACTGATCACCGCGGTCACGCTGCCCAAGGCACCGGGAGGGGCGCACTTCTATCGCAAGGTGCGGGATCGTTCGTCCTATGCTTTCGCGCTGGTCTCGGTCGCGGCGGTGCTGCACGAGGACGGCACCGGGTGTATCGCCCTTGGCGGCGTTGCGCCCAAACCGTGGCGCCGAAGCGAGGCGGACGCACAACTTCGAAACGGCGCGAAGGCCGTTTCCGATGTGCTGATGGCAGGCGCGAAAGCGAGAGCAGACAATGCCTTCAAGGTGACGCTGGCCGAGCGCACGATCGGCTCGGTCATGGCCGAAGCCAGACTGGCGGAGAAGAGCGCATGAAGTTCGAAACGCCCGCAGGCGCAAATCCCATCGATCGCATGGAAGTGGTGGGCAAGGCGCATGATCGTATCGACGGTCCGCTCAAGACCACCGGCCGCGCGCCTTATGCCTATGAGCATCGCGAGATCCCGGCCAATCCCGCCTATGGCGTGATTCTGGGCGCGGGCATCGCCAGGGGACGGCTCAAGTCCCTCGATACCAGCGCTGCCGAGCGCGCGCCCGGCGTGCTGGTCGTGGTGACGGCAGCGAATGCCGGGCCGCTCGGCCAGTCCGGGATGAACACCGCGCCCTTGCTGGGCGGGCCGGAGATCGTTCACTACCATCAGGCGATCGCGCTGGTGGTTGCCCGCACGTTCGAGGAGGCGACGGCGGCTGCGGCGCTGCTGCGCCCGGACTATGCGCCCGAGGCAGGGCGGTTCGATCTGGCGGTCGCCAGCCGCGATCCGGCGCTGCCGCCGGGGCAGGGCGCCGAACAGGCGGGCTCCAGTTTCGGAGACTTCGATGCCGCCTTCGCCGCGGCGCCGGTCAAGGTCGATCAGACGTATGCCACGCCGCCCGAGGCCCATGCGATGATGGAACCGCACGCCTCCATCGCCTGGTGGGAGGGAGAGAGGCTGACCGCGTGGACGTCCAACCAGATGATCGCCTGGGGGCGGAAATCTGTGGCCGAAACGCTGAAGATCGCGCCCGAGAATGTGCGGATCATGTCACCCTATATCGGCGGCGGGTTCGGCGGAAAGCTGTTCCTGCGGACCGACATGGTCATGGCTGCGCTGGGCGCAAGGGCGGCGAAGTGCCCGGTCAAGGTCGTGCTCCAGCGTCCGCTGATGTTCAACAATACCACGCATCGCCCGGCGACGATCCAGCGCCTGCGCCTCGGCGCGGAGCATGACGGTACGATCACCGCCATCGCGCACGAGAACGTCTATGCCAATATGGTCGACGGCAGCGATGACAGCTCCACCAACCAGACGCAGTTCCTTTATGCGGGCGCCAACCGTCTGACGAAGACGCGGCAGGCGGTGGTCGACTGGCCCGAAGGCAACGCGATGCGCGCGCCGGGCGAGGCGACCGGGTTGATGGCGCTCGAAGTGGCGATGGACGAACTGGCGGAAGGGCTCGGCATGTGTCCGGTCAAGCTGCGCATCCACAACGATACGCAGGTCGCGCCGGAAAATCCGTCGAAAGCGTTCAGCCAGCGCCATCTGGTGGCCTGCCTCCAGCAGGGGGCGGAGCGCTTCGGCTGGGACAGGCGCAGCAAGGCGGGCACCCGGCGCGAGGGCGACCTGCTGATCGGCATGGGCGTGGCTGCGGCCTATCGCGGCAATATCAACATGACCTCTGCGGCGCGGGTGAAGCTGGACGGCAAGGGCCATGCCACGGTCGAAACCGACATGACCGACATCGGCACCGGCAGCTACACGATCCTCGCGCAGACGGCTGCCGAGATGCTGGGGCTGCCGATGAGCGCTGTCACCGTGACGCTGGGTGATTCCAGCTTCCCGGTGTCGGCAGGCTCGGGCGGGCAGTGGGGGGCGAACAGCTCCACCTCCGGTCTCTACGCGGCCTGCGTGAAGCTGCGCGGGCAGGTCTGTGCGAAACTGGGCCTCGATCCTGCCGAGGCGACTTTCGCCAAGGGGCAGGTCACGGCGGGCAACCGCAGTTTCGCGCTGTCCGATGCCGGCGCGATGGTGGCCGAGGACACCATGCAGTGGGGCCAGATCGCCAAGGACTATGTGCAGGCGACGTTCGGCGCGCACTTCGTCGAAGTCTCGGTCGATGCCTGGACCGGCGAGATCCGCGTGCGGCGGATGCTGGCGGTCTGCGATGCGGGCCGTATCCTCAACCCCAAGACCGCGCGCAGTCAGATGATCGGGGCGATGACGATGGGGGTGGGCGGTGCGCTGATGGAGGAACTCGCCGTCGATACCCGCTTCGGCCACTTCGTGAACCACGATCTGGCCGGATACGAAGTGCCGGTACACCTCGACATTCCGCATCAGGAGGTGATCTTCCTCGACACCCCGGACGACAAGGTCTCGCCGATGAAGGCCAAGGGCGTGGGCGAACTGGGCCTGTGCGGCGTGGCGGCGGCGCTCGCCAAT
Source organism: Novosphingobium sp. 9 (assembly GCF_025340265.1). NCBI lineage: Bacteria > Pseudomonadati > Pseudomonadota > Alphaproteobacteria > Sphingomonadales > Sphingomonadaceae > Novosphingobium > Novosphingobium sp. 9. The sequence goes on along the minus strand of NZ_CP022707.1, from coordinate 2,540,514 downwards.
GCGGTCTACAATGCCACCGGGGTGCGCGTGCGCGAATACCCGGTGACGCTGGACAAGTTGCTGGATAAGTTGCCGCAGCCGGTGTGACGCCTTGCGCGCAGGACACGAAAAAAGGGCGGAGCGCTTGTGGCGCTCCGCCCTTTTTTCGTGTCGGCCCCGTTTTGTTTAGGACAGAGCCGCTTACTCTGCCGGAGCAGCTTCGAAGCGGGCCTGTTCGCGGCCGTGGAGGTTGAGCGTCAACAGGAAAAGCGCAAGACCCGCCAGCGATAGCGCCACGCCAATCCAGCCGGTCGAGGTCAGGCCATAGCCCGCGGTGATCGCCAGGCCCCCCAGCCACGGACCCAGTGCATTGGCGGTGTTGAAGGCGCTGTGGTGCGCAGCGGCGGCCAGCGCCTGCGCGTCTCCCGCCACGTCCATCAGGCGCGTCTGCATCACGGTGCCAAGGCCGCCGCCGAAGCCGATCAGCAGGATCGCGCCGCTCAGCGCCCAGATGTTGTGCGCAGCCAGCGGGAACAGCGCCAGCGATCCGGCCAGCCACAGGAACGAGAGGATCGCCGCCTTGTTGAGCGCGCGGTCGGCCAGCCAGGCCCAGGCGAAGTTGCCCGCCGTCATGCCCACGCCGAACACGGCGAGGACCAGCGGCACGGCGGCATCGCCCGCCTTGGTCACGTCGATGATGGTCGAGGCGACATAGGTGTAGACGGCGAAGAGACCGCCGAAGCCGACCGCCTCGGTCAGCAGCGTCAGCACCACCTGCGGACGGCGCAGCGCGCCAAGCTCGCGCAAGGGGCTGGCTTCCGGATCGGCGGGCGCACGCGGGCGAACATGGCGACGAGCGTCATCGAGATCACCGCGAGCACCGCGACCACGCCGAAGCCCCAGCGCCAGCCGAGCGCCTGCCCCAGCCAGTTCGCCATCGGCACGCCGATGATCGTTGCGACGGTGAGCCCGGTCATGACGTTGGCGACCGACTGCGCGCGCTTGTTGGGCGGCACCAGCGAGGCGGCGACGAGCGCGGCAAGGCCGAAGTAGGCGCCATGCGGCAATCCGCTGATGAAGCGGCACAGCAGCAGCACGTGGTAGTTGCCCGCCAGTGCCGACAGGCCGTTGCCGACCGCGAACAGCGCCATCAGGCCGACCAGCAACTGGCGGCGCGGCAGCTTGGCGGCAAGCACGGCGATGGTCGGGGCTCCGACGACGACGCCCAGCGCATACATGCTGATGGCATGGCCGGCTTCGGCTTCCGACAGGTGCAGGTCGGAGGCGAAGAAGGGGACGAGGCTCATCGCCGCGAATTCGGTGGTGCCGATCGCGAAGGCGCCCATGGCCAGGGCCAGGGTGACAAGCAGGGGATGAACCGCATGGTCCTGCGGCGCGCGGGAAACGCTCATGACAAACTCGATTGTTGGGGTGTACCCGGCATTGTAACGGACGATGGCGTGCGTTCTAAGACGCTCTTGCGTGCGTTTAATGCATGTTGCGATGCGGCATCTGCAATGCGATGCAAGCTGCGAAGGTTACAAGGCGCAGCACGATCCCGTCACGCTGCGCCTTGTGAGAACCTGATAAAGCCGCGCCGCCCGGTATCAGAAGACCGGATCGTAGCCCGGCGGCAGATCGGTGCTCTTGCCGTCACCGGTGCCCGGTACGGGGCTGGCGGCGTCGCTGGTCTCCCCGGCGACGTGAATGCCGCATTCGGTCTTGTCCCAGCCCTTCCAGCGCCCCGAGCGCGGGTCTTCGCCCGGCGCGACCTTGCTGGTGCAGGGCATGCAGCCGATCGAGGGATAGCCCTGCGCCACCAGCGGATGCGGGGGCAGGTCATGCTCGGCGATATAGGCGGCGAGGCGCTCGGCGCTCCAGTCGATCAGCGGATTGATCTTGAGGCGCCCGGCGGCATCGGTCGTATCGATCTCGAAACGCGGCAGGTTGGCGCGGGTCTTGGCCTGGAACGACTTGCGGCCCGAGAACGAGGCATCGTAGTTCGCCAGCGCTTTCGCCAGCGGCTTCACCTTGCGGATTTCGCAGCAGCCGTCCGGGTCCCACGACCAGCGCAGGCCGTTCTCGTCCTTCGCCGCCAGTTCCGCCTCGTCAGGCGTCAGGTTGACGAGCTGGGTGAGGCCAAGCTGTGCCGCCAGCGTATCGCGATAGGCCAGCGTCTCGGGGAAGTGCTTGCCCGTTTCGAGGAACAGCACCGGTACCGAAGGATCGACGCTGGCGACCAGATGCAGCAGCACCGCGCTGTCCGCGCCGAAGCTGGAGACCGCCGTGACCCGCCCGACAAGACCTTCCGCCAGCACCGTGCGCAGCATCTCCAGCGTATCGACACCGGCAAAGCGCGCGTTCAGCGCCTCGGCATCCGCCGCCGTGAAACGGGGCGAGGTGTCGAGCCGGTCAACGGCGCGCAGACGGTCGCGACCGGGGTTTTCCCGGCTCGTTTCCCACCCGGATCCTTGAGCGTCGGGTGCGAGCGAGTCCTGTGCAAGCTGAGGTTGGGCCATGGGCGGAAAGTCCTTTGTGCGGCCTCACCGATGTTCGGTGTCGGCCTTCATACGGGGCGTGTCAGGCGTGGCGTTTCGCCCAGATGGCCTGACGTCCGTCGACGTTGGTCGCCTGATAGACGTTCTCCCAGCGGGTGAACGCGTTATCGGCGTCGGTGGGGTTGAGCGGCTTGTCGGGCGCGAAGGCATCCACGCCGCAGCGGCGCAGATGGCTGAGCATGTCGATCACCAGATCGCCGACCGCGCGCAGCTCGCCCCGATAGCCCGCTTCGCGCAGGATACGGGCCGAGGAATAGCCGCGCCCGTCGGTCCAGCTGGGGAAGCTGACTTCGACCAGTGCGAGGCGGTCCAGATGCGGCAGCAGGTCGCGGGCATCGTCGCCCGGCTCCACGCGCACGGCGCTGGCGTTGGTCTGTTCGGTGAAGGCGTCGACCGTCACGGCGGGGTCGTTGACGGCCTCGTCGTCACGGAAGCGGAACTGCACGTCAACCATAGATCACTTCCTTGAACGGGCCCATGCCCAGGCGGCGGTAGGTGTCGAGGAAGCGCTCGCCGTCCTCGCGCTGGGCCAGATAGAGGTCGGTTACGCGCTCGATCGCATCGACCACGCCGTCCTCGTCGAAGCCGGGGCCGGTGATCTTGCCGAGCGAGGTATCCGCGCCCTCGCTGCCGCCGAGCAGCAGCTGGTAGTTCTCGGTGCCCTTGCGGTCGACGCCTAGAATGCCGATGTGCCCGGCGTGGTGGTGGCCGCAGGCGTTGATGCAGCCCGAGATCTTGAGCTTGAGCTCACCGATTTCCGCCTGCTTCTCGGCCGAGCCGAAGCGCTCCGAGATCTTCTGCGCCACCGGGATCGAGCGGGCGTTCGCGAGCGCGCAGTAGTCGAGACCGGGGCAGGCGATGATATCGCCGATGGTGTCGAGGTTGGCGGTGGAAAGACCGTTCGCGTCGAGTGCCTGCCACACGGTGTAGAGATCGGCCTTGCGCACATGCGGCAGCACGATGTTCTGCGCATGCGTGGCGCGCAGTTCGTCAAGGCTGTAGTCCTTGGCAAGCTTTGCCATCAGGCGGATCTGGTCGGCGCTGGCATCGCCCGGAATCCCGCCGATCGGCTTGAGGCTGATCGTCGCGATCGTGTAGCCCTTCTGCTTGTGGGGGTGGCAGTTACGCTCAACCCACAGGCGGAAATCGGGATCGGACAGGTCCAGATCGTCGCTGGCGTCCGCATCGTAGGCGGGATCGGCGAAGTGCGCCTTGATCCGCTCCAGCTCGGCCAGGGGCGGCTCGATGCCCTGCGTCAGCAGGTGCGCGAACTCTTCCTCGACCTGACGCAGATACTCGTCCTTGCCGATCTCGTGGACCAGGATCTTGATGCGCGCCTTGTACTTGTTGTCGCGGCGGCCATAGCGGTTGTAGACGCGCAGGCACGCCTCGGCATAGGTGATCAGCTGGTCGAGCGGCACGAATTCGCGGATCATCGAGGCGATCATCGGGGTGCGGCCCATGCCGCCGCCGACGTGGAACTCGGCGCCGACTTCGCCCGCATCGTTCTTGACCATGCGGATGCCGATATCGTGCAGGCGCATCGCCGCACGGTCGACCTCGCTGGCGATCACCGCGATCTTGAACTTGCGCGGCAGGACGAGGAATTCCGGGTGGAAGCTGGACCACTGGCGCAGCAGCTCGGCGTAAGGACGCGGATCGACCACTTCGTCGGCATCGGCCCCTGCGTACTGGTCGGCGCTGATGTTGCGGATGCAGTTGCCGCTGGTCTGGATGGCATGCATCTCCACCTTCGCCAGATCGGCGAGGATGTCGGGCGTGTCCTCCAGCTTGATCCAGTTGTACTGGATGTTCTGGCGGGTGGTGAAGTGACCATAGCCGCGGTCGTACTTGTCGGCGATGTCGCCCAGCAGATGCATCTGCTGCGAGTTCAGCGTGCCATAGGGCACCGCGACGCGCAGCATGTAGGCGTGCAGCTGGAGGTACAGGCCGTTCTGCAGGCGCAGCGGCTTGAACTGGTCCTCGGTCAGGTCACCGGCAAGGCGGCGGCGCACCTGATCGCGGAATTCCTCGACGCGGGTATCGACCATCTGCTGGTCATAGGTATCGTACTTGTACATCAGATCACCCAGTTCACGGCTTGGGGGTCGGCAGGCTTGAGCGTCAGGTCGGTGCGGACCGTGGGGCCAAGCGCGCGGATGCGGTCCTTGATATGCGCGGGACGCACGCCTTCTGCGGTCTTCTCGCCATCGATTTCGTAGGCGCCGACGACGTTGCGGGCGGCTTCCTCGCGCGCGACGATCGCGGCGCCATGTTCGCCCGCATCGGCGCTGTCGTTCACGTCGAGCGACCAGCCCACGCCGGTCCACCAGATGACGGCGCCGCTCTTCAGGTCGTTGCCGGTCACGATCTTCACTTGCCTGCCTCCAGCGCCAGAGCGCGAATGGTATGATCGGCAAGGTCGCCGCGCGCGCGGGCAACATCGCCGATGACGATGAGCGCCGGGCTCTTCACCCGGTGCGAGGAAACGAGGGCCTCAAGGCCTGCGAGCGGACTGCGCAGCACGCGCATCTGCGCGCGGGTGGCGTTCTCGATCACGGCGACGGGCACATCGGGGGCAAGACCGTCGGCCATCAGCTTCTCGCTGATCTGCGCGGCGGTGGCGAGGCCCATGAAGATCACGAGCGTGCGGCCCTTGCCGGCAAGGCCGGACCAGTCCTGCTCGGTCAGGCCCTTGCACTGGCCCGCCACGAACGAGACGATCGAGGCGTGATCGCGGTGGGTCAGCGGAATTTGCGCGGCAGCCGAAGCGCCCAGCGCGGAGGAGATGCCGGGGACGACCTCAACCTCGATACCGGCGGCGCGGCAGGCCTCGGCCTCTTCGCCGCCGCGTCCGAATACGAAGGGATCGCCGCCCTTGAGGCGTACCACGTCGCGGCCCGCAAGGGCTTCGCGCACGAGCAGGGCGTTGATGTCCTCCTGCTGCATCGTGTGGCGCGAGCGCGCCTTGGCGACCGAGATCCGCTCTGCCGCCGGGTTCACCATGGCAAGGATCGCGGTGTCGACGAGGCCATCGTGCACCACCAGCGAGGCGCCTTCCAGCAGCCGCGCGGCGCGCAGCGTCAGCAGGTCGGGATCGCCCGGACCGGCGCCGACGAGATGGACTCGGCCTTTGGGGGTTGCAGGTGTCATGGTCATGACAGGCGAGATGCGCCCGAACGTCTGGCCTTTCCAGCCACAAAGGCTAATGGGGCGGGTAGCACAGCTTTAGACCGTCGCTTTCGATGCGGACTGCGCCCTTTTTGCACCGCGTCATGGCGAGGGTTCCATACCGGAGCCTCCAGATGATCGTCCGCCCGCAGCCTGGCCTTGTCGACATTCTCTTTCACCTGCGCGGATCGGTGGTGCCGCGCATCTGGAAGCGGCTGGCGTTCATGATGATGGTCTCGGTGATCGCGGTCGCGCTGATGGACCACGGCATGGCATCGGGCGCGCATCTGGCGGCAGCGCCGTTCGCGGTGATCGGGCTGGCGCTGTCGATTTTCATGAGCTTCCGCAACAACGCCTGCTACGACCGCTGGTGGGAAGGGCGCAAGCAATGGGGGCAGCTGATCATCTCCTCGCGCGCCTTCGCCCGCCAGATCGCGACGATCGACCCGGCGCAGCGCGAAGTGCTGGCGCTGGGCGTGATCGGCTTCACCAAGGGCCTTGCCGCCAAGCTGCGCGGGCTGGACGAGGAGCAGGCCATCGCCCCGTTCGTGCCAGACCTCGCGCCGGGCACACCCAATCCCACGGACGCAGCGCTGCGCAGCGTGGGCATCGCAGCGGCCCGGCTGATGCGCGAAGGCGCGATCGAGCCGATGCACTATTCGGTGCTGGAAACGCAGCTTGCGGCGCTGTCGGGGGTGCAGGGCGCCTGCGAGCGGATCAAGGCGACGCCGCTGCCTTATGCCTTCACGCTGCTGCTGCACCGCACGGCCTACGGCTTCTGCCTGCTGCTGCCCTTCGCGCTGGTTTCCGCGCTGGGCTGGTGGACGCCGCTGCCGGTGCTGCTGGTGAGCTATGCCTTCTTCGGCCTCGATTCGCTGGGCGACGAGATGGAAGACCCGTTCGGCACCGAGACCAACGATCTCCCGCTCGATGCCATGGCCCGCACGGTGGAGCGCGAGATGCTCGCGATGCTGGGCCATACGGACCTGCCGCCCGCGCTCCTGCCGCAGGACGACCTGCTGCTCTGAAGCAAGTCCCTCGCGCGCGGGATCAGTCGTTCACGGCTGTCCGCGCATCGGCCTGCGCCTTGCGAAAGATGTCGTTCGCCGCGACGAGGCTGGGCGGCGCGGCGGGACGGCCAAGGTAATAGCCCTGCGCTTCCTCGCAGCCTTCGGCGATCAGCAACTCGTACTGCACGCCCGTCTCTACACCTTCGGCCAGAACCGGGATGTTGAGCGACTGGCCCAGCGCCAGCACCGCGCGAATGATCGCCAGCGCCTGATTGTTCGTGTCCGATTCGATCAGGAACGACTTGTCGATCTTGATCTTGTCGAACGGGAAGGCGTGCAGGGTATCGAGCGAGGAATAGCCGGTGCCGAAATCGTCCATCGCGATGGCAACGCCCAGTTCCTTGATCTGGCGCAGGTTCGCCAGCGCGCGCGCCTTGTCCGAGATGATCGCGGTCTCGGTGATCTCCAGCTCCAGCCGATGAGCCGGGAGCCCGGTTTCCCGAAGAATGCGCGTCACCACGTCGACAAGGCCGGGCTGCACCAGCTGGACGGGGGAAAGGTTCACCGCCACGCGTTCCTCGGTGGGCCACAGGCAGGCTTCGCGGCAGGCCTGTCGCATGACCCATTCGCCGATGGGGATGATCAGCCCGGTTTCCTCGGCGATGGGAATGAAGTCCATCGGCGATACCATCCCGCGCGAGGGATGATGCCAGCGCAGCAGGGCTTCGTAGCCTGACAGCGCGCCCGTGCGCAGGTTGTGCTGCGGCTGGTAGAGCAGCGCGAGTTCGCGCCGGTCGACCGCGTGGCGCAGGTCGTTGGCGATCTGGCGACGCTCGCGCGCGCTTTCGTCCATGCTCGGCTCGTAATAGCACAGCTGCTCGATCAGCTGCGACTTGGCGCGATACATGGCCAGATCGGCATTGTTCAGCAGCGCCTCTCGGTCGCCGCCATCCTGCGGGAATACCGCTACGCCGACGCTGCCGCCGATCGGCAGTTCCTGTTCCTCATGGACGATCGGCTGCGACAGGGCACCTGTCACCCGACGCAGGAATTCGGCGAGGTCCGCCTGATTGGAATATTCCTTGGCCAGCGCGAACTCGTCGCCGCCCAGACGCGCGACGATCTCGTCTTCCTGAAGGTCCAGACCGAGGCGACGCGCGAATTCGACGAGCACGACATCGCCCCAGGAGTGCCCCCAGGTGTCGTTGATTTCCTTGAACCGGTCGAGGTCGAGCATGACGAGGGCCAGCTTGCGGCCAGCGCGCTCCGCCTCGGGAAGATGCTCGTCCAGCCACAGTTCGAAACGGGTGCGGTTGGGCAGGCCGGTCAGGCCGTCATGCAGCGCCATATGCTCGATACGCGCTTCGGACTGGCGCTGTGCGGTCACGTCGTCGAAGGTCGTCACCCATCCGCCGTCGTCCATGCGGCGGCTGACGATGGAGACGGACAGGGCGCCGTACTCGAACACTTCTGCTGGATAATCCGGCGTGTTGACGGCGCGGTGGATGGCATCGTTGGAAAGGGCCAGTCGCTCCGCGCTGGGGCGATCGCCGAGGCGCGCGGTCAGCGCTTCCAGAATGGCCTCGTCCAGCGAGGTGCCGGGCGGGCAGGCATCCGCAGGCAGATTGTACATTTCAAGGAAACGACGATTGCGCAGTACGATGCGTTCGTCCGCATCGAACAGGCACAGCCCCTGGTGCATGTGGGCAAGCGCGGTGTCGAGCTGGCGCGAGGTGTTTTCGAGCCGGTCGTTGTGTTCCTTGAAGCGGGTCATGTCGCGGGTGATCTTGGCAAAGCCGATATGCACACCGTCATGATTGCGAAACGGCTCGATAGTGACGTGAGCCCAGAACCGGGTGCCGTCGCGGCGCATGCGCCAGCCCTCTGCCGTGAACTTGCCTTCGGCCAGAGCCGTGGCGATCGCGCGCTCCGGCAATCCGCTTTCGCGATCCTCCGGCGTGTAGAAAGCGGCCAGCGGCATGCCGATAGCCTCGATGGCGCTATAGCCTTTCAGTCGCTGCGCACCGGCGTTCCAGTTGGCGACATGGGCCTCGGTATCGAGCATGTAGATCGCGCAATCGGAAATACCGCGTACCAGAAACGAGAACTGACGCTCGCTGGCATGGATGGCCTCGCGGGTGCGGCGATGGATGATCAGGGCTGTGATCAGCAGCGCCAGCAGGCTCAGCGAGATGGCGGTGATGACCGAAGCCATGATGTGCGGCGCGATGATCAGGCCGTAGGGATCGAGGCGGTTCGGCGTCAGGTGCAGCCCGGCCATGCTCGTGAAGTGCAGCAGCACGACGGCAAGCGTCAGGCTGAGGGTTGCCGAAAGGATCGAGGTCAGGCGGCAGCCGTGCAGCGCCCAGTACATCGCGAAAGGGGTGGGCACGATCGCCAGCACGACCGAAGCAACGACGTGGCCCGGTTCCCAGTGCAGCGTGGCGGGAAGCGTCATCGCTTCCATGCCGGTGTAATGCATGGCGGCAAAGCCCGCGCCCGTGGCAAGGCTGCCGATCAGCAGCCCGGCGCGTGAACGATGGTCGAGCGCGATCGAGAAACCGAAGCAGGTGGTGACGATCGGCAGGGCCAGCGAGATGACGGTCAGCAGGGTGTCGTAGCCGATCACTACGCCCGGCGTGTATCCGAGCATCGCCACGAAGTGGGTTGCCCAGACGCCGAAGCCGCCGCCTATCCCCGCAAGATAGCGCCAGCGCAGGCGCTCGTCCTTGGCGCCAAGGCGGGCCTGGCGCAGCAGCAGCACGGCTGCCAGCGAGGAGAGGAAGCAGATCGCAGCAGCGAGGGCGACGAGTCGCACATCGTGCTCGTCACGAATGCAGGTCAGAATGTCGAACACGGTGCGTCCCGTTATACTTGTACGGATTTCCTAGGGGTATGTTCGTAAACACCGGGTAAATGATACGGAAAATCACGTAATTTCCGTAGTTTGTGTGGCGTGGAAAATTGCGAAATCCGATTCGCGATTCGTTAGTCGGCACCTAACCGAATCTTAAGGTCGGTCTGCCAGGGTCTCTGTTCAGCGAACCTGGAGCGCAGACGTGGCCATCGATGCCCATTTTGAGGAGACACCCGGAGCGGCCCGCGCGCCACGCCGTCGGTTGCTGCTCGAAACCACGGGCGCAGCGGGGAGTACGGGCGCGCTGGTGCGTGTGCTCAACATTTCCGAAACCGGGGCTCTGCTGCAGACGGACACGATACTCGCGCCGGGCGAGACGATCGATGTGGATCTGCCGGAGGCAGGCTCCGTCGGTGCGCATGTCGTCTGGTCGGTGGATGATCTGTTCGGCTGCGCGTTCGCCCAAAGCTTGCCGCCCCATGTCCTGAGTGCGGTTCGCCTGCGCGCGCGGGCCGAGAGTGTCGGCTTGCCGGCAGGTTCGCAGACGGAAGGCGGTTTTGCCGAGCGCCTTTATCGCTTGCGTAAGGCGCGCGGATTGACGCAGGCGCAACTGGCTGCCGCGCTGGGCGTCAGCAAGCCGACCGTCTGGGCCTGGGAGCAGGGGCGGGCGAAGCCGGTGGCCGAAAGACTCGAAGGACTGGCCGCGGCGCTTGGCGTGACAACGGCGGATCTTCGACCCCGCCGCTCGATCTCCGGGATCGGTTCGGGCGTGGGCGAGGCGGTGGCGAAAGCCCGTGAAGATATCGCGCTCGCACTGGGCATTTCGCCCGAGCGGGTGCGCGTGATGATCGACCTGTAAAGTGCCTGACTTTCGCAAGGTGCCACGAAGTGGTATTATAAGCTATTGTTTCCAGTGCGTTAAATAACCCGATTAACACGTATTTTACGCCGTTATCTAACGTTTTGAGACTTTGACGGAAAAACCGCCCATGCCGATAACCATCACCGATCAGGAGACTTCGGCGCTCTACGGCATGCTGGCCGAGGGCGGGCCGGACATCATCCTCAAGATCGATGCGAGCGGCCATATCGTCGAGAGTTCGCCGGCGCTGGCGCGGCTGGTCGGCCAGTCGGGCGCCGCGAACGGGATCGAGACGTTGCCGGATCTCGTCGAACCCTCGCACCTTGCCCGCGTGGCTACCGCACTGGCCGAGGCGATTGCCGGGCGCGAGAGCGGCTGGGTCGAATTTCCCGCCGTCACCACCGATGCGCGCGAAAGCTGGTTCGAGATCCGCTGCCGCGCGCTCCACCGCAACGACGGCAAGGCCTGGGGCGCACTGGCGATCCTGCGCTCGGTGGACGAGCGCCGCGCGCTGCGCGACCAGCTGTTCGCCGCCACCTACAGCGATGCGCTGACCGGGCTCAGCAACCGCCGGGCCTTCGTCTCGATGCTGGAGCACATGCTCACGCGCGGGATCGAGGGCTGCGTTGCGCTGTTCGGGATCGATTTCTTCAAGGCGATCAACATGCGCTACGGGCAGGCGCGGGGGACGATGTGCTCTGCACGTTCGCCGATCTCCTGCGCGAGACCCTGCGCGAGGAAGACGTGATCTCGCGCATCGGCTCTGAGCGTTTCGCCGTGCTGCTTCCGCGCACCACGCCCGAAGCCGCGCGTGCGATCTGCGCCCGCGTGGTCTCGACGCTTTCGGAGCGGCACGAGGTGCTGGGCAACGATGGCCTGCGCCTGACCGCCAGCGGCGGCGTCGTGCGTATTGCCCAGAGCCTCGACAGCACGCTGGAGCGCGCCGAGATGGCGCTGTTCAGCGCCCGCGCCAAGGGCCGCAACCGGCTGGAGCCGGAGCGCGAGCTGCACCGCCAGACCAACTGAGCGCCCTTATTCTGGCGGCTGCCACAGCTCCAGCGCATGGCCTTCCGGGTCATGGATGCGCGCAAAGCGGCCCATCTCGGGCGAATCCCATTCCGGGTTGGTCGCCACGGCAATCCCGTCCGCCTGTAATTTCGCGATCAGCGCGTCGAGATCGGCGACCCGCAGGTTGAGCATCCACTGCCGCTCGGCAGGCCAGTAATCGGTATCGGCGGGGAAGGGCATGAACACCGTCGGCCCGGCTTGCTGCGCCCAGGGCTCGTAGCCGTCGCCTTCGGTATTGGGGCCGATGCCGAGATACTGGTGATACCACGCCGCCAGCGCCTCGGGATCGCGGGCGCGGAAGAACAGTCCGCCGATGCCAGTCACACCGATGCCGGTTACACTCATGATGCATCCTCTCCTGTGTCGCCCACGCCTTTACCCAGCCGCGCCAGCGCCTCCCGCACGATTGCGGTATCGCGCAAGTTGATGTCGCGCTGGGGCAGGGGCAGTTCGATGCCGTTCTCACGGAACAGCCGCCACAGCGTCTTGAGCGCGTCCGAGCGGACATTGCCCACGCCTTCCTCGGGATCGGTGATCCAGCAGTTGATGACGAAGCTGACGCCGTTGTCCACGAAACTGTCGAGCCACACCGTGGGGGGCGGGGTGACGAGCACGCGCTTCACCGATCGCGCCGCCTCCAGCATCAGGTCTTCGGCCTGCTGGATATCGGTGGTGTAGGAGACGACGACGGGGATCTGGATGCGCACGTTGCGGCTGGAATAGGACCAGTTCTCCACCTGATTGATCATCAGGTTTTCGTTGGGGATCAGGTATTCCTTCTGGTCGCGCGTGGTGAGCGAGACGGCGCGGATGCCGATACGGCGGATCTGCCCGAAGGTCAGCTTGCCGCCCTGATCGGTGATGCCGATGACGTCGCCCGGCTTGATGGACTTGTCCATCAGCAGGATGATCCCGGCGATCAGATTGCCGAAAGTCTTTTGCAGGCCGAAACCGATGGCAAGGCCGAACGCGCCGGAGAACACCGCGAAGGCGGTCAGATCGATCCCTGCCGCATCGACGCCGACAAGGATGGCGATGCTCCAGATCAGCAGGCTGACCAGCTTGTGCGCGAGCAGGCGCTGGCTGGCATCGAAGCGGGTCGCGCGTTCGATCAGGCGCTGCGAAACGCGGCTGGCGCTCCATGCCACCACGATCACCATGACCACGACGAAGATCACGACCGCCAGATCCCACACCGAGACGCGGCTGTGGCCGACCTGCACGGCGAGCGAATCGAGCGTATCGACCACGCCGCCGATGGCATGGCTCTTGGCCGAGACGGCATCGCGCAGGCCTTCGGCACCGCTGACCGAGGGGCCTGCGGCTTGGGAGATTGGCGCGCCGGTCGCGGCGGCGGCGGGCACCGCCGCAGGGGAGGTAACGGCCATGGGAAGTACCGTTACCCCCGCCACGATCAGGCCTGCTGCCAGGCGGTGAGCGCCTGTTCGATATCGGCGATCAGGTCCGCCGGGTCTTCAAGGCCGATGGTGAGGCGCACGCCGTGGCGCGCCTCGGCCAGATCGCTGCCGTCAACCGGCGGCCAGGTCATCACGCTGCGATAGCCCGCCGGATCGATGGGAATGGCCAGGCTCTCGAACCCGCCCCACGAATAGCCGATGCCGAAGAGGCCGAGCGCATCAATGAAGCGGTTGCGGTCCGCCATTGTCCCGCCCTTGAAGACGAAGCTGAACAGGCCGCAGCCGCCGATGAAATCGCGCTTCCACACATCGTGTCCGGGGGCGCCGGGCAGCATCGGGCAGAGCACTTGCGCCACTTCGGGGCGCTGCGCGAGCCATTCGGCAATCTTCAGCGCGCTGGCGGTTTCCTGCCGCAGCCGCACATCGAGCGTGCGCAGACCGCGCAGGGCGAGGGCGGCATCGTCGGGCGAGACCACGTTGCCCAGTTGCTGGGCACGGGCGCGCAGCTTGGCGTAAAGGTCCGCTCCGGCGCTGGCGCTGCCCATCATCAGGTCCGAATGGCCGCCGACATGCTTGGTCAGCGCCATCAGCGTGATGTCGATCCCGCGTTCGAGCGCGGGGAAGCCGAGCGAACTGGCCCAGGTGTTGTCGAGTACCGAGATCGCGCCCTTGTCGCGCGCGATCTTCGCCAGCAGCGGCAGGTCGCACATCTCCATCGAGAGGCTGCCGGGCGCTTCGAGCAGCACTGCGCGGGTGCGTTCGCAGAACAGGGCTTCGTAGCCTGCCACATCGAGCGGATCGAAATAGCGCGGCTCGATGCCGAAGTCGGTCAGCAGGCCCTTGCCCATCGCGCGGCTGGGATCGTAGGCGTTGTCGGTGATGAGCACGACGTCACCGGGCTTGAGGATCGTCAGCATCACGCCCGCGATGGCGGCAACGCCCGAGGGGTAGAGCACGGTGCCCGCGGCGCCCGGTTCCAGCGCGGTCAGCGCTTCGGCCAGTGCCCACTGCGTCGGCGCGCCGCGGCGGCCATAGAAGAAACGGCCATCCTCGTTATGGCGCGGCCCTTCGGCGAGCGCTGCGGTGTTTTCGTAAAGGTGCGTGCTGGCACGCCAGACCGGGGGATTGACCACCGGGCCGGTCCATTCCTTGCGTCGCCCGGCGTTGACGACTTTCGTTGCCGGACCGGCGCCTTCCAAACTCTTCGTATCGCTCAAGATCATCTCCGCTGTGTCGCGCGGAATTGAGCCTACCCGGTGGCGCGCACCGGGTCGAGGGGCATATGGCGGCTCGATTCCACCACTCTGGCGCCAAGCTGGCCGAAAGTCTGCGATCCGGTGTCGAGCCGCAGCGGGGCAACGCCGCTTTCGCTCTCGGTGCCCACGGTCAGCACCAGCCGCTGCCAGGTGCCGTCCGCCGCCACGTGGGCAAGGCGCAGCAGGGGCACGAGGAAGCGCGCCTGTCCGCGTTCGAGCGGGATCACGCGGTTGAGCGGCAACTGCACTTCGCAGCGCAGTTCGGCGGTTTCTCCCGGTGCGATGGCAGGCACGCTCCGGATCGCGAAAAGCTGCGCGGGGACGGGTGCCAGTTGCTGCTCGCGCCCCAGCGAGGCGTGGGCGGAGATCAGATCGCCCACCAGTTGCGAGGGCGCCATGTCCGCATCGGTCGGATTGCTGACCACCAGCCGGAACGAGAGCGTGGCATAGACGAGCGAGAGACGCAGCGAGAGCGGCTCGAACTCGAAGCGCGCGCCGCCCTCCTGCGCGATGGGCGTGGTGGCAGGCGGCGGGGGGCGACAGGTACGGGTGCGGGGGCTGCGACCGGGCGAGGGGGTGAGGCGGGCTCGGGAGCTGGCGCCGGGCGCGAAGGTGCGATGGGGGCAAGAGGAGGTGTTGGAACAGGCGACGGCGCGGGTTCCACGAAGGTCTCGGCGGGCTCGTCGTAGGTCACTTCGACGCGGCTGCGTCGACGCCAGATCAGTGCGCCGGCGATCGCCAGCACCGCGCCTGCGCCGACGAGCGGCCACAGCCAGGGTGTGGCGCTGCCAGTGGTCGGTGTGGAGGCGGTAGAAGGCGCTTGGGCCGGGTTAGACCCCGTTAGGGTCGGGTTAGACCCCGTTTGGGGCGGTTTAGCCTCGTCTTGAGAAATCGGGCTCGGAACGGGTTCCGGCGTGGGTGTGACCGAAGGTGAAGGTGTTGATGTTGTGGCACTTTCCGGCGCCGCAGTCGCCGTTGGACGCGGCGTGGGCGCCGGTTTTGGCGTCCGAGGCGCTGTTTCGGTTGGACGCGATGTAGCAACCGGCTTGGGCGGCGAAATGACCGTCGGTTTGGGGGTGGCAGCCGCGCTCGGAACGACCACTGGCGTTGCCGTTGAAGTGGGATCAACCTTTGGGCGAACAACCGGATTTTGGGCGTCCACCGGGCCTGATGCCTGCGGCGTCGCGCTGGTCTGCGGCGAGGGTTGCAGCGACCAGACCTGCGGATCGGAAGACTGCGCGAGTGCCGCCTGTCCGCTCACCACGCAAAGCGCTGTTCCGCAAAGAAAAACAGCACAACCCTGCGCAAAAAACCTGTCGCGACCCGAAACCATCACACCCCTCATTGCTCTCTTTTTAACCCCACCCATACCAGCCTGAACCGCCCGTGAATCCCGCATTGCCGCCATTTTTGAACACGACGGAATGGCAAGGAGCCGCGATTGACCGCTTGCCGCCGCGCGCCATTGCAGGCATGGCCTTAGGCATGGACGAGACAACCGACAAGACCGCACAGAACCCCGCCTCCGGCATGCCGCTGCATCTCGGGCAGCAGAGCGCACTTCCTGCCTCTCCCGAAGCGGCAGTGCTCGATTATGTGCCCAATCCGCGCGTGGGATCGCTCTACATGGTGCGCTTCGCCGCGCCGGAATTTACGTCGCTGTGCCCCGTCACCGGCCAACCCGATTTCGCGCATCTGGTGCTCGATTACGCACCTGGTGAGACCATCGTGGAATCGAAGTCTCTCAAGCTCTTCCTTGGCTCATTCCGCAATCACTGCGGTTTTCACGAGGATGTGACGGTAGGTATCGGGCAGCGCCTGTTCGACGAGATGAAGCCCAGGTGGCTGCGCATCGGAGGATACTGGTATCCGCGCGGGGGCATCCCCATCGACGTGTTCTGGCAGTCCGGCCCGGTGCCGGAAGGCTTGTGGGCACCCGATCAGGGCGTCGCCGGATATCGCGGTCGCGGCTGAGCGGGATCAATCGGCCGACGCGAAGCGGACGCCGTTCATCTTGTTGAGATCGACGGTGTTTTTGCCGATGGCGGCAAGCTGTTGGGCACTGAGGCACTGGGCATAGACGGTCGGATAGTCGGCCTTCAGCGCAGCCTCTGTCTCCAGCGCCGCATCGGTTTTGGCCGCGCAGGCCTCGCGGTTCTGGTAAGTCTCCGCCGCCATATTCAATCGCTGGCACGTTGTGCCGTCGTCCGAGCATCCGAACAGGGCCAGGGCGAAAAGGGTTGCACTCACTGTGTTTCTCCTTTCACCAAGGACAACGGAGGCAGAGGCCGGAAATATCCCGGTTTTCGCAGAAATTTTCAGCGGGCTTCCTATATCCGCCGGATATGACGTGAACCCGTGGCGCCGGGAACCTGCGCGCTGCCCGTGAGTATCAGGAACCCATGGACCAGACCAAAGCCAAGCTCATCATCCGCCCCGCCACTGTCTCTGACGTCGCCGCTATCGCGCGCCTGTCGGTGAAGGTGTATGGCAAGGCGGACGCCTTCACCCGCGCCGAATTGCGTGGCCAGATCATCAACTTTCCCGAAGGCCAGTTCGTGGCCGAATACGAAGGCAAGGTCGTGGGCCATTGCGCGACGATGATCGTCACGGCCGATCTCGCTTTCAAGCCGCACACCTGGGAGGAAATCTCCAACGGCGGCTATGGCCGGATTCCCGATCCCGAAGGCGATGTGCTCTATGGTTTCGAGGTCTGCGTGGACCCGGACTATCGCCGCCTGCGGATTGGTCAGCGCCTCTATCGCAAGCGCCGCGAGGTCTGTCAGTACTTCGAATTGAAGGGCATCGCCTTCGCGGGGCGCATGCCGGGCTATGCCCGCCGCCGCCGCCAGTATCCTACAGCAGCCGAATATCTTCAGGCGGTGAAGGACAAGAAGGTCCGCGATCAGGTCATCAATTTTCAGATGAACGAGGGATACGAACCGCGCGGTATCCTGCCCGACTATATCCCGGCTGACCGCGACAGTGGTGGCAATGCCGTGCTGATGTATTGGGCCAATCCGCTCGCCCCGCGCGACACCGGCAAGGCCGTTCCGGGCCTCAAGGAGCGGGTGCCTTCCAGCGTTCGCGTCGCAACCGTACAGTTCCAGATGCGCAAGATCGAGACGATCGACCAGTTCGAGGCGCAGGTCGAATACTGGATCGACGTAGCGGCGGACTATGAAAGCGACTTCGTGGTCTTCCCCGAGTTGTTCACGCTCGAACTGCTCTCGATCGAGGAAAGCAAGCTGGAGCCCGCCGCAGCCATCGAGAAGATCGCCGATTACACCGAGCGCTTTACAGAGTTCATGCAGCGCATGGCGGTGAGCTATAACATCAATATCATCGGTGGCTCGCACCCGACCCGCGTCAAGACCGGCAAGGGCAAGTCCGAGATCCGCAACATCGCCTATACCTTCCTGCGCGACGGTTCGGTCCACGAAACGCAGAAGCTTCACCCCACGCCGTCCGAGCGCAAGTGGTGGAACGTGCGCGGCGGCTACGGTGCGAACGTGATCCCGACCGACTGCGGGCCGATCGGCGTGATGATCTGTTATGACAGCGAATTCCCCGAACTGGCCCGTCACCTTGTCAATCAGGGGGCGCTGATGCTGTTCGTGCCGTTCTGCACGGACGAGCGTCGGGGCTATCTGCGGGTACGGTACTGCTGCCAGGCAAGGGCCGTGGAAAACCAGTGCTACGTCGTGACGTCGGGCGTCGTGGGCAATCTGCCGAACGTCGAGAACATGGATGTCCACTATGCCGAAAGCGCGATCCTGACGCCTTCGGATTTCCCGTTCGCGCGCGATGGCGTGGCGGCGGATACCGCTCCGAATACCGAGACGATCGCGATTGCCGATCTCAGCCTCGACGCGCTGTTGACCGCGCGGCAGTCGGGCGCTGTGCAGAACCTCAAGGATCGCCGCTTCGACCTCTATCGTATCGAATGGACGCAGCAGCAGGGTGATGCCGGATTGATCCCTTTGCCTTCGCAATAATCGTTCGCTCGCCAATGCATCCTTTGCGCCTGTGGGCAATCTTGTTAGATTGCCTCTAACGGAGAGGATAAAAGACATGACTGCTACGCCCGAGTTCGACTTCGCGCTCGGCGAGGCGGCGACGATGATCCGTGAGACCGTCGCCCGTTTCGCTGCCGACCGCATCGCGCCGATTGCTGCTGCCATTGATGCGGAAGATCGTTTTCCGCGAGAACTCTGGCCCGCGATGGGCGATCTCGGCCTGCACGGTATTACCGTGGAAGAGGAATGGGGTGGCGTCGGGCTCGGCTACCTTGAGCATGTCGTGGCGGTAGAAGAAGTCTCTCGTGCGTCGGCCTCGGTGGGCCTGTCCTACGGGGCGCATTCAAATCTGTGCGTCAACCAGATCCGCCGCTGGGCGAATGCCGATCAGAAAGCCAGGTATTTGCCCAAACTGATTTCCGGTGAGCATCTCGGCAGTCTGGCCATGTCGGAGGTCGGAGCGGGTTCGGACGTCGTAGGCATGAAGCTGCGGGCAGAGGCCGTCACAGGGGGCTTCCGGCTCAACGGCAGCAAGTTCTGGATCACCAACGGGACTTATGCCGATGTGCTGGTGGTCTATGCCGTGACCGATCCGGCTGCGGGCTCAAGAGGGATTACGGCGTTCCTGATCGAGAAAGGAATGGCCGGGTTTTCGGTCGGACAGACGATCGACAAGCTGGGGATGCGCGGCTCACCCACCTGCGAACTTGTGTTTCAGGACTGTTTCGTGCCGGAAGGGCAGATCATGGGCACGCTCCATGGCGGGGTGAAAGTGCTGATGAGCGGGCTCGATTATGAACGCGTTGTGCTGGCAGGCCTGCAGATCGGCATCATGCAGGCCTGCCTCGACACGGTGATCCCCTATGTGCGCGAGCGGCGGCAGTTCGGGCAGGCGATCGGTGCATTCCAGCTTATGCAGGCGAAAGTTGCGGACATGTACGTCGCGCTGCAATCGGCGCGGGCCTATGTCTATGCGGTCGCGCGGGCTTGCGATGCCGGGCGGACCACCCGCTTCGATGCGGCAGGCGCGATCCTGCTGGCAAGCGAGAATGCCTTTCGCGTTGCCGGAGAGGCCGTGCAGGCCCTTGGCGGCGCGGGGTACACGAAGGACTGGCCGGTCGAACGTTACCTGCGCGATGCCAAGCTGCTCGACATTGGCGCAGGAACGAACGAAATCCGTCGCATGCTGATCGGCCGCGAACTGATCGGGGCTTGAGCAGCGGCTACTTCACCTCAAGGTAGATCGCACCGTAGGGAGGGAGGGCGCGCCGATGTGCGCCGTTCACGGCGAACAGGACTTCGCCCTCGGGCAGTTCCGGTGACTGCTCGGCAGAGCCAAGGTTGAACACGCAAAGCACGCGGCGTGCGACGCCATTTTCGTGCCAGGCACGTTCGAAACGAAGAATGTCGCCCTCTGCCACGCAATGCTCGATCCGACCGAGCCGCAAGGCCGGGGTGGCTTTTCTCAAGGCCAGCAGCGCGCGGGTGAAGTGCAGCATCGAGCCGGGATCGCGTTCCTGCACCTCCACCGCGCGCCCGAGGTTCCCTGTCGAAAGGGGAAGCCATGGCGTGCCGGTAGTGAAGCCGCCGCGCGGTTCTTCGCGCCAGGGCATCGGGGTGCGGGCTCCGTCGCGCGAAAGCGTGAGCGGCCAGTTGGCGATGGCCTCGGGATCGCGAAGCTGTTCGAAAGGAATTTCGTCCTGTTCGAGTGCAAGCTCCTCACCCTGATAGAGGATGGCGTTGCCTCGAAGGGCAAGCAGAAGCGCCATTTTCAGCCGGGCGAAGGCGTGGCGGTCTGTGGCGGTGGCCCAGCGCGAAATGGCGCGGGGGGCATCGTGGTTCTCGAAGGCAAAGCTCGGCCAGCCTCCCACGGCGCCGGTTGTCGGATCGCTTACGTCCTGCCAGCGGGCAATGGCATCGGCTACGTAAGCGGCTGTCAGTTCGGGTAAGTACAGGAAATCGAAGCCGTAAGCGCTGTTCAGGCGGTGCGATCCGGCGGTGTAGAGACGACGGTCTCGTTGCGGATCGTCGCCGCCGATCTCTGCGACCGTATGAATGGCGCCGAACTCGTCGCAGACGCGGCGCAGGCGTTCCACGAAATAGACCATATCAGGGTGTGACTGGCTGAAGGTCTTGAGCTGAAAGTCGGCCGAGCGCGTTCGGGGGCGGCCATCGTCAGGTGCTGGCGGATTGTCGCGCAACTGGGGGTCGTGCATCGCGTGGTTCAGCGCATCGAGCCGGAACCCGTCGACCCCGCGCGCGAGCCAGAAGCGGGCGACCTCCAGTACCGCGTCTTGCACTGCCGGATTGTGCATGTTGAGCTGCGGCTGCTCCTTCAGGAACGTATGCATGTAATACTGGCGGCGTCGCGCATCCCAGGTCCAGGCAGGCCCGCCAAACACCGACTGCCAGTTGCAGGGTGGCGTGCCATCCGGCTTGGGATCTTCCCAGACGTACCATTCGGCGCGGGGATTGGCGCGCGAGCTGCGACTTTCCGCAAACCAGGGGTGCAGATCCGATGTATGGGCATAGACCTGATCGACAATCACCTTGAGCCCGAGGTCATGGGCGCGAGCAATCAGGGCATCGAAATCCGCAAGCGTCCCGAAGATCGGATCGATGTCGCAGTAGTCCGAGACATCATAGCCGAAATCCCGCATCGGCGAGGTGAAGAACGGAGAAATCCAGATGGCATCCGCGCCCAGATTTGCAACGTGCTCCAGCGCTTGCGTGATGCCCGCAAGGTCGCCCACGCCATCGTCATTGGTGTCGAGGAAACTGCGCGGATAGATCTGATAGATGACCGCACCGCGCCACCAAGGCGCCTGCGTATCGATCGCGAACGAGGTGTCGAGCGGGGCAGGATGGTTATCGGCCATATTCGCCTTTCGCATGAGGGGCGGTCACGGTGTCAGCCGGTGGTATCACACGGTTGCTGCGCGTGAATGAAATTCTTGCGGCAATGCACAATCCCGCTTGCCGCGACGCAGCGCTGTGATAGCCATGGGGACAGGACCGGAGCGTCGGTTTCCGTAGGGCTTTTCAAGGCCCTCGGCAGGGCTCTCGCGGCTTCGTGACAGATCAGGAGTGGACCTTGGCAAGCAAGCCTGAAACCGAGCCTGCACCCGCGGCAAAGGCCGTGTCCCCCGAAGAGTTCGATGCCCATATCGTGGATGTCTTGCGGCATCGTGTCGGCAAGGACGAACGCGCGGCACGCCAGCATGATTGGTATACCGCCTCGATCCTGACCGTGCGTGACGCGATCATCGATCGCTGGTTCGAATCGACGCGGCGCACCTACGATGCACGGGGCAAGCGGGTCTACTATCTCTCGATGGAGTTCCTGATCGGGCGCCTTCTGCGCGATGCGCTGGCCAATATGGGTATGACGCGCGACATGGAGACGGCCCTGCGCAGTCATGGTCTGGATCTTGCCGCGCTGGAAGAGATCGAGCCCGATGCAGCGCTGGGCAACGGCGGCCTCGGACGTCTGGCCGCCTGCTTCATGGAGAGCCTCGCCAGTCTCGACATTCCGGCTTACGGCTATGGCATTCGTTATGTGAATGGCATGTTCCGCCAGCGCATCGACGATGGCTGGCAGGTGGAATTGCCCGAAACCTGGCTCGCGCACGGCAACCCGTGGGAGTTCGATCGCCTCGAAAGCGCCTATCGGATCGGCTTCGGGGTGAGGTCGTTTCCGACGGCGAGGGCGTGGTCTGGCATCCGGCAGAGGAGGTCGAGGCCAGCGCGGTCGATACGCCGGTCGTCGGCTGGCGTGGCAAGCGCGTCAATACGCTGCGGCTGTGGACTGCGGCGCCGCTTGATCCGTTGCGCCTCGATGCCTTCAACGCGGGCGATCACTTTGGCGCGCTGGCCGAGCAGGTGCGCGCCGACAGTCTCGTGCGCGTGCTCTACCCGGCGGACTCCAGCGCGGCAGGGCAGGAACTTCGCCTGCGGCAGGAGTATTTCTTCACGGCTGCGTCGGTTCAGGATATCGTGCGTCGCCACGTCCAGTACGAAGGCGATATCCGCACGCTGCCGGAAAAGGCGGCGATCCAGCTTAATGACACGCACCCCTCCGTGGCGGTCGCCGAACTGATGCGCCTGCTGGTCGATGCCCATGGGCTGGAGTTCAACGAGGCGTGGGATATCTGCCGCGCCACCGTATCCTACACCAATCATACGCTGCTGCCCGAAGCGCTCGAATCCTGGCCATTGCCGCTGTTTGAGCGATTGCTGCCGCGTCACATGCAGATCATTTACGCGATCAACAGCCGTGTCCTGCGTGAGGCGCGCAAGGCGGGGTGTGACGATGCCCGGATCGCTGCGATCTCGCTGATCGATGAGGCAGGTGAACGGCGTGTGCGCATGGCCAATCTGGCTTTCGTTGGGGCGCATTCGGTGAACGGCGTTGCAGCGCTGCACACCGAACTGATGAAGGAGACGGTCTTCGCCGATCTCCATGCCCTGTATCCGGACCGTATCAACAACAAGACGAACGGCGTCACTCCGCGCCGCTGGTTGCAGCAGTGCAATCCGGGGCTGACGAAGGTGATCCGCGAGGCGATCGGTGATGGCTTTCTCGACGATGCCTCGAAGCTCTCGGACCTGAATGCCTTTGCCGGGGACGTTCAGTTCGGTGAGCGGGTCGCTGAGGTGAAGCGAGCCAACAAGGTGGCGCTGGCCGATCACATCAAGCGGACGATGGGCATCCGCCTCGATCCAGATGCGTTGTTCGACGTACAGATCAAGCGCATTCACGAATACAAGCGGCAACTGCTGAACCTGATCGAGACCGTCGCGCTCTACGACCAGATCCGCAGCCACCCCGAGCGCGACTGGGTGCCGCGCGTAAAGATCTTCGCTGGCAAGGCTGCACCGAGCTATCATAACGCCAAGCTGGTCATCAAACTGACCAACGACATCGCACGGCGTATCAACTCTGATCCCTCGGTCGGCGGATTGCTGAAAGTCGTGTTCGTTCCGAACTATAACGTCAGCCTTGCCGAACGGATCATTCCGGCGGCTGACCTTTCGGAGCAGATTTCGACGGCGGGTATGGAAGCCTCGGGCACCGGCAACATGAAGTTCGCGCTCAACGGGGCGCTGACCATCGGCACGCTCGACGGAGCCAATGTCGAGATCAAGGATCACGTGGGTGACGAGAATATCGTGATCTTCGGGCTTACCGCAGAGGAAGTCGCTGCCAAGCGCGCAGATGGCTATAACCCGCGGGAAGTGATAGAGAATTCGCGCGAACTGGCACAGGCGCTTGCCGCCATTTCATCCGGAGTGTTTTCCCATGACGATCCCGGTCGTTATGCGGGCCTGATGGGGGCATCTATGACCATGACTGGTTCATGTGTGCCGCTGACTTTGATGCTTATGCTGCTGCGCAGCGCCGCGTTGATGCCTGGTGGGACGATCGTGCAGCCTGGCGTTCTGCGGCGATCAGGAACATTGCGAATGTCGGATGGTTCTCGTCAGACCGCACCATCGCGGAATACGCGAGAGACATCTGGAAGGTCCTTTGAAGCCCCCTGTGAATGCTCTTGATGCGTTGCTGGCCGGGCAGAACGCGGATCCCTTTGCCTTGCTCGGATTGCATGAGGGGCCGGAGGGAACGTTTGCACGGGCTATTCTGCCCGGTGCCGAAAGGGCGGAGGCGTTCTCGCTCGACGGGCGCTGGATCGGCACGCTGGGCCTCATTGATGGCAAAGGGCTATTTGAAGGGCGGCTGATGTGCAAGCCGCAGCCGATCCGCTATCGTTGTAGTGCGCAAGGGCACGAATGGCTTGTGACGGACCCCTATACCTTCGGCCCGGTTCTGGGACCGATGGACGACCTACTGATCGCGCAGGGCACGCACTTTCGGTTGTACGACAAGCTTGGCGCGCACCTGATCGAGCACGAAGGCGCACATGGCGTGCATTTCGCGGTATGGGCGCCCAATGCCCGACTTGTCGGTGTGGTTGGTGATTTCAATGACTGGAATCCTGGTCGCCACGTCATGCGATTGCGCAAGGATATTGGAGTTTGGGAAATCTTCCTGCCCGATATCGCCGATTACCGGGCGTACAAGTATCACATCGTTAGCGAAGACGGGGTCGTACAGCCGCTCAAGGCGGACCCGTTCGCATTCCGCGCAGAAATTCGGCCCGCCAATGCCTCGCTTACGGCGCGCCCTGCCGAGCTCGACTGGGGAGATGAGGCGCATCTCTCACACTGGGCCTCCACGGACCCACGGTGTGCTCCCGTTTCTATCTATGAGGTTCATGCCGGATCATGGCAGCGTGACAGGTGGAACTGGTTTCTGACCTGGGACGAACTGGCCGAGCAGTTGATACCCTACGTCGTCGAGATGGGGTTTACGCATATCGAGTTCTTGCCGATCTCGGAGCATCCCTACGACCCTTCATGGGGCTATCAGACGACAGGCCTGTTCGCACCGAGTTCGCGCTTTGGCGAACCGGCCGGATTTGCTCGGTTCGTCGATGGTGCCCATCGTGCAGGGATTGGCGTAATTCTTGACTGGGTTCCTGCCCATTTCCCTACCGATGAGCATGGCCTTGTGCGGTTCGACGGCACCGCGCTTTACGAGCATGAAGACCCCAAACAGGGCTATCATCCTGACTGGAACACACTGATCTACAATTTCGGACGGCGTGAAGTGGCGAGTTTTCTCGTCAACAATGCGTTGTTCTGGGCAGAGCGCTATCATGTGGATGGCCTGCGCGTCGATGCGGTCGCCTCGATGCTTTATCGCGATTATTCGCGAAAGGACGGCGAGTGGATACCCAACGAGCAGGGTGGTCGTGAGAATTGGGAGGCGGTGGATTTCCTGCGCGCGGTCAACAAGGAACTCTACGCCCAGAATCCTGGTTTCATGACCATCGCCGAGGAATCGACTGCGTGGCCGGGCGTTACCCAGCCTGCGTATGATGCGCAGGAAGGCAAGCGGCCAACGGCCCTCGGCTTCGGATTCAAGTGGAACATGGGCTTCATGCATGACACGTTGCGCTACATGGGGCGTGACGCGGTGCACCGTCGCTTTCATCACGAGGACATCACGTTCGGGCTGACCTATGCATTCTCGGAAAACTATGTTCTCGCCCTGAGCCATGATGAAGTGGTCCACGGCAAAGGCTCGCTGCTCTC
Source organism: Novosphingobium sp. 9 (assembly GCF_025340265.1). Classification (NCBI taxonomy): domain Bacteria; kingdom Pseudomonadati; phylum Pseudomonadota; class Alphaproteobacteria; order Sphingomonadales; family Sphingomonadaceae; genus Novosphingobium; species Novosphingobium sp. 9. The sequence continues at coordinate 2,515,158 of NZ_CP022707.1, read as the reverse complement.
CAAGATGAGCGGGGATGACTGGCAGAAGTTCGCAAACCTGCGGGCCTACTATGCGCTGATGTGGGGGTATCCCGGCAAGAAGTTGCTGTTCATGGGGCAGGAATTCGCGCAGCGCCGGGAATGGAGCGAAGATCGCGCACTGGATTGGGAACTGCGTGCGGCGCCTGCCCACGAAGGGGTGCGCAATCTGGTGCGCGATCTCAACCGGGTCTACCGTAGCAAGCCTGCGCTGCACGGGGCGGATTGTGAAGGTGAGGGCTTCGAGTGGCTGATCGTCGATGACAGCGACAACTCGGTCTTTGCCTGGCTGCGCAAGGCGCCAGCGGCGAAGCCGATTGCGGTGATCTCGAATATGACGCCAGCGACGCGCACCGGCTATCGTATCCCGTTGCCGTTTGCTGGCAAATGGAATGAAATACTTAACTCCGACTCACCGTATTACGGTGGATCGGGGAAGGGCAATCTCGGTCAGGTGAAGGCCGAGGACGGATTTGCGATAATAACCTTGCCACCGCTATCGACGCTGATGTTCGAATATGCGGGATAACCGGAGAGAAAAAGAGGATGCGCACTCCCACTGGCCAGCCGCTTGCCCGCGATGCCATGGCCTATGTCCTTGCCGGAGGGCGCGGTAGTCGTCTCAAGGAGTTGACCGATAACCGCGCAAAACCGGCGGTCTATTTTGGCGGGGTCAGCCGCATCATCGATTTCGCGCTTTCGAATGCGATCAATTCCGGCATCCGCCGGATCGGCGTCGCCACGCAATACAAGGCGCATAGCCTGATCCGGCATATGAACCGCGCGTGGAACTTCATGCGCCCCGAACGCAACGAGAGCTTTGATATCCTTCCAGCCAGCCAGCGTATCTCTGAATTGCTGTGGTATGAGGGGACAGCCGATGCAGTATACCAGAACATCGATATCATCGCTGTACATGCCCCCAAGTACATGGTGATCCTTGCAGGTGATCACATCTACAAGATGGATTATGAGTTGATGCTGCAGCAGCACGTCAATTCGGGCGCGGATGTAACCGTCGGGTGCCTTGTCGTGCCGCGTGAGGATGCGACGGCATTCGGGGTGATGCACGTCGACGAAAACGACGTGATAACCTCGTTCCTCGAAAAGCCTGCCGATCCCCCCGCGATTCCGGGGGATACCGATCATGCTTTGGCGTCCATGGGTATCTATGTGTTCGAGACCGAGTTTCTGTTCGAGCAGTTGCGCCGAGATGCAGCAGATCCAGACAGCAGGCGAGACTTTGGCGGTGACGTGATCCCTTACATCGTCAAGCACGGGAAGGCGGTAGCACATCGCTTCACCAATTCCTGCATCCGTGCCTCGGACGAGATTGAGGAATACTGGCGGGACGTCGGTACTGTGGATGCTTATTTCGAGGCGAACATCGATCTCACTGATACCGTCCCCAAGCTCAACATGTACGATCGCGACTGGCCAATTTGGACGGACACGGTCGTGGCGGCACCTGCCAAATTCGTGCATGACGAGGACGGGCGGCGTGGCCAGGCAATCTCCTCGCTCATCAGCCAGGACTGCATTGTATCGGGTGCAATGGCCCGTCGATCGCTGCTGTTTACTGGTGTGAAGATGGGGTCATGGTCGGAAGTAAGTGAGGCAGTGATTCTGCCGTACTGTAACATCGGTCGCCATGCTCGGCTCAGTAGAGTTATTATCGACTCTGGCGTCCGTATTCCCGAAGGTCTGATTGTGGGCGAAGACCCCGAACTTGACGCAAGGCGTTTCCGACGTACCGACAACGGCGTCTGCCTTATCACCAAGCAGATGATCGCGCGCCTCGAAGCCTGACGACGGCGCACGCTGAAGGGAATGTGTCGATGCCGCTCAAGGTTCTCTCGGTCGCTTCCGAGGCAGTTCCAATCGTCAAGACAGGTGGGTTGGCCGATGTTGTGGGGGCTTTGCCGCAGGCCTTGATGCCGCATGGCGTTGAGGTGACGACGTTGATGCCCGGTTATCCTGCCGTCCTTGCCTCACTCGGCCGCAGCAAGACCGTGCATGTGTGGGACTCCTTGCTGGGAACTCCGGCGCGTCTCCTGTCGGCAAAGGTTGACGGGCACGCTCTATTGGTTCTCGACGCGCCGGGTCTGTATGTACGGGAAGGCAAACCGTATTCCGATTCGGCCGGGCATGACTGGAGCGATAACTGGCAGCGCTTTGCCGCGCTCGGGAGGGCCGCAGCAGACATCGCGGGTGGGGCGATCCAGCGGCGTGGCAAAACAGCGGTGTTCGATCTCGTCCATGCGCACGATTGGCAAGGGGCGATGGCGTGTGCATACCTTCGTTGGGCGCCGTTCATCGATGGGCAGAGAATTCCTTCGATCGTCACGATCCACAACATCGCCTTTCAGGGCTGGTTCGGTGCCGAGGTCTTTCCACGATTGGGACTGCCGGAGACTGCGTGGTCCATTGACGGCATCGAATATCATGGCGGTATCAGCCTGCTGAAGGCTGGGCTCGTTACCGCTGATGCGATCACCACTGTCAGCCCGACGTATGCACGCGAGATAGAGAGTCCCGAGTTCGGCATGGGTCTGGAAGGGGTGGTTCGCGCGCGCCGGGGGGACGTCAGCGGTATTCTCAACGGGATCGATGCAGCCGTATGGGGGCCAGAACACGACCCTAACCTCAAGCATGCTTTCAGTGCTCGCTCGCTTGCAAAACGAGTGGAAAACAAACGTGCGTTGGAAATCGAGTTTGGGTTGGATGCGGGCGAGGGCGCGCGCGCGGGAGGCCCTATATTCATCGTCGTGAGCCGGCTTACCTGGCAGAAAGGCATGGATGTACTGGTTGAAGTGATCGACCATCTGGTCGGCATGGGAGCGCGGCTTGCCGTGCTGGGGTCTGGCGATGCAGGTTACGAAATGGCTCTCCAGCAGGCGGCAGAGCGTCACCCCGGCCGGGTCGGCATTCGGATAGGGTATAATGAGGCTTTGTCTCATCGCATGCAGGGCGGCGGTGATGCGATACTCTTGCCGTCACGTTTCGAGCCTTGCGGTCTGACACAACTGTACGGCCTGGCTTATGGCTGCGTTCCTGTGGTTGCACGTACCGGCGGTCTTGCCGATACGGTGATTGATGCTAACCCTGCCGCGCTTGCTGCCGGTGTCGCGACCGGCATCCAGCACGATGGGGTCAATTATTATGCGCTGGCAGCGGCTGTTACCCGTGCCAGCGAACTCTATAACGACGAAGAACAGTGGGGACGGATGCAGCGTAATGGCATGAAGGCGGACTTTTCCTGGGCGTCGAGCGGCAGTGCTTACGCTGATCTGTATCGCCGGCTGGTCGCGAGCGTAGCGTGACGTTGCGATTGGGGGGCCATATCGAGGGCGATCGAACACACTTTGCCGTGCGTTCCCCACTTGCGAAACAGGTATGGCTGTGCCTCTTCGATAAGGAGGGCATGGAAACGCGCTACCCGATGGTGCGGGCGGACGATAACTGGAGCCTTGAACTGCCTGGCAGGCTTGACGGCCAGCATTATGGTTATCGCGCGGATGGGGAATGGAATCCCCAAGCAGGGCGGTGGTTCGATGCCGCGAAGCTTCTGGTGGACCCGTATGCTCGGGAACTCGATCGTCGATTTGAACAGAATGCCCGTCTCGGGTGGTTCGGTGAAGAGACGGCGGATATTGTACCTCGTGCGATCGTTCGCGCACCCGTCGACCAGCAGCCAGCACAGAAGCCAATTTTCTCGGTCGGCGGGCTGATCTACGAGGTCAACGTCCGCGGCTTCACGATCCAGCACCCGGAAGTTCCTGAAGCGATTCGGGGTACTGTTGCGGCACTTGCAACCCCGCCAGTGATCGAACATCTCAAGCGCTTGCATGTGACTGCGGTCGAATTGATGCCTATCGTGGCGTGGATCGACGAGCGGCATTTGCCACCGCTCGGCCTGCGCAACGGCTGGGGGTACAATCCTGTCGCGCCAATGGCCTTGGATCCGGGGCTGTGTCCTGGCGGCGTACAGGAACTGCGGGAAACCGTCGCCGCGCTGCATGAGGCTGGAATCGGCGTGTTGCTTGACCTGGTGTTTAACCACACAGGGGAGAGCGATGTGTTCGGCGGGACCATCTGCCTCCGAGGACTGGATGCGGCCGCTTATGCGGCGGCACCCGACGGGATGCTTCTCAACGACACAGGCTGCGGCAACACTCTGGATTTCGCTCGGCCGTCTGTTCGCCAATTGACGCTCGACAGTTTACGTCACTTTGTGACCGCATGCGGTGTCGATGGTTTCCGCTTTGATCTTGCTCCCGTTCTGGCGCGTGGACCTGGCTTTGCTGTGAATGCACCGATCTTTGCGGACATAGCAAACGATGTGATCTTGGCAGACCGCGTGATGATCGCCGAGCCCTGGGACATCGGACCGGGCGGCTATCAGCTAGGCAATTTCCCGTCGCACTGGCTCGAATGGAACGACAGATTTCGGGATGATGTGCGCCGTTTCTGGCGAGGTGACGAAGGTATCGGTGTGCTGGCTACGCGCCTTGCCGGTTCGTCAGATGTATTCGGCCCCAGTGCACCTGGAAAACCCTGCCGCTCGGTTAATTTCCTTGCTGCACATGATGGTTTTACGCTGGCAGATTGCGTCGCTTATGCCTCTCGTCACAACGAGTTGAATGGTGAGAGTAACCTTGACGGGCATCGCGAGAACTATAGCTGGAACAATGGTGTTGAAGGCGTCAGCGCTGATTTGCAGGTGCTTGAGGCTCGTCAGGCAGATCTAAAGGCATTGTTGGCAACGCTTTTCGGGTCTGTGGGGACGATTATGCTTACAGCAGGAGACGAGTTCGGGCGTACTCAGGAAGGTAATAACAACGCCTACTGCCAGGATAATCCGATTGGTTGGGTCGATTGGCATGGCCGTGACAGGGGCCTTGAGGGGTGGGTTTTTGATCTTGCCGCCCGGCGAGCGGGTAGCCTGGAGGGCTTTGTCTCGTTACCCTATTCGGTCTCATGGCTGCGTCCGGAAGGTGCGGTTATGTTGATGTCCGACTGGGAGGATGCGACCGCAGATGGAGTTCGTTTCGAGCGTCAGTTCGCAGATGAAAAGTCCGGCAAGGAGCGCAGGATAACTATCGCAGTCCGGCGCCAGCAGCGCTATGCCGACATGGATATTCGTGACTTGAATTGACGGTTAGGGCTGGTTCAGGAGCGCCAGCCCATCGTTCGTGCGGATTGCTCTTGCTGCTGATCCATCGCATCGCCCAGTGACATGCGCTGGGCCGCCGCTGCCAACGCTTCGCCTTCCGGCGAAGTATCGGTAAGCTCGTTGGGCAATATGCGATCGCTTGAAATCGTTTGGGGCAGTATCCACCCCGCTTCATTCTTGCAGGCAATCCCGGCGAGATGCGGGCTGGAAAAAAGCCGACAGAAGGTTCCACCCGCTCGCCGAAAACTGGCCAGAATGTGGTATGGCGTACTGTCTACGCGTGAGGGAATGGTTCCCGATAGCTGCGTTTCAAGCACTTGTGCCAATTGAGTTCCGGCCACCAATTCTCCGTCATGCAACGCGATGTCCGGCGGTCCGTAGATATTCATGCCCAGCATCGTTCCTCCACCGAGGCAGGCTATCAGCGCGATGGCAAGGCCTGGGCGTGTAAACACCGGTTGCTTGGCCCGTTTTTTCCGGGCCTTCTCTTCGGCTTTGGCCTGTTTGACTCGGCGGTTACGGGCGGCGGCAAAGTCTAGAACCTGTGCTGGGCGCGTTTGTGCTGTGTGCTCTGCTTCGCTTGATGCCGCCACTGAATCTCTATGTGCGGCAAGTTGCCGGGCCAACTCGGGATCGCTAGCGGCCTCCGCTTCGATGCGTGCTGCTGCTCCGGCATCTAGTCTACCGTTTAGATAGGCGGAAAGTTCGTCTTTCGTCACGCTCATGACGGGTATTCCGGTTTTCTCGCAATTGGCAGGGGTATGCTTGACGTCAGTGTGTGCCTAAACTCATATGCCCGCAATACGCTGCATCGCGGGTGTTACTTTAAGTTCTTTAGGGCTGCAAATGGCCCATGGTCCTGCGGTGTCCCCAGCCCGACAGCGATACGGGCAGCATCTGCTTCGGGTCCCGTAAGAAATGGATCGATCGCGAGTGCAAGGCTCTGTGCAACCGCCTCGCCAAGGTCGAAACGTGAGCCATCGTAAGGAATTTCATCCAGTTCGTGTGCCTCGAGTTCGATCTCCTCGTCTGGCTTGTAGGTGCGCTCTTCTTGCACGAAGCAAAATTCGAGGGGTTCAGCCACGTGGACATCAAGGTCTTCGGCAGATACCGCGCAGGCTTGCACGAAATCCGCGATCAGCGTTCCGCGAACTTCGACTTTGTGCTCCACGCGTGTAAGCGAGACCTCAGCGACAAGATTATTGACCTGTACGAGGTCGAAACGTGCAGCAAGGCCAGCGCATTCGTCGTTGTTGGCTTCGATCCGGACAATTTGCCCTTCGGCCTGACGAATGTCGAAAAAGCGTGAAAATTCCGGGGAGGATGTGTCGTCGGTCATATTTCAATCCTTGCCGAGATAAGGGCATCGTCGGAAGTACGGTCCAGTGTTGTCCACAGTCGCATGATGGCATCTGCCAGCCCAATCAGGTTTTCATCGCTCGATGTCGTCACGTTGCGTCCAAGCAGCGGGACCAGCGCAGGGCTTCCCAGTGGTAGCGCATTTCGCAGTGCGCCTGTGCGTCCGCCAAGTACGCGCATCAGCTCGCCCATGCGCTTGCCGACGACCAGATCTCCGACGCCTGACTGGCGCAACTGGCCATCAATGTCTTCGACAAACAGTTCGGTCAGGTGGACGGAATGGACGATGAGGACAGGATCACGTTCCATCCGCAGCATGACCAGTGCAAGCACGAGCACGAGTGCATCGAAACGGCCTGCCACGCTATCCGCAATGCCATATCGCGAATACCAGTCAGGATTTCGCGCGATCGCGATGATCTCCAGCCAGAGCGGGCGCATCGCTTCGCTGCTGTTTGTCGAGCGGGAAAACAGGCGCTGGATCAGGGACATCGTGGGCTCCGTACCGGCAACAAGCAGATCATTCATGCGCAATTCAATCGCCGCGACGCAACCCCCATTGCGCGCGGCGCTGTGGAGCCCTAAGGCTCTGCTGCGATATATGGACGCGGTCCGCGCTGGCAATGGCCAGTATGTCCGGGCCTCGGGGATTTGGAGTACACGGATGCACACTTTCGGTCGGAACGTCCTGGCGACGGGTCTCGTTCTGGGGCTGGCGACACTCGCTGGCGGGTGCTCCTCGATTCGCGATCACCGCGGCTACATCATTGATCAGACGCTTGTGTCTCAGGTCGAGCCGGGCGTGGACAATCGCCTTTCGGTCGAAAAGACGATGGGTCGCCCCACTTTCGAAAGCCAGTTCGGCCCCAAGGACTGGTACTATGTCTCGCAGGTCGTCTCGACCCCTCCCTTCGGTCGCCCGCGCACCACCCAGGAAACGATTCTTCGGGTTCGTTTCGACCAGCAGGGTAACGTGACCGCAGTCGATCGGAAGGGTATGGAAGATGTCGTACGCCTCAAGCCAGAGGGCGGCGTTACCCCGACACTTGGCCGCCATCGCACGTTCCTGCAGGACCTGTTCGGCAATATCGGTCAGGTCGGTGCGGCAGGCATGAGCGGTTCGCAAGGTACGGATACGACCGGCGGTAGCGGTGGTCCGGGTACTGGTCCGAACGGTAGCTGATTATCTTCGCTGCGTTTGCTGGCTGCGGACGGCTTGAACGTCGTCCGTCGCAGCATATATGCAGCGGCATGGATACTAGCGGGGCGAGCCACGGCCTGATCCAGTGGCACGGTACAACGATCATTGGGGTCCGGAAGAACGGCAAGACAGTGATCGCTGGAGACGGACAGGTCTCCATGGGCAACACAGTGATGAAGCCCAATGCGCGCAAGGTTCGCCGCATCGGCACCGAAGGCAAAGTTATCGCAGGCTTTGCAGGGGCGACTGCTGATGCCTTCACCCTTCTCGAAAGACTTGAGCGTAAGCTTGAAGAGCATCGCGGACAACTGGTGCGCGCGGCGGTGGAACTCGCCAAGGAATGGCGCACGGACAAGTATCTGCGTAATCTCGAAGCCCTCATGATCGTAGCTGATCCGGACTCGCTGCTGGTTCTGACTGGTAATGGCGATGTTTTGGAGCCTGAAGGGGCCAGCGATGCGCAGATCGTTGCGATCGGTTCAGGCGGCAATTACGCGCTGGCGGCAGGGCGAGCGCTTGTCGAATACGAGGACGATGCGGAAAAGATCGCTCGTCGGGCCATGGCCGTCGCGGCTGATATCTGCGTCTTCACTAACGACCGTGTGACGGTCGAGACCATCTGAGCGAGCGCTTTTTCATGAACGATAATCTCACCCCAAAGGCGATCGTGCGCGCGCTTGACGAGCATATCGTCGGTCAGGCCGAGGCCAAGAAAGCTGTCGCGGTCGCGCTGCGCAATCGCTGGCGCAGGCAGCATCTCTCGCTCGATCTGCGTGACGAGGTGACCCCCAAGAATATCCTGATGATCGGGCCGACCGGTTGCGGCAAGACGGAGATCAGCCGTCGCCTGGCAAAGCTGGCCGATGCTCCGTTTGTAAAAGTCGAGGCGACCAAGTTCACCGAAGTCGGCTATGTAGGTCGCGACGTCGAGCAGATTGCACGCGACCTCGTGGAGGAAGCGATCCGGCTGGAAAAGGAACGTCGTCGTGAATCCGTCCGTGAGGCCGCCAGCAAAGCGGCAATGGATAGGTTGCTAAATGCTCTGGTTGGTGAAAATGCCTCAGAGGCGACACGGGCCGCTTTCCATCAGCGTATTACCGAAAACGCAATGAACGAAACGGAGGTCGAGATTGAGGTCGAAGACTCTCCGTCTGCGCCTATGGAGATTCCCGGAATGGGGGGAACATCGGCATGATCAATCTGTCCGATGTCATGGGCAAGGCGTTCGGAGGCCAGAAACTCAAGCGCCGCAAGATGAAGGTGCCGGATGCATGGGATAAACTGGTCGAGGAGGAGTCTGAGAAGCGGCTCGATCAGGATGATGTGGCGCGCACTGCTCTGGCGAATGCAGAGACGAACGGTATCGTCTTCCTCGATGAGATCGACAAGATTGCGGTGTCCGATGTGCGGGGTGGATCGGTTAGTCGCGAAGGTGTGCAGCGCGATCTGCTGCCGCTGATCGAAGGCACGACCGTTGCGACTAAGTATGGGCCGATGAAGACGGACCACGTGCTGTTCATTGCCAGTGGTGCGTTTCATGTTTCCAAGCCGAGTGACATGCTGCCTGAGCTTCAGGGGCGTCTGCCGATCCGTGTAGAGTTGAAGGCTCTGAGCGAGGCGGATTTCGTACGAATTCTGTCAGAGACGCGCGCAAATCTTGTCGCCCAGTACAAGGCGCTGCTGGCGACCGAGCAGGTGACTGTCGATGTGACCGAGGATGCGATCGCTGAAGTTGCCCGGATAGCGGCGCAGGTGAACGAAAGCGTCGAGAACATTGGCGCTCGTCGCCTTCAGACAGTGATGGAAAAGCTGCTGGAGGAACTCAGCTTCGAGGCGGAGGATCGCGTAGGCGAGACCGTTATCGTCGATGCCGTCTATGTGCGCGAGAAGCTGGAAGGCCTCGCGAGTAACGCGGATCTGTCCAAGTATATCTTGTGATCTCGGATGTCGCTCCGTCCACGCTCGATCTAGAGCGGGACGGGGCTTGTCTGGCTGTCGGTGTGGCGGCGGATACTATTGGCGAACTGGAGTCGTTGCTGACGACTGACCAGAAGGGAGAAGCGGGCCTGCGGCTCACCGGGTGTAGCAAGCTGGCGCAATGGGTGGTTGAGCGAAGCGGCGTGCTGCCGCACGTCGGTTCGTATATGGGGATTCACGCAAGGCCGGTCCGGGCGGTGCTCTTCGACAAGAACGACGCGGTGAACTGGACGCTTGGTTGGCATCAGGATCGCACGATCGCGGTCCGTCGCCGTGAGGATGTGCCTGCTTTCGGGCCATGGTCTGTCAAGCAGGGCATCTGTCATGTCGAGCCGCCCTTCGCGGTGATTGAAGCCATGATGACAGTGCGCATCCATCTCGATCCGGTCGATGCCGAAAATGCCCCCTTGCTGATCGCATGCGGTAGCCATGGCTGCGGGCGCGTTGCTGCTCATGAGGCGGAGGCAGTGGCGATGCAGCACCGCGTTCAGGCTTGTCTGGCTGAGCGGGGAGATGCCTGGATGTATCGCACGCCCATCCTGCACGCATCTGGCCGTGTCACGAAAGCGGGGCGTCGCCGCCGGGTTCTGCAGGTGGATTTTTCCGCGACGGAGTTGCCAGCTCCGCTCGAATGGCTAGGACTTGGGCGATAATCGCGAGAGGATATAGGATCTTGTACGAAACCTCTGAAAACCGACCTGTCTATCGACTGCTTACCGGAAAAGACGATCGCGCGTTCTGCGAACGTGTTTCGGAAGCGCTGGAGCAGGGATGGCGGCTTTACGGTTCGCCGACGATCTCGTGGGATACCGAGAACAGCTGCATGAAAGCGGCGCAGGCTGTGGTCTGGCACGAGGCCGACGTCGTCAAATAACGTCGTCGACCTCGCGAAACTGCTGGGCGTCAGTGGGGTGTCACGCCCAGTTCGAAGCCGGTCTTGTCGTGGAGGGCGAACTTGTCGACGATGTCGGCGCTTGCGTGATTGTACCCCACGACTCTGACCTCGGCGCCGTTCCCGGCGAGCGTGCCCACGATCTTGTCAAGCGCGCCGACGGAGGAGATGTCCCACAGATGCGCCTCGCTCATGTCGATCACAACCTTGGAGGCCGTTTCGTTGCCGGTATCCATCTGCTCGATGAAGCGATGGACCGAGGCGAAGAAGATCGCGCCTGAAATGCGGTAGGTGGCCGTATCGCCATCTTGCGTCCGCTCGACGGAAAAGAGACGCTGCACTTTCTGCGCGAAGAACACGCCGGAGAGCAACACGCCCACGATAACACCCTTCGACAGATCGCTGGTGGCCACCACGACGGCGACAGTCGCCAGCATCACCACCGAGCTTTGCCACGGATGGCGGCGCAGGTTCGGGATAGAGTTCCATGAGAACGTGCCGATCGAGACCATGATCATCACCGCAACCAGCGAGGGCATCGGGACCTGGCCCACCCATGGGCCGAGTGCGGCGAGCAGGATGAACAGGAAAACACCGGCCACGAGCGTGGAGAGCCGACCGCGTCCTCCGGAACTGACGTTGATGACCGATTGCCCGATCATTGCGCAGCCGCCCATGCCGCCGAACAGCGCTGCCACGATATTGGCGATGCCCTGGCCCTTGCATTCGACCCGCTTTGCGGAATCGGTGCCGGTCATGTCATCGACGATTTGTGCGGTCAGGAGCGTCTCCAGAAGCCCAACGGCGGCCATCGCCAGCGAGTAAGGAGCGATGATCTGCAGGGTTTCGAGCGTCAGCGGGACGTGCGGCAGGCCAAAGCTCGGCAGCCCGTCAGGCAGGTGCCCCATCTGGCCGACGGTGCGGACCGGAAGATGGAGGCCGATCGACAGGGCTGTCAGGACGAGAATGGCGACCAGCGGCGAGGGGATTGCGGTGGTGAGGCGGGGTAGCAGGTAGATGATCGCAAGGCCGCCCGCGATCATCGCATAAGTATGCCATGTCACATGCACGAGTTGTGGCACTTGCGCCATGAAGATCAGGATCGCCAGCGCGTTGACGAAGCCGGTGATGACCGAGCGCGAGACGAACTGCATCGCCAGGTTCAGGCGCAGGGCACCAGCAACGATCTGGAACAGGCCCATCAGGATGGTTGCGGCGAACAGGTAGTCCACGCCGTGCGCGCGGACGAGTGGGCCGACAAGTACCGCGACAGAGGCGGTTGCCGCCGAGACCATCGCGGGCCGACCGCCAGTAAACGAGATGACGACGGCAATGGCGACGGAGGCCCAAAGGCCAACGGCGGGATCGACGCCCGCGATGATCGAGAAGCCGATCGCTTCGGGGATAAGGGCAAGGCCGACGACGAGGCCGGACAGGACATCGGCGCGCACATTGCTGCGCCATCCCTGACGATAGGGTATGAGAAAGGAGGTCATGAATATTCCATCAGGCACATGAGCGCGGCAGGGCTGCAAGAACAACAGGGCCACGCGAATAAAGGCATGTGTGTGATGTTGCCCGGCGGATCGGCGGCCGGGATAGCCACCCGGAATTTCACCGGGTCCATGCGAGTACTATATCTTTGCCGTCTCATTGCTGTGCTGGCAACCCCAAAGATGGGGACGGCTTCCGGCGGAGTGCGCCGGAATGGAAAGATATCAATCGTCATTATTGCATATATGCAATGATGTTTTCTGGACTTGGTTCTTCGGTCTGTGATGTGCGAGAGCTATGAGGGCCGCCAAATCTGGAGACGTACCCCCATGAAGACTCGTGCCGCCGTCGCATTCGAAGCCAAGAAACCGCTCGAAATCGTTGAACTCGATCTGGAAGGCCCCAAGCCGGGCGAGGTTCTGGTCGAGATCATGGCGACCGGCATTTGCCACACCGATGCCTACACGCTCGACGGTTTCGATAGCGAAGGCATCTTCCCCTCCGTCCTCGGGCACGAAGGCGCAGGGATCGTGCGCGAGGTGGGCGCAGGTGTGACTTCCGTGGTGCCGGGCGATCACGTGATCCCGCTCTACACCCCGGAATGCCGCCAGTGTAAGTCGTGTCTTTCGGGCAAGACCAACCTGTGCACCGCGATCCGCGCGACGCAGGGCAAGGGGCTGATGCCGGACGGCACGACGCGCTTTTCCTATAAGGGGCAGCCGATCTACCACTACATGGGCTGCTCGACGTTCTCGAACTTCACCGTCCTGCCCGAGATCGCCGTCGCCAAGATTCGCGAGGACGCGCCGTTCCAGTCCTCGTGCTACATCGGCTGCGGTGTGACCACGGGCGTTGGCGCGGTCATCAATACGGCCAAGGTGCAAGTGGGTGATAATGTTGTCGTTTTCGGCCTCGGCGGGATCGGCCTGAACGTCATCCAGGGCGCGCGTCTGGCCGGGGCTGGCAAGATCATCGGTGTCGATCTGAACCCCGACCGCGAGGAGTGGGGCCGCCGTTTCGGCATGACCGACTTCCTCAACACCAGCGGGATGAGCCGCGAGGACATCGTCGCGAAGATCGTGCTGATGACCGATGGCGGCGCCGACTATACCTTTGATGCGACAGGGAATACCGAGGTCATGCGCACCGCGCTGGAGGCCTGCCATCGCGGCTGGGGCACCTCGATCATCATCGGTGTGGCCGAGGCGGGCAAGACCATCGAGACGCGTCCTTTCCAGCTCGTCACCGGGCGCAACTGGCGCGGTACGGCGTTCGGCGGCGCCAAGGGCCGCACCGACGTGCCCAAGATCGTCGACATGTACATGACCAGAAAAATCGAGATAGATCCGATGATTACGCACGTCATGGGGCTGGAGGAGATCAACACCGCCTTCGATCTGATGCACGAAGGCAAGTCGATCCGCTCGGTCGTGGTCTTCTGATGGAGGTCGTTTCCCTAAACCGGGTCTACGGCGGGCTACAGGGGGTCTACAGGCACCCTAGCGCACAGACGAAGACGGATATGACCTTCTCCGTCTTCGTGCCGCCCCACGCCGAGGGGGAGCGCCTGCCGGTGCTATGGTATCTCTCCGGGCTCACCTGCACCCATGCCAATGTCACCGAGAAGGGCGAGTACCGCGAGGCCTGCGCCCGGCTCGGCATCGTCTTCATCGCGCCGGACACTTCGCCGCGCGGCGATGACGTGCCCGACGACGAGGGCTACGATTTCGGCAAGGGCGCGGGCTTCTATGTCGATGCGACGCAGGCGCCCTGGGAAACCAACTTCCGCATGCGTTCCTATATCGAGCAGGAACTGCCCGATCTGATCGCGGCGCAGTTCCCGGTCGACATGGCGCGGCAGGGCATCACCGGGCATTCGATGGGCGGCCATGGCGCGCTGACCATCGCGCTGCGCAACCCCGAACGCTTCCGCTCGGTCAGCGCCTTTGCGCCGATCGTCTCGCCGCTGGCTTGCCCGTGGGGTGAAAAGGCGCTCGGCGGCTACCTCGGTCCTAATCGCGACACATGGCGCGAATACGATGCCTGCGCGCTGATCGAAGACGGTGCGCGCCTGCCCGACCTGCTGGTCGATCAGGGCGATGCCGACGGGTTCCTTGCCGACCAGCTCAAGACACCGCTGCTGGTCGGGCTTTGCGAGAAGGCGGGCCAGCGCGCGACCATCCGCATGCAGCCCGGCTACGACCATTCGTACTATTTCATCTCCACCTTCATGGCCGAGCATGTCGAATGGCATGCCGCGCGCCTGAAAGCCTGAGGCGCACCATGTCCCGATCCTCTTCGCTGGCACTGGCCGAGCGTTACTATGCCGCGTTCAACGCCGGTGACAGCGAGGGGATGCTCGCCTGCCTCTCCGACGATGTGGTCCACGACATCAACCAGGGCGGGCGCCAGCAGGGCAAGGAGGCCTTCCGCGCGTTCCTGGCCCATATGGACGCCTGCTATCGCGAGCGCCTGACCGGCATCGTGCTGATGAGCGACGAGGCCGGACACCGCCTCGCCGCCGAGTTCGTGGTCCACGGCGAATACCTCACGACCGACGGCGATCTGCCGCCCGCGAAAGGCCAGCGCTACGAACTGCCCGCAGGCGCTTTCCTGACCGTGCAGGACGGCCAGATCACGCGCGTGGCGGTACACTACAACCTTGCCGACTGGATCGCGCAGGTGGGCGCGGGATAGGCACCTATGGCCGGTAGGCGACTGTCTGGTTTGCAGCGCGATGCGGGAATAGCTGCCGCTAGCGCAGCGTCGGTCGCTGACCAGATGTTGCCGCATTTTTCACGGCTTTAACGCTTCGGTCCGACCGAGGCAGTCATCAGCGCGAAGACGATCCGCTCCCTCAGGCGTCTGGATTAGGTCGGGTATCCAGCGTCAGCGTCAGGAAGGTGAGATCAAGCCATTCGCCGAACTTCATTCCGACCTGCCGCAGCACGCCGGCATTCTCGAACCCTAGCTTCTCATGCAGGCGGATTGAGCCAATGTTCGTCGCCTCGATGCCGGCCACCATGACATGCTTGCCGATCGCCCGTGCACGCTCGATTAGCGTCGCCATCATCAGCCGGCCGATGCCGGTGCCACGCTGGTCGGCGCGGACGTAGACCGAATGCTCGACGGTGTGGCGGTAGCCGTCCCATGCCCGCCAGTCGCCGAATGAGGCGTAGCCCATAACCGATTCGGCATCATCGACCGCGACAAGAACGGGATAACCTTGCTTTTCACGATCGGCGAGCCATGCGCGCCGGTTGGCGGGTTCTATAAGCGTGTCGTTCCAGATTGCCGTCGTGTTGGTGACAGCATCGTTATAAATGGCGGTGATAGCCTCGGCATCGGCCGGGACCGCATCGCGAATCTTCATGCTGGGCCTCGTCTAGTATCATGACGATTTCCGTCTACTATGGTGGATATTCGAATGCAACGCTCATGCCGTCCTCAGCGCAGTAATGACGTAGCGGCAGTCGACACCCGTTTCGTTGATAAACTCACAATGGATCGGCTGTCCGAGTTCGAGGCAGTCGCCGGCGGCGAGCACATGCCGTGTATTGCCCTCCACGAATACGAGTTCACCTTCCAGCACCCAGATGAGTTGACGCAGGAAGGCGTAAGCGGAAGCGGGCATCGGCACGGACGCGTCAGACGGCAATGTCACCTCGACGAGATCGAGCGGCAGATCGGAGCGGGGTGAAACATGCCGGCGTCGGTAGCCGGTCTCCGGATCGACCCAAACCGACTGGTCGGACTGACGAAGCAGCCGCCCCTGCCCGCTCTCGGCGCGCGCCATGAGCGTCGAGATGCTGAGGCCGAACGCGCCGGAGAGCTTGCCGAGCAGGTTGGCGGTCGGGCTGCTGTCGCCGTTCTCGACCTTATGGATCATTGCACGCGACACGGAGGCGCGTTCTGCCAGCGCATCGAGCGACCAGCCTCGGCTTTTGCGCTCGGTGCGGACGCGGGCGCCGAGGCGCTTGTCGAAGTCAGGATCATTCACAGATATGCTACTATAGTGAAGGTGACGGTTCCGATAGTGCGAATGCCATTTTCCAACTCAACGATCCTTTTTGGAAGAATGGCAGTGGGTGAGGACAAACGGGTGTTTCCCGCGATGGCCGGTTTGGAGTGCGCGCCTATGGCTGTGGAACGACCTATTTGGGCGCTTTCTGACATAGCCCATCGGTTTCCATCACACTCACACCGCCACGATGCGATCGGCCAGCCTTTCCACTTCGGCGCGGTCGTGGCTGACGTAGAGGATCGGCAGCTTCAGATCGTCGCGCAGGCGTTCGATCACGCGCATCACGTCTTCGCGGCGCTCGGCATCGACCGAGGCGAGGGGCTCGTCGAACAGCAGGAAGCGGGGGGCCGAGAGCAAGGCTCTGCCGATGGCGACGCGCTGGGCCTCTCCGCCCGAGAGCGTGCGCGGTCGGCGGTCGAGCAGGTGGGCGATGCCGAGGAAAGCGCAGGCCTCGTCCAGTGTCATCCAGCGCTCGTCGGCAGGGCGGCGGTGGAAGCCGAACAGCAGGTTGTCGCGCACGCTCTTGTGCGGGAACAGCCGCAGGTCCTGAAAGACATAGCCGCAGCGGCGCTGCTCTGGGGGAAGGTCGATCCTGCGCTCGGCATCGAACAGGCGCGTGCCCGCGACGCTGATGTGACCCGAGGTGGGGCGCACGAGCCCGGCGACGGCGTCGAGCAGGCTGGTCTTGCCCGCGCCCGATGCGCCGAACAGCGCGGTCAGGCCGCTTGCCGCCTCGATCCGGTAGTCGAGCACCCGGTTGCCGCGCCTGATGGTGAGGGCGATATCAAAGGCCATGCTGGTCTCGCCCGGCAAGGCCTGCCCCCCCAGCGCTTCCTAAACCGTTGCGTCGTGCCAGCACTTCGGAGAGCACCAGCGCGCCGACCGAGAGCAGCACGGACAGCATGGCAAGGCGCGCGACCTGCCACTCCTGTCCCGGCACCTGCAAGGCGCTGTAGATGGCAAGCGGCAGCGTCTGCGTTTCGCCCGGAATGTTCGAGGCGAAGGTGATCGTCGCGCCGAACTCTCCCACCGAGCGCGCGAAGCCCAGCACCAGCCCCGCCAGCACGCCGGGGGAGGCGAGCGGCAGGGTGATCGTGAAGAATGTCCGCCAGCGCCCGGCGCCCAGCGTGCGCGCGGCGCTTTCCAGTCGTCGGTCGACCGCCTCCAGCGAGAGGCGCATGGCGCGCACCATCAGCGGCAGCGCCATGACGGCGGCGGCCAGCGCTGCCCCCGTCCAGCGGAACAGCAGCGTGATGCCGAGCGCATTCTGGAGAAAGCCGCCGAGCGGGGCATTGGGGGCGAAGACCAGCAGCAGCAGCCACCCGGTGACGACCGGCGGCAGCACCAGCGGCAGATGCACCAGCGCGTCGACCAGTATGCGCCCCGGAAAATGCGTGCGGGCCAGCAGCCAGGCCAGGCCGAACGCCACCGGCAGGGCGCAGACCATCGCCACGCCGCTGACTTTCAGCGACAGGGCGACGACCTGCCATTCCTCGGGCGAGAGCAGGGCCAAGCTAGGGCCTCAGTGCGTGCCGAAGCCGAAGCGGGCGAAGATCGCGCGGCCCTGCCCGGACAGAAGGAAGCGGCGGAAGCCTTCGCCTTCGGGGTTCTGCGAGGCTTTCAGGCGGGCGACAGGATAGGTGATCGGCGTGTGCGAGGCGGCGGGGAAGGTGGCGATCACCTTGACCCCGGGATCGGCCTTGGCGTCCGTCGCGTAGACAATGCCCAGCGGTGCGGCACCGCTGGAGACCATGCGCAGCGCGGCGCGCACGCTGTCGCCGGGGGCGAGCTTGCCCTGCACCGAGGGCCACACGCCCAGCTTGCCGAGCGCTTCCTTGGCATAGAGCCCGGCGGGCACGGCATTGGTGTCCGCCACGGCGAGACGGCCATTGCCGAGCGTCTGCGCGAGCGGGAAGCCGGGGCGGATGGTCAGGCGGATGCGGCTGTTCGTCGGCGCGATCAGGACCAGCGTGTTGCGCAGGAACGAGGAGCGCGTGCCCGGCGCCAGCAGGTTGCGGGACTGGAGTTCGTTCATCCACTTCTCGTCAGCCGAGACGAACAGGTCAGCAGGCGCGCCGGATTCGACCTGCCGGGCGAGGGCGGATGAGCCTGCGAAGGATATGCGCGGACGGGGATGGCCCTTGGCGCTCCAGGCATCGGCTGCGGCGTTCATCGATTCCTGAAGGCTGGCAGCGGCAAGGACGACAGGCGCCGTCTGAGCCGGTCGGGCAAGTGCTGACGTGCCGCCGATCCAGAGCGCCGTGCAGGCAAGAGCCATCGCGCCAAGGGTTTCGCGGCGTTTCAGGAAGGGCTGGGGCATGAGATTTCCTCGCGTGGGAGTGTTTGGGAGGGCCACGGTAGAAGCGTGCAACTGGGTGTAACCTTGCGGCCATCCGGTATTTTTCGGGATATGGCAAGCTGCACGGGATGAACTGCGTCGTTCAGCTATGCGACGCCTCCTCCTTGGCTGCATCGCTGCGGTTGGGGGCCTTTTCGAGCGGGCTCGCACGCAGTTCTCCGGCAAGGGCCGTTCCCTCGCGCGAGGCGCACGAGGCTTGCGCGGTCTTCTGCATCTGGCGATAGGCTTTTAACACGCGTTCCCCCGCCGGCGTGACCTCGGCACCGCTGCCGCGTGCGCGCCCCGGATAGGCGCGGACCAGCGGCTCGCTCCAGCAGCGATTCATCGCGTCGACCAGCAGCCAGGCGCGGCGATAGCTCATGTCCATGGCGCGACCGGCAGCCGATATGGAGCCTTGTGCGCGAATGGCGTCGAGCAGATCCGCCTTGCCCGGCCCCATGGCGATCTCGTCGCCGCATAGGAGCTGGATCTTGATCTTGAGATGCGGGTCTGTTGGCATTGGGGCAGGGTAGATGGTCGCTTTCTCTCCTGCAAGTGACGCGAATCCCTGAGCCTGCAGCGGGTGCGAATCGTGCTGATTCGCGTTGTAAAACAACGGTCAGGTGCCTGGTCGGCACCAAAATTTTTTCGGCGGCTTTTGCATCTGCACGAATTTTGCGATGCGGCGCATTTGAGGCAATTTTCTGACTGCTGTGCAGATGCAAACTTGCGCATGCAAGATACAATCCTTTGAATTGCGGCGAAAGCAGGCCATTCGTACCGATGCTGCGCTGCACTGCGATTTTGGTTAATAGTTTCCCGCAGCGCTGTGTGATTTGTGTAATTCGACCCCGTGAAACGTGCGCTGTAACGCTATGTATTCGATTGCAAATTCGATGGAGAAACGCGTTCCGGAGTGGTAAAACCGATGTCACCGGGGATGCTGCTCGCAACACCAGAAGGGCGACGGCAGATCCGGTTCGGGTTCGCGGCGAAACTGCCGCTTTTGGTGGAAAGACACCCGTAAAACGGGGCTTTCGTGGCACTTTTGAATGGGATGCAGGATCATGATTGCACGGGATGCCATCGACAGGTCATCGGGCCGGATCATCAGCAGTGAAGAACTGCTGCGCAACTCGGCAGGCCCGCTCTATCCCGCGTTTGCCGCGGTTCCGCGAGAGGACAACGACGAGCGCGATGCACGCGGACTGGTCGTCGCGCTCGGCTTCTGCGGCCTGTGCTGGGCGGGTCTTGCCTGGTTCCTGCTGAGCTGACCGGCTGCGGGCTCTCGGATGAGGCTATTGCCCATAGCGCGGGTTTTTGGGGATGAAGCAAATCATCGCAGCCTGAATGCTTGGCAATTCCGCCTCCTTGCTCCTATCTCGCGGGCCTGAGATTTCACGCCCGGAGGTATCAAGGTGGCGACCACGCACAAGACCCGCATGCTTATCATTGGCTCCGGCCCGGCGGGCCTCTCCGCCGCGATCTACGGCGCGCGCGCCGGTATGGAGCCCATCGTGGTGCAGGGGCTCCAGCCCGGCGGCCAGCTGACCATCACCACCGACGTCGAGAACTACCCCGGCTTCCGTGAGGTGATCCAGGGCCCGTGGCTGATGCAGGAGATGCAGGCACAGGCCGAGCATGTCGGCACGCGCATGATGTGGGACACGATCACCTCGGTCGATCTTTCCGGCCCTGTCTTCGTGGCGACCGGTGACAGTGGCGACACCTACGAAGGCGATACGCTGGTCATTGCCACCGGTGCGCAGGCGCGCTGGCTGGGCGTGCCCGGCGAGCAGGCGCTCTCGGGCAAAGGCGTTTCGGCCTGCGCCACCTGCGACGGCTTCTTCTATCGCGGTCGCAAGGTCGTGGTGATCGGCGGCGGCAACACCGCGGTCGAGGAAGCGCTTTACCTCACCAACCACTCGGACGATGTGACGCTGATCCACCGCCGTGACAGCCTGCGCGCGGAAAAGATCCTGCAGGACCGTCTGCTGGCCAACCCCAAGATCACGGTGGTGTGGAACAAGAAGGTGGACGAGTTCCTCGGCGATGATCGCGGAGAACTGCGCGCCGTTGCGCTGACCGATACCGAGACCGGCGAAAAGAGTGAGATCGCCACGGACGGTGCCTTCGTCGCCATCGGCCATGCGCCCGCGACGGAACTGTTCAAGGGCAAGCTGGCGATGGACGAGACCGGCTACCTGCTGGTCCAGCCCGGTACGCCGAAGACCGATATTCCCGGCGTCTACGCGGCAGGCGACGTGTCCGACCACACCTATCGTCAGGCGATCACGGCGGCGGGAAGCGGCTGCATGGCGGCATTGGATGCCGAGCGTTATCTTGCCGAACGCGATTTCGCCGGGATCACCGAGACCGAACAGGCCTGAGGCCGACAGAAACGCTAAAATATCAGGCGCGCAGGGCTTCCAGAACCTGCGCGCCGTACCAGTCGAGCGCGCCGGGTTCCACGAAGCTGTGCGTCGCCTCCGGGTGGATGCGGATACGCGGATCGTCCTTGTCCCACCGCGACAGGAAAGCCCCGCCGGTGCGGTCCCGCCCCGCAACGGGGAACAACACCTTACCTTCGAAGGAGCCGAGCCCTTGACGCATCGTCTCCAGAAGACCTGAAACGGGCGGTGGCGGGGCAGGGCGCACGGCGCTTTTGAGGCTGCGGAACAGCTGGATCAGCGAGACCTTGTTGGTCAGCAGACGCCGCAAGGCGGCAGGATCGGCAAGACGCTTGCGATAATGTGCGCGCACCTGTTCGGCGGGCACGTCGTCTGCCGCGTCGTCCTCGAAAGTCCACGGGTTGGACAGCACGAGCGCGTCAAACCCTGCGCCACCGGTCAGCATCAGGGCGCTGGCCGCGTCGCAGTTGCCCAGTGCGACCACGCGGTTCAGGCCGGGACACAGCTCGCGGAAAGCGGCGAGAGCGGCGGCGATGTCAGGTCCGCTGGCGCGAAATCCGCCGTTAGCCCCTTCGCTGTCAGCCACGCCGCGACGGTCGAAGCGCAGCACGGCAAAGCCCTCGCCGGCGATCCGTTCGGCCATGAGCGCCTGCCCGTTCCAGGCCCCGGCACGGGTCTCGTTGCCGCCGCTGACGATCAGCAGGCCACGGGTGGCGCGGGCATCGCCGTCGAGCGTGCAGACGAGCCGGTCGCCTTCGCACAGGAAACTGGAATGCGCGCGGATCATGGAGCGAGGCTCGCCGTGATCAGTCGCGCGAGAGCCGCCGACTGCGACGCATCCTCACCCGGCTCCGCCCGAAGCCAGAGTCCGGGGCCGCCCAACGCCTCCTGCGTGATGATCTCGGCCTGTTCGGACGGGATCATCGGCTCGAAATGGTGATAGAAGTCAGCGCCAAGGCTATAGCCTGCCAGCACAATCCCGTTCGCCTCGGCTTGCGCCGCCAGACCTTCGCGCGTTTCCTCAGCGCCATTCTCGCGAGAAGCGAGCATTCGTGCCCGCAGCAACTGGCGCAGGATCGAGGCTGCCTTGAGCGGTGCGTAGTGCAGGCATGGCAGCGTATCGGGCGTGAACAGGCAGCCGCCGCGCAGGCCCAGCGCATGGGTGGCGCCGAAGTGAACCGCCGCCGCGCGCATCGCGTCGATCCAGTCGGTCGGGTCCTGAATGGAAAGCGCCTGAAGGCTTTCGTTGCTGCCGGGATAGTCGGGCAGGAAGCTGTCGACGCCCTCCAGATCGAGGCGGCGCATCAGTTCCACCGTGAAGCGGCGCAGCTTGTTGCCTTCGTCGAGCAGCGCGGGGGCGATCAGCAGGCGGTGCGCGCGGTCACGATCGAAAGCGAGAGCGTATTCATGGAAAGTGCCGCCGGCGGGCAGTGGACAGGGCCAACTCGTCGGCGTCACCATGCCGTTATCCCGCTTGTCGCTTGTCGGCGACGAACGCCTTGAGCGCGCCGAAGGTTTCGAGCATCTCGCCGTCGATCTCGTCATCCTCGATGATGATGTCGAAGCGGTCTTCCAGTTCGGTCAGCAGCCCGGCCACGGCCATGGAATCGAGTTCCGGCAATTCGCCGAACAGTCCGCTGTCGTCGGTGAAGCTGTCGGCCTGGCCCTGCTTGAGCCCGAGAACATCGGTCAGGATGCCTCGCAGGCGCAGGTCGGTATCGTCGGTCATGGCCCTCTCGGTATCTGTTATCATGGGAGAGTTTCCCGCAAAGGATTGGGCACGCGCTCTACCTGCGCTTTGCGGCGCGGGCAAGGCTGTGCGCGGCGTCGCCCGCGAAACGCCGTGCCATGACGGGCCAGTTGGCGGGATGGCCGGGGCGCAGCATGTCGAGGCGATAGCGCGGGCGCACCGTCTCCATCCAGTCGCGCTTGTAGGGATTGTCGCCGGTGCCGAAGTCGATGTCGGTGACGCGATCTTCGTCGATGACATGGCGGAACAGGGCGGCGCTCAGCACCGAGCCGGGAGACGTCGCCTTGGCGCTTTCGCGATGGGCGAGCTTGTGGATGAAGGCCGTGCCGCCTTCCACCGTCCACATCTGCGCGGCAACGGGTTCGCCCTCGACGAAGGCGATGCCGAAGCGAAGCCTTCCTGCGGCGCCCTCGGCCTCGGCGAACGCGCGCAGGAAGGCGGGCGAGCCTTCCGCAGGCTTCCAGCTTTCGGCGTAGATGTCTTCGTAAGCGGTCCATAGCACGGCGTCGAAATGGGTGAGGACGCGGGTCTCGACCTTGCCGCTCTTGCGCTTGAGCGTGGTGCGGAGCTGGCCGGGGCGGGCGGCAAGATAGGCGGCATAATCGCGGCCATCGAGGGCGAGCACGTGATTGACGTCGCAAGGCTCACTGCGGACGTGCCAGCCTGCTTCACGGAACGCGGTTGCGATGAGGGCGGCCGAGCCGTCCTCTCCGGGGATACCGGACAGGATGACGCGATGGGCCTTTCGGGCCAGATCGCGGGCGATCCGCGTCAGCAGGCGTTCGGGCGAAGGGCCTGCCAGCAGCGGGCGAAAGCGGAAGGTGTACCAGTTGGCGAGCGCCTGCGGGTGGGGCAGGGCATCGGTCAGCGGCAGCGCGGCAAGGCCATCTTCATCGCGCGCCACGACCAGTAGCGGGCGCAGGCCGCAATGCGCTTCGAGCCCTGCAAACCATGCGATCCTGTCGAAGGGCGCGCATGCCGCCGCATCGAGCACGCCGCCAAGCTGTGCATCCGATTGGACTTCCTTAAGATCGCGATGGTATTCGATGCCCGTCACGTGATCCTATCCACCTCTTGCGGAGCCCCGCGTCAAGCCATGCCAGCGCCCGAAACCGCCTCTGCCTTGCCGCTCGACCATCTGGCCCTGCGCGGCGAGGACGACGCCGAAGCTCTCGTGCTGCGCGAAGGGCCTCTAACCTACAAGGCCTTAAGAACGCGTGTCGCTCGTCTGGCCGGGTGGCTGGCGCGCGAGGTGCCCGAAAAGGGCGCGAGAGTGGCGACATGGGCGGCGAAAGGCGAACTGACGTGCCTGATGCCGCTCGCCGCCGCGCGGGCAGGGCTTGTCCATGTCCCCATCAACCCGCTGCTCAAGCGCGCGCAAGTGGCGCATATTCTTGCCGATTCGGGCGCATTGCTGCTGATCGGTACGCCCGCGCGTCTTGCCGGGCTGGAGCCGGGCGATGTGCCGTCCGTCTGCCGCCTGATGGCCGAGCAGGAGGCGCTGGAGGCGGCAGGTGAGGCAGACCTTGCCCTGCCGTCGTCCAGTGCGAACCCTGACGATCTGGCCGCGATCCTCTACACCAGCGGATCGACCGGGCGACCCAAGGGCGTGATGCTCAGCCATGCCAACATGTGGCTGGGCGCGGAAAGCGTGGCGGGATACCTTGGCGTCACGCCGCAGGATCGCGTGCTGGGGGTGATGCCGCTCTCGTTCGATTACGGTCAGAACCAGTTGCTCTCCACATGGTATGCGGGCGCCTGCGTGGTGCCGCTCGACTATCTGGTGCCGCGCGATGTGATGAAGGCGGTGGACCGCCACGGCATCACCTCGCTGGGTGCGGTGCCGCCGCTCTGGGTGCAGTTGTGCGAGGTGGACTGGCCGGAGGCGATAGCGGCAAAGCTGCGGCGGCTCACGAACACCGGCGGCGCGCTGACGGTCGATCTGGTGAAGCGCATGCGCTCGCTGTTTCCCCAGGCGCGACTTTTCGCGATGTACGGGCTGACCGAGGCGTTCCGCTCGACCTATCTCGATCCCGCCCTGATCGACACACACCCGACGTCGATGGGCAAGGAAATCCCCCATGCCGAGATCCTCGTGATCGACGATGCAGGGCAGGTCGCGGCGGACAATGTGGAAGGCGAGCTCGTCCATTCCGGCCCGCTGGTCGCGCATGGTTACTGGCAGGATGCGGAGCGCACTGCCGAACGTTTCAAACCGGCACCGATGGCATCGCGCTATGGCGGGATGGCGGTGTGGTCGGGCGACCGGGTGCGGCGCGATGCGGACGGTCTGCTCTATTTCGTCGGGCGACGCGATGCGATGATCAAGAGTGCGGGCAACCGCATCAGCCCGCAGGAGGTGGAAGATGCGGCGCTCGCCACCGGGCTGGTCGCCGAAGCGGTGGCGCTGGGCATCCCCGATGCGAGGCTCGGCCATGCGGTGCATCTGGTGGTTCGGGCTGCTCCGGGCGTTGCGACGGAGCATGCCGAGGCTGAACTGCCCAAACGGCTTGCGCGTGATCTGCCCAATTTCATGCAGCCAAGGGTACTTCACTGGCGCGCGGCGATGCCGATCGGCCCCAATGGCAAGATTGACCGAACCGGTCTGTTTCAGGAGATTTCGGCATGAAGGCGCTGGGGCCGATCCCTGCGGGATATGAGGCGATCGATGGGGTACTGGCTGTCGCCGGGCGCCCGGTAACCGACTGGGTTCGGGAGGCCGGGCGCACGCCGCTGTTCCTCTATTCCGCCGATCTCGTCCGCAGCCGGATCGCGCAGCTACGTGCCGCCATGCCGGAGCGGCTGGCACTGCATTATGCGGTGAAGGCCAACCCTTTCACGCCCTTGCTGGCGATGATGGACGGGCTGGTCGACGGGTTCGACATCGCCTCGGGCGGAGAGCTTTCCATCGTCACGGGAGCGGGGATCGATCTGCGCCGCGTCAGCTTCGCCGGTCCCGGCAAGCGCGACGAGGAACTGGAGGCGGCAATTTCCGCCGGCGTGACGCTGAACCTCGAATCGGAGGCTGAGGCGCGTCGTGCGCTGATGATCGGTGAGCGGCTGGGCATCGCGCCGCGTCTGGCGATCCGGGTCAATCCATCGTTCGATCTCAAGGGTTCGGGCATGAAGATGGGCGGCGGCGCCAAGCCCTTCGGCATCGATGCCGAGCGGGTGCCCGCACTCGCGCGCCTGATCGTCGATAGTGGCGCCGAGTGGCGTGGCTTTCACATCTTTGCAGGCAGTCAGGCGCTCGATGCCGAGGCGATTGCCGCCACGCAGTTGCAGACGCTCGAGCTCGCCGCTGCGCTGGTCGAAGAAGCAGGCGTCGACCTGCCGCACTGCAATCTGGGTGGCGGTTTCGGCATTCCCTATTTCCCCGGCGACGCGCCGCTCGACACGGTGCTGGTTGGCGAGCGGTTGGGTGAGGCCTTCGCGGCGCTGCCCGATGTGCTTCGCGATACCCAGTTCTGCATCGAACTGGGCCGCCATCTGGTGGGCGAGGCGGGGTCTATCTGACGCGAATCATCGATCGCAAGGTCAGCCACGGCGAAGTTTTCCTCATCACTGATGGGGGGCTCCATCACCAGTTAGCTGCCTCGGGCAACTTCGGAACGGTGGTGCGGCGCAATTATCCCAGCGCGATCGCGACACGCTTCGGCGCCGAGGTCGAGGAAGAGGCGAGCATCGTCGGATGCCTGTGTACGCCCTTGGACAAGCTGGCCGACAAGGGCGGTTTTCCGCGCGCGGATGTGGATGATCTGGCGGTGGTTTTCTGCGCTGGCGCCTATGGGGCAAGCGCCAGCCCTGCCGCTTTCCTGGGGCAGGGCGCTGCCGTGGAGATGCTGGTCTGATCCGTGTCTGATCGCAGTCCCGTTTCGGGACTGCTGCTCGAATCTCGCTTCAAGACTAACGCAATGTTCACCCTTTTCCCTGATATTCAGGGGGAACTTGTCATCGCATGGGCGGCTTTCTGACGCTTGTGATTAACGATGACGCTGAGGGAAGTCCTGCATGCCGCGCAACCGTTTTGCCTCCATCCTTGCCGCCAGCGCGCTTGCCAGCACGGCGCTGACCGGGTGTGCGACGACGGCCAAGGCGCCGCAGCTTCCGCCTGCCTCCTTCGTGGCGATGCAGGAAGGGCCGGGCGAGGAATACCGCATCGGGCCGCTCGACAACCTGACGATTTTCGTCTGGCGCAACCCCGAATTGAGCGCGAAAGTGCAGGTTCGCCCTGACGGCCGCATCACCACGCCGCTGATCAGCGACATGCCTGCCGTCGGCAAGACTCCGGCGATGCTGGCCGAGGATATCCGTCTGCAACTGTCGCAATATATCGAGGATCCGCTGGTCTCGGTGATCGTGGACAGCTTCTCGGGCACGTTCAGCCAGCAGATTCGCGTTGTCGGGGCTACCGAAAAGCCCGCCTCCATTCCCTACCGCGCGAACATGACCGTGCTCGACGCGATGATCGCGGTGGGCGGCCTGTCGGAATACGCAGCGGGCAATCGCGCGCGGCTGATCCGGTTCGACAAGACCAGCGGCAAGCAGAAGGAATATGCGCTGCGCCTCAGCGATCTGCTCAAGAAGGGTGACAGCAAGGCCAACGTCATGCTTCAGCCGGGCGATGTGATCATCATCCCCGAGAGCATGTTCTGAGCTGGGCGCGGGTCAGGGGTAGGCGATGAACGCTCTTCAGGAACAGATCCTCAGCGCATTGCACAGCGTGTGGACGCGGCGCTGGATTGCGCTGGCGCTGGCCTGGGCGATCTGTCTGCTCGGCTGGCTGGCCGTGGCGATGGTGCCCAACAGCTATCAGTCGCAGGCGCGGATTTTCATCCAGCTGGATGACGCACTGGCCGAGCAGGTGGGCATCGGTGTTGCCGACAAGAAGCGCGATATCGACCGCATCCGCCAGACGCTGACCAGCGCCAAGAACCTTGAGAAAGTGGTGCGTGCAACGCGCCTTGGCGATACGATCACCAGCCCCAAGCAGATGGAATCGGCGGTGCTGACGCTCGCCAACAACGTCTCGGTCGTGGCGCAGCAGGACAACCTGTTCCAGATCACCGCGACGGCCAGCTACAGCTCGTATTCGGATGCCGAGAACGCGCAGCTGGCGCAGGACATCGCGCAGAAGATGATCGACATTTTCCGCGAAGAGAACCTCGCGGGCAATCGCGGTGACATGGTCGAGACGCTGGAGTTCGTGAACCGCCAGCTGGATCAGCGCGAAAAGGAACTGGAAGCTGCGGAATCGAAGCGTACCGCGTTCGAGGCCGCGCATCCCGAGATGGTACAAGGCGGCGCCGCCGTCGTGCAGAACCTCGAAAACGCCCGCTCGAACCAGCGCGATATCGACGCCGATCTGACGGCTGCACAGAGCGCGCTGGCGGCCATCACCGGCCAGCTTGCCAGCACGCCGCGCACGCTTCCGGGCGGCAGCGTGGGCAGTGCGTCCGGCGCGCTGGCGCAGGCGGAGGCGAACCTGTCCTCGATGAAGGCGCGCGGGCTGACCGACAGCCACCCTGACGTGATCGCGGCGAAGAACCAGATCGCGGCCCTGCGCGGGCCTGCGGCTGCCGAAAAGGCATCGGGCGGCGGTGGTGTGCCCAACCCGGCCTATGCCTCGCTCGAATCGATGCGCGCAGACCGCGAGGCGACCGTGCAAGCGCTGATCTCGCGCCGTGCCGGTGTGCAGTCCGAAGTGGCGCAGCTTCAGGCCTCGTCGATCCAGGACCCGGAACTCGCCTCCGAGGCACAGCGCATCAGCCGTGACTATGACGTCCTTCGCGACCAGTACGACAAGCTGCTGCAGGATCGCGAGGAACTGCGTCTGCGCGGTGAGGTGAAGACCGAGCGCGAAGCCGTGAAGTTCGAGGTGGTCGATCCGCCGACGACGCCGCGCACGCCGGTTGCGCCCAATCGTCCGATCCTGCTTATCGGCGTGCTGATCGCGGGGCTGGGCGGTGGCTGCGCGGGTGCCTTCATTCTCAGCCGTCTGCGTTCGGTCTATTCGACCACGGCGGCGCTGGAGCGTTCCACGGGCCTGCCGGTGCTGGGGGCGATCTCGCGTAATCTCACCGAAACGGCACGTTTGCAGCGCAACCGTCGTTTGAAGTACTTCTATGGGGCGACAGTCGCACTGGGCGGACTGTGCTTCGTGCTGCTGGCGGTGGAATTCATCCAGCGCGGCATGGTGGCGTGAGCGAAGCGATGAACGAGCACAGCAGGATCCCGATGTCCGAAGACCACGAAGGGCCCAAGGCCGAAGGCGAATCGCTGATCGAGCGGGTGGCCGGTCATTTCGACCTCAACAGCTATCTGACGCGCCCGGTCGCGGTGCCGCCTGCGCCTGTTGCCAAGGTGCCCGCAGAACCTGTGGCGGAGCCCGTTCAGGCGACGCCGGTCGAAGCCACTCCCGCTCCCGCTCCCGCTCTAGGCGAGATTTCGCCGGTCGCGGAGGATGCGGGAATTGCCTTCAATACTCCGCCGCATTTCTCGGAAGTGCGCCATCCGGTCGACCGCGAGAAACTTCGCGAACAGGGGCTGATCGTACCGGAAGGCGCCGTGACTGCGCTTCTGGAGGAGTTCCGCATCGTCAAGCGCCAGTTGCTTGTCCACGCCGCCGATCTGCGCCGCCAGAAGGCAGGCGGCGCGGCGCAGCGCGTGCTGGTCTGCTCGCCGCATCCGGGCGAGGGCAAGACCTACTGCTCGCTCAACCTCGCGCTGTCGATCGCCGCGGAAACCGAGAGCGAAGTGCTGCTGGTCGATGCCGATTTCGCCAAGCCCTCGATCCTCTCGGCGCTGGGTCTGCCCGGTGGTCCCGGCCTGATGGACGCGGTGATGAACGAGGATGCGGACGTTGCCGACTTCGTGCTGGGCACCGATATTCCGGGGCTCTGGGTGCTGCCCGCAGGCGACGCCAGCAGCCACGACAGCGAATATATCTCCTCCTCGCGCACGGCACGCGTGCTGGACCGGCTGACCGAGCATGCGCCGCACCGCATCGTGATCTTCGATTCCTCGCCCGTTCTCGCCGCCTCGACCGCGCCGGAACTGGCGAAGTATGTCGGCCAGACGATGATCGTCGTGCGCGCCGACAGCACGGGGCAGGGCGCGTTGGAAGACGCGATCTCGCTGCTGTCGGCCTGCCCGAACATCCAGTTGCTGCTCAACGCCGCGCAGTTCAGCCCCAGCGGGCGCAAGTTCGGCACCTATTACGGGTACACCGGATGATGCGCGCGAACGGGGGGACATATACGGCGAAGATGCTCGCGCTGGCAGGCGTGGCGGCGCTTGCTTTGCCGCAGGCTGCCGGTGCGCAGACAATGGGCTACGATTCGGTCGGCACATCGTCCGGGCCGGGTGGCGAGCCGGCGGACGTGGGCGCGACACGCAGCGAAAAGCGCGCGGCCCGTGCGGCGGATGACAAGGGACGCAAGGTCCAGATCACGCCCTACATTGAGATCGACCAGATCGTGAACGCACAGTTCGCACCCGTCGATGACGTGCTGACCTATACGCAGGCCGCTGTCGGTGCCGATGCCAGCATCACGGGTCGCAGAAACGGTCTGGCGGCGTCGGTGCGGTACGAGCACCACTTCGGCTGGAGCAAGAACGCCTCCGATGGTGATGCGGTGAGCGGCCTTGTGCGTGGATACACCACGCTGGCCCGCGGACTGACGCTGGAGGCGGGCGGTCTCGCCACCCGTGCGAGCGTGACGGGCGGCACCGCAATTTCCAGCGGTATCGCCGACAGCCTTGGCAATACCGATATCTATTCGGTCTATGCGGGGCCTTCCTATACCTCGCGGATCGGCGATCTCGATCTCTCCGCCAACTATCGCATCGGCTATACCAAGGTCGGGCAGAGCAATGCCTATCGCGCCAGCGCGGACAGCCCTCTGGTCGATGTGTTCGACAAGAGCCGGACGCAGATGGCCGATCTGGAGGCGGGCTTTGCACCGGGCACCATTGCGCCTGTCGGGCTGGGTGTCGGCGGCACGTTCTACCAGGAGAACATCTCCAACCTCGACCAGCGTGTGCGTGATATCCAGGTGCGCGGCATCGTGACCGTCCCGGTCAGCCGCACGGTGCAGATGACCGGTTCGCTCGGCTACGAAGACGTGACGATGGGCAACCGCGATGCCGTCTACGACGCTAACGGCAATCCCGAAATCGACAGCCACGGACGCTACGTTACCGACAAGTCCAGCCCGCGCGTGCTGTCCTACGATGTGACCGGCCTGACCTGGGATGTCGGCGTGATGTGGCGGCCCAGTCCGCGGACCTCCGCCAGCGCGCATATCGGGCGTCGCTATGGCAGCACCAGCTTCGGTGGGATGTTCGCCTATGCGCCCAATGATCGCAGTTCGCTGAACATCTCGGTCTACGACAACGTCGCCGGGTTCGGTGGCCAGCTTGATCGCACGCTGGACAGCCTGCCGGATGATTTCACCGTCATTCGCGATCCGGTTACGGGCGAATTGCAAGGCTGCGTGTCCTCGGTCGACGGCGGCACCTGCCTTTCCGGGGTGCTGGGATCGGTGCGCTCTTCCACGTTCCGCGATCGTGGTATCATGGCAAGCTACGGCTGGCGCTTCGGCAGGCTGGGCGCGGGGCTCGCGGCAGGGTATGATCGCCGCAACTACATCGCTGCTCAGGGCACGATTCTGGCGTCGGCGGATGGCGTGATCGACGAGAATACGTGGATCAACGCCTATGTGAATGGCCAACTCGGCACGAATGCGGGCTGGTCTGCCACGGCCTATGTCAACTGGCTGACGAGCACGGACGCGATCGATTCGGACTCGACCGGCTACGGCATCACCGCCGCCTACTACCGCCTGCTGACCGAGCGCCTGCGCGCCACGGCAGCGCTTTCACTGGACGGGATCACCCGCAAGGATCCCTCCATCGACGATATCTGGTCCGCGTCCGCCCTGGTGGGCGTGCGCTACAGTTTCTAAGGCCCGAGGAGGGACGACGTATGTTCGATGACTTCTACAGGCTCAATGGCCGGCCCTTCCAGCTGACGCCTGATCCTGCCTTCTTCTTCGAGAGCCAGACGCACCGCAAGGCGCTGTCCTATCTCGGCTACGGTCTTGCGCAAGGCGAAGGTTTCGTGGTCATCACCGGCGAGGTCGGCGCGGGCAAGTCCACGCTCGTCGCCTATCTGATGGACACCATCGATCCGGCGCGGCTGACGGTGGGGCACATCGTCACCAGCGCACTGGACGGCGAAGAGATCGTCCATGTCGCCGCGCAGGCCTTCGGGCTGCGGGTGGCAGGGCATGACAAGGCTTCGGCGCTGGGCGCGGTGGAGGCCTTCCTCCATGCAGAGGCCCGCGCGGGCCGTCGCTGCCTGCTGATCGTGGACGAAGCGCAGAACCTCTCGGTCACGGCGATCGAGGAGCTGCGCATGCTCTCGAACTTCCAGCTCGGCTCACACCCGCTGCTGCAGACGCTGCTGCTGGGCCAGCCCGAGTTCCGCCACACCCTGCTGGAAAGCCCGCATCTGGAGCAGCTTCGCCAGCGCGTGATCGCCACGCATCATCTGGGCGCGATGCAGCCCGGCGAAGTGCGCGGCTATATCGAACACCGTCTTTCGCGCGTCGGCTGGCAGGGCAACCCGGACATCGACCCGGATATCTATCCCGCGCTGCACGAGGCGACCGGGGGCATCCCGCGCCGGATCAATCAGGTGGTCAACCGCCTGTTGCTGCTGGGTGCGGTCGAGCGTCGCAACCGGATCGAGACGACGATGCTCGATCAGGTCATGGCCGAACTCGATGCCGATGGCACCCGCTCGCTGGTGACGCCGGTGGCAGAGCAAGTCGCGCCGCTGGCGGCCCCTCTGGCCGCGATGCCGGAAGCTGCACCCGCCCCGTATCAGGCCGCGCCCGTCATACAGGGCCTCGATCAGGCTGCGGCGATTGCGTTGATCGAGAACGCCTTGGCGCAGCGCGATTCGCAGATCGAGGAACTGCATCACGCGGTGGCCGATCTCGCCTCCGCC